>DATLVM010000069.1:0-6461 GCA_035577445.1 Pyrinomonadaceae bacterium
ATCGCGGTTTCTGGAAACACGAGGCCGCAGTCAGATTTCTTCTGCACCTCAACGATGCGGCTGCCGCCGTCGGCGCGCGCTGGCGCGTTCTCTATAACGATTTCGGCGTTGCCGAAGAGGTCAACCACGCTACCGGAACACGCAATGTTGGCTTCATGGGCAATCTGATGGGCGGCAATCTTAACTGGCACGGACCAGCCCCAATGGTGCTCCACTTTCACCTCGACATTGAGATTCCACCACCGTCGCCTCCGAAAGAAGCAACTGACGCAACGCCCGCGACGAAGTGATGAGGTGGGGGCTCTGTGATCGAAATGCAGGTGCATTTGAAAACTGAAGCGGATAGGAAGTGAGCGCGAGAGGTCAATTGGAATAGTTAATTGGCAGCTTTCAAGACCACGATGAATAGTGAACAGGCTCAATTGCAAGCGAACTCTTTACGGGCGTCGGCGCTGCGGGGCGGCAAGCTACAGCGTAAGTGTGCTTGCGGAAATCACACCGTGGCTGGTGGTCAATGTGGAGAGTGTGAAAAGAACAAAACGAGTCTGCAACACGAAGCTACCAATCAGCGCGGAAGCGCTGGTGGTTTTCGAACTTCCGAATCTCCGGTGATGCGAAAGCTCGCGATCGGGGCGAGTAATGATCCGCTGGAACAGGAAGCAGACCAGATCGCCGATCAGGCGCTGGCCGCGCCGAAACCTGCCGGAAGTCGCCGAACGCCACTGCGCATTCAGCGTTTCACCGGATCAATATCCGGACCGGCAGAGTCGGCGCCCGAAAGTGTAGAGCGCGCTCTTGCGGGCTCCGGCAGGCCGCTGGATGCTTCCTTGCGCCAGGACATGGAGCAGCGCTTTGGTCATGACTTCTCGCGCGTGCGCGTGCATTCCGGTGGAGTCGCCGAGCAATCCGCGCGTGAAGTAAACGCGCGGGCTTATACGGTGGGCCACAACATTGTGTTTGGTGCCGGCCGCTTTATGCCGGGTACCCAAACGGGCAGGCGGTTGCTGGCCCACGAGTTGACGCATGTGGTCCAGCAAAGCTCACAGCTTTCACGAAAACTAATTCAGCGTTGTCCTGACCCCGCAATGGATGCCGCCTACGACGCAAAAGCCGCCGCGGTCAAAGCGCATCCGGAATATGTAAAGTTGCCCGTCGTCGCCACCGATCTCGAACCCGGGACGAAAGCAACAGCCGACGAGATAATCGTCAATGCCAAAGCCAAGACCAACTGCCTGGACTTCATAGCGAAACTGAAAGATCTTTTCGATCTTCCGGTAAAGCCGCCCGCGACAATAGGCGCCGCAACAAAGGCCGCAACCGCGACCGCAGTCGGTGCGGAAAAAAAGAGGATGGCCACTCCTCAGGCCAAAGCCAAAGAAAAACTCGAAGAATCAACTTCGGCCAGCGCAACACTTGTAAAGAGGCCGGGAACCTCCGGTGGCAACTACTACGTCGACGCCAGAGATCCGAACAACATAGTTGTAAAGGCGACGATCATGCTTACGAAGAAAGGGGGCGGGACAGACAAAGACGTGGAGTCCATCGAAGCAATGGAAGATGCCATCGAAAAGAGGGCTTCCACCAGGGGCTACCTCGTTGATATCGAGTTCGTAAAGGTCGCAGACGCAGACACCTTCAAGGTGGATGTCGATACGGATAGGTGGGAATACTCCACCAATTGGTCCGGTGGAGAGCCGCAAGGGTTTGCTCATGAGTTGCATCACCTGCTCGCCTTTCCCTTGGACCGTTACAATTACATCGAGGTGCATGGCCAAAACGATTCTATGAATATTTCAAACCGAGTGCTTTGGTTTCGCAAGGAACTGACAAAGCCGGCCGGTTTTAATGATCCTACCTCTATCATGAGTCGGACCATGCCCAATCCCAACGATGATGATGCCTGCCGAGTCGCAGGATTGAATGTGGCGAACTGCGTTGCGGCAAGAGAAAAAGTAAACAAGGCCTTCGCGGAGATAGTCAAAGCCAGCCAGACACCGGAGGAAAGGATCCTCAACACCATCACGAGATATCGGCAAGCGGATGTCGATACGATGATGGGAGTGCTGCGCGAAATACTCAGATCTCTATTTGGACTCCCCGCGGCAAAGACAGTTGCGAAACGACTCGCCGATAAAGGCGACGCTCTGGGACAAGTATTCCAGAAACTAACAGGCGCCCAGCAAAAGGAATTGCTGAAGATTGTTCAGCCTTGAAACTCCATGCAGGTAGGTCAGGCAAACGGAGGCAACAGTGAGCAAGCGCTCAAGCAGGATCAGTGAGAAAGCCCGGAAGTCGTCTCTCACGACTCCGCCCATTGCTTTGCAACGCAAGGCAGTGAGCAGCACTGATCCGTTGGAACGCAAATTAGACGGCGAACACTTGCAGCCTGCAGTTCCGGCGGTGGTTGATCAAGTGCTCGGCTCGCCGGGCCAACCGCTTACTGATGAGACTCAGGCGCGCATGGAACAACGGTTCGATCGGGATTTCAGCCACGTCCGGGTGCACACCGATGCTCAAGCAGCCGACTCGGCGCGCTTGGTGAATGCGAAAGCCTACACCGTGGGTAACGACGTCGTATTCGGGGCTGGCCGCTTCTCAGAGCAAACCGCGGAAGGACAAAAACTGTTGGCCCATGAATTGGCCCACGTAGCTCAACCAGGCGGCGCCGGTTCTCACGGCGTCAGCCAACCGGGAGACGCGAGCGAGCGGGAAGCCGATCGGGCCGCGGACGGATTCGCGCGTGGTGAAGTGGTAAACGTGGGCCAGGCGCGAAGCGCCGTCGTTCAGCGCGATCCTCTGCCCGGCATCAATCAGGCCGCCGCCGGAGACAAAATCCTGGAGGAGGCTTCGCCTTTCCTCGCGGCCGCGCTCGGTTCGGAGACGCTGGATGACTACGCCACGGGCAAGTCAGAATTGAAACCAGCTCACGCTGCAAAGTTAGCGACGGTTGCGCATCGCATTCAGGTGCTCCTGCGAAAATATAACCTCTCGACCATAACGGTCATCGGGCACGCGGACACTGTGGGCACCGAAAGCAGCAACCTCGAGTTGGGCCAGGAACGCGCCGAGGTTGTGAAACAGGCGTTGGCAGACCTGGGAATTGCCGGCTCAATTATCTCGACCGAAAGCAAAGGTGAAGGGTCGCCCGCTGTCAAAACCAAGGATGAAACATCCAGCGCGCCCAACCGCCGGGTCGAAATAAGATTTCATCCAAAGAGCTTCCACGTAAACGTGATGACCGAGAAGTTGAAACCGCCCACCCTGGGCAAAGAAGCGCCGGAGACATCCGTTCCGCCAACAAAGCCTCCGATCGATTTCAACTACCACCCGAAGTTCGAGTTGCCAGATCCAACTCAGGTGAATCCGAATGTGTGGAAGCCCATTCCGCCGGCGCCGAAAGGCAGCGGGCCAAAGTCGGCTTTGGAGGTAATCGGAGAAAAAGTTCTCGATCCGGCAATTGATGCGGTTGCCGGATGGCTGCCGAAATCCGCGCGCGACAAACTAAAAGAAGGCGCGCGCTCCGCGGTAAAAGCTGGAAGTGCCAAGGCGGCGCGAGCGGCGGCCGAAGCGGCGGGAGTTACGGACCCGGCGGCGCTGGACGCAATAGAAAAAGCGGCCGAAGCGGCGATACAAGAAAAAGGACAGCCTCGCAAATGAGCTCATTTCCCGGATCACCAAAAATATTGAAGGGCGGCATCGTGGTGCTGGATCCGCAGAGCGGTGCGGTGCTGCGCATCATCCCGTTGCAGTACAACCCGGACACGCTGACGCGAAGTTTTCAAATCAGGGGAGTCGGTGCTGAGAGTGGCGATCGCATTGAAGCGCTCAGACTGAAAGGACCGCCGGTGGAAACGATCAAGGTTGAAGCCGAGATCGATGCGACCGATCAACTCGAAGTAGTTGACAGCGACGTGACCAAAATGGGTCTGCACCCGCTGCTGGCAGCATTGGAAGTTTTGATTTACCCCACCAGCGCCGCTTTGCAGGACAACAACGCCACCGCCGCATCCGGCAGTTTGGAGATCGTGGCCGTCGAGGCAGCATTAACTGTCTTCGTATTCGGACCGAGACGCATCGTGCCGGTGCGCATCACCGAACTAACTATCACCGAAGAAGCTTTCGACACCGCGCTCAATCCGATTCGCGCGAAGATTAGTTTGGGTATGCGCGTATTGACTGTTGACGACGTGGGCTTTGCGGAAAAGAGCGGCGGCCTATTCATGACTTACCTCAAGGCAAAGGAACAACTGGCGACACAAAATAAAGCCGGCGTGTTTGGAGTGCTCGGCATCACTGGAATTTCTTAAGGCACAGTATGGCTAACTATAACTTTCCGCCCACCAGTCGATACTACGGAATCGAAACCACGACGTTGGAGAGCAGCGATGGTCGCACGATTGTCTACCTGCGCCGACGTTTTCTTCCCTCGCCGGATCGCTTTGCCTTGTTGGTGGAGCACGTCGTGGGCAAGGGTGAGCGACTGGACAATATCGCGGCGAAGTACATGGACGACCCGGAGGCATTTTGGCGTATTGCCGATGCCAACGTGGCAATGCGTGCTGAGGAATTAACTGAAACACCCGGTCGCCGGGTTCGCATCACCTTGCCCGAAGGAATTTCTGGAGCTCCGAATGCTTAAAGGCGTTCATCTCACGTTGTTAATTGGACCGGGTCTGCCTATACCCGCGCCGCAATCGGTCGTGGATGCGCTTACCAGCGTCCAGGTAACCAGCGGTAAAGACAAGTCAGGCTTTCAGGTGACCTTTGCGGTCAGCAAGAACTCAACTTTGATGAAGACGATGCTGCCCGCCGGTTATTTCGACCCTATAACCACGCGTGTAGTGATCATTGCCACGGTCAATGGTTTCCCAAATGTTCTGATGGATGGAATTGTCACCCAACAAGAACTGACGCCCAGCAACGAGCCGGGGCAATCGACACTCACGATCACCGGCGATGATTTGAGCGTTTTGATGGACGTGGTTGAGCTCACTCGTCCTTTCCCCGCTATGAATGACACCGCCAAGCTCTATTTAGTTCTCGCGCCGTATGCACTGTTTGGCGTTGTCCCACTCGTTATTCCTCCGCTATTCGACGAATTCCTTTCACCCACTAAGAAGTGGAAATCGCAGGCCCAGCAAACCGACCTCGCTTTCATCAAGGCTCTGGCGACGCAACATGGGTACGTGTTCTACGTCGAGCCGGGACCTCTGCCTGGCCAGAGTCTGGCTTACTTTGGACCTGACATTCGCATCCCCGTGCCGCAACCCGCGTTGAACGTGAACATGGACGCACATACCAACGTCGAATCGCTGACGTTCTCGTTAAATGGATTGGCCAAAGAGGTCATGATAGTCACGATTCTGGACCCGATTACTCACAAGATCCCGATCCCGCTGCCCATTCCTAATGTGAGTATCTTCCAACCGCCTCTGGGAGCCAGGCCGACGCCGCCGGCAAAAATAAAGTTCGCGAAGAACGTCGCCGGCAAGACTGTGACCGAGGTACTCAAAGAAACCGTAGGAAAGTTGTTAGTCGGATCGGCTAACGCTATCACCGTCAGCGGCACGCTGGACGTCGTTCGTTATGGCCGCGTGCTCCGGTCGCGTCTGTTGGTGGGAGTGCGCGGGGCCGGGCTTGCGTACGACGGCTTGTACTATGTTGACAGCGTCACCCACAACATTAAACGCGGCGAGTACAAGCAAAGCTTCACGCTTTCGCGTGATGGATTGATCTCACTTACGCCAAAGGTGGTGCCATGAGCGCGGGCGAAAAATACATGGGGAAGTATCGCGGGACTGTGTTGCAGAACATTGACCCGGAGCGGGTGGGCCGGCTCCAGCTCATAGTACCGGATGTGCAGAGTTTGTTGCCGACTACCTGGGCCGAACCGTGTGTGCCTCTGGCAGGACCAACCGGACCGCCGATGGGCGTCTACATGGTGCCGCCAATTGGAACCGGAGTATGGGTGGAGTTTGAGTATGGCGATCCAGATCGGCCGATCTGGGTCGGTTGTCGCTGGGGCCTGCAATCCGATATTCCGCCGCTGGCCCAGGCGGGAAACCCGGCTGATCCAAACATCGTCATGCAATCGTTGCTACAGCATATGATCATGATCAGCGACATGCCTCCCACGCCGGCGACCGGCGGCATCATTTTGAAGAGCACGACCGGGGCCATGATCGTCGTCAACGACTCAGGGATCTATATCTCGAACGGCAAAGGGGCGATGATCACGCTCATAGGTACTTCGATCGACTTCAACACCGGAGCGTTAACTATTTTGAAGTAAAGGAGACACTGATGCCCGGACTGGTAATGCACCTAAATGCCGTCATGCAATGCACTCACGCCGCCAAGGCGACGATTCTGCCGTCACAGGCACGCGTCCTCGTGGGCGGCCAACCGATTACCACCATTTCAACTCCGGCCACTCCCGTTGCCACGGTGGCCGGCTGTCC
>DATLVM010000070.1:0-12900 GCA_035577445.1 Pyrinomonadaceae bacterium
CCGAAGAGATCGGCAAAGATGTCGCGGAAGCTGCCGCTGCCGGTCGTAGTTCCCGCGCCGCCAGTTGCCGCACCAAAATCGAATCCGGAAAAGTCGAAAGGCGCACCGCGTGTGTAAGTCGCACCCGCGCCGGCTTCCGCGGCATTCGCGAGATTATCCGAGTACTGGCCAAAGCGATCGTAGACCTTGCGCTTCTTCGGATCGGAAAGCACGTCGAAGGCTTCGCTCATCTGCTTGAAGCGATCTTCGGCGGCTTTATCGCCCGGATTCACGTCAGGGTGATACTTGCGCGCCAGGCGCCGGTAAGCTTTCTTGATCTCATCGGGCTTGGCGTCTTTCTTTACGCCGAGAATTTTGTAGAAGTCTTCTTTGGCCATTACTCACATTTTTGATTGGCGATTGCCAATTGCCGATTGACCTCTAACCCTGTAAACCGTTTCAATTTCAGAAACCAGTCGGGCCAGCGACCAATCGGCAATCGCAAATCACCAATCTTCAATGTTCCTCACTTTTTCTCTTCGTCGACATCGACGTATTCAGCGTCGATGACATTGTCGTCGCCGCCGCTGGTCGCACCGCCGGACGATGCACCCGCTGCCGATGATTGATCCGCGGCCGGTTCGTCGCCGGGCGTTGACCCGGTCTGTTGATAGAGCGCTTCGGCCATCTTGTGCGAAACCGTCTGGAGCGCATTGAACGCGTTGTTCAGGCGCTCGACGCCGCCTTCTTCCAGAGCTTTCTTCGCATCTGCGATCCCCGTTTCAACTTCCCCGGCGACCGCGCCGACCTTCTCGCGATTCTCGTTCAACGTCTTCTCCATCTGATAGACAAGACCGTCCAAACGATTGCGCGCTTCGATCTCGTCGCGCTTAGTCGCGTCTTCGGCTGAGTGCGATTCCGCATCGCGCATCATCTTGTCGATCTCTTCTTTGCTGAGGCCCGACGAAGCGGTGATGGTGATTTTCTGTTCGCGACCGGTGCCCATGTCTTTCGCCGACACGTTCACGATGCCATTCGCGTCGATGTCGAAAGCGACTTCGACTTGCGGCATGCCGCGCGGCGCCGGCGGAATGCCGACGAGATGAAATTTCCCGAGTGTGCGATTGTCCGTGGCCATCGGGCGTTCACCCTGGAGCACGTGGACCTCGACCGACGTTTGATTGTCTGAAGCCGTCGAGAAGATTTCCGACTTACGCGTCGGGATCGTCGTGTTCCGTTCGATAAGTTTCGTGAAAACACCGCCGAGCGTTTCGATGCCCAGGCTGAGCGGCGTCACGTCGAGCAGGAGGATGTCGGTCTTCTCGCCTGACAGAACGCCCGCCTGCACGGCTGCGCCAATCGCGACGACTTCGTCAGGGTTGACGCTCTTGTTCGGTTCTTTGCCGAAGTAGCTCTTGACGATCTCCTGAACTTTCGGAATACGTGTTGAGCCACCGACTAGAACGACTTCATCGATCTTCTTAGCGTCCACGCCGGCATCTTTCAAAGCTTGCTCGAGCGGATGCACCAGACGTTTCAGAATTGGATCGACGAGCTGCTCAAATCGGGCGCGCGTCAGCTTCATCACCAGATGCTTGGGCCCAGACTGATCCGCGGTAATGAACGGCAGATTGATTTCCGTCTCCATCGTCGAAGACAGTTCGATCTTCGCTTTCTCAGCGGCCTCTTTCAGCCGCTGCAAAGCCATCTTGTCTTTCGAAAGATCGATGCCCTGATCCTTCTTGAACTCTTCGATGATCCATTCGATCAGGCGCTCGTCGATGTCGTCACCGCCGAGGTGCGTATCGCCGTTCGTCGATTTCACTTCGACGACGCCTTCGCCGACTTCGAGAATCGAAATGTCGTACGTGCCGCCGCCAAAGTCGAACACCGCGATCGTCTCGTCTTTCTTCTTATCGAGACCGTAAGCGAGTGCCGCCGCCGTCGGCTCGTTAACGATGCGCATCACTTCGAGACCCGCGATCTTGCCCGCATCTTTCGTGGCCTGCCGCTGCGCGTCATTAAAGTAAGCGGGAACCGTGATGACCGCCTTCTCTACTTTTTGGCCGAGATAATCTTCGGCCGACTGCTTCATCTTCTGAAGAACCATGGCCGAGATTTCCGGCGGGCTCCATTCCTTGCCGCCCGCGCCAATCCGTACGTCACCGCCCGCCCCGGTGCCCTGAACTTTGTAAGGGACCTGCTTTTTCTCTTCTGAGACTTCGTTGAAGCGCCGCCCCATGAATCGTTTGATTGAATAGATTGTGTTTTCGGGATTGGTCACGGCCTGTCGCTTGGCCACCTGACCAACCAGGCGATTGCCATCCTTCGCGAAGGCCACGACTGAAGGGGTCGTACGGCCACCTTCGGAATTCGTGATTACGATGGGCTCGCCGCCTTCCATTACGGCCACGACTGAGTTGGTCGTTCCCAAGTCAATACCTATGATTTTGCTCATTTCTTTGATACTCCGCTGCTTTTTTATTCCGCCTGCGCTGGCTGCTGCAAGGGGTTGAAGACTGCCTCAATATAATATCTGAGTGTCTTACTGTCAACTTTATAGATGGAGACTTTGACGGGAGGGTTGCCGAATAAGATAGGCGGGGGAGGGTAAACCTATCGGTTTTCGTTGAGCAGCCGAGAAACGAAGAAGATGTAGTGCACCCCGGAGAAGAAAGTGAAGGCGAACACCGAAACGTAAACGGTCGGCAGGTAATAGCCGGTTCCCACGCGCGTTTGGGCCGCGAGCATGACTACGGCGACAGAGACAATCTGCACCACCGTGCTTACCTTGCCCGGGAGCGACGGCTGGAAACCGCGGAAGCCGGTCACCATGTTGATGGCCGCGGCCCCGACCAGGATGAAGACGTCGCGACTTAAGACCGTAATCGTCACCCAGAAGGGAATCGGAAGATGCTTCGGTATTGGTGTCGGGTAGACGCCCTTCATCGATAGCACGATGAAAGAAGTCACCAGCATCATCTTATCGGCTATCGGATCGAGAATTCTTCCGAGCGGTGACTGTTGATGAAAGCGCCGCGCTAACAATCCATCCAGGCCGTCGGTAATTCCTGCAATGATAAAGATCGCGAGCGCGAACAGAAATTTTTGATAGAACAGCAACGATACAAAGACCGGAATCAAAGCCATCCGAAAGATGGTGAGCACGTTTGGCAGAGTAATGATCCGAGAGGACATTCGAATTTTGCGATTGCGGATTTCGGAATGCGGATTCCGGGAAGCCGGAGTATATCCGATCTCAAGAGACTGATCTTAGTTCCAGTAAAGAAACTTCAGGCGGGCAGCCGTAGCGAATCGGCAGCACGACTGTTCCTAATCCGCGTGTGACATAGATTTGAGTATTGGCGCGCCGGCCAAGTCCGCGCAGCATCCGTTTACGCGGCCGCCCCGAACGATTCTTCTCAGGCCGAATGGTTACCTGGCCTCCGTGTGTATGACCGCTCAGGACCAGGTCGACATCGGCCCGCGCGGCGCGTCTGAGAATGACCGGGTTGTGAGCCAGCAACAGCTTCATTTCAATTTCGCCTGAACCTGCCAGCGCCAAAGACAAATCCTCGAGCCCCACCATCGTGTCGTCGACTCCGGCCAGCCAGAAAGATTCATTCTCGACATCAAGGCGCAGGCCTTCATTGATCAGGACGCGAATGCCTTCAGTACGAAACAAATCGGTGACCAACTTTGCATCAGTCCAATGATCATGATTACCGAGCACGGCGAACACGCCGTGACGGGCTTTCAATCGGCCCACCAGTCCCGCGCAAGGCGCCGCGTAAATTCTTTCCTGTGAAATGTAATCGCCAGTCAGCGCAATCAAATCAGGATTGAGATCGTTTGCCGCTTCGATGGCGCGACGCAGATGGCGCGCGTCGGTAAACGGCCCGTAATGAAGATCTGACAGATGAACAATGCGAAAGCCGTCGAGCGCCTTCGGCAATCGTCGAAGATAAATCTCCTGCCGCTCGACTGAAATCCTAAGAGGTTCGGTCAGAGCGATGCGGGCTACTTCGCCAACCGCGGACCTAATTAAGCTGAGTGCCCGTGGCTCGGGTCTGGGGCGACGGCGTGTCCGACCGTGTCTCCACTGAATTGGAGTCGACATAAATTATTAAAGGGAACCAGCGCGCGCATTATAGTGGGCGGGACCATCCGGTTCAATGCGCGCGCCCTAATACAACAGCGAAATTATGCGACGGTAATTTCTTTAGAAAGATAGACGTCCTGAATCGCGTTCAGCAGTTCGATGCCTTCATTCATCGGACGTTGAAAGGCCTTGCGTCCGGAAATCAGGCCCATGCCGCCGCCGCGCTTATTGATGACGGCCGTGCGCACGGCTTCAGCCATGTCGCTGGCGCCTTTTGATTCACCGCCTGAATTGATCAGACCGACGCGTCCCATATAGCCGTTGGCGACCTGGTAACGCACGAGATCGATTGGATTGTCGCTCGTCAGTTTCTCGTACACGAGCTTGCTCGTCTTGCCGTACGACTTGCCGAGCTCCTTCTCAACTGCCAGGTAGCCGCCATTTCGCTCCGGCAGTTTCTGCTTGACGATATCAGCTTGAATTGTCACGCCGAGATGGTTCGCCTGGCCGGTTAAGTCAGCCGACGAGTGCATATCGCCCTCTGGTGTTTTGAATTTGTTATTCCGCAGATAGCACCACAGTATGCAGGCCATGCCGAGTTCGTGCGCCTGCGCGAACGCATTCGCGATTTCGGTAATCTGTCGCGTGGCTTCGTCTGAGCCAAAGTAAATGGTCGCGCCGACGGCAACAGCGCCGAGGTTGTGCGCTTCTTTCACCGTGCCAAACAAAACCTGATCGAATTTATTAGGCAGCGTGAGCAGCTCGTTGTGATTGATCTTAACGATGAAAGGAATCTTGTGGGCGTATTTGCGGGCAACGCTGCCGAGCACGCCGAACGTTGAGGCGACGCCATTGCAGCCACCTTCCATCGCCAGCTTGACGATGTTTTCCGGATCGAAGTACTGCGGGTTCGGAGCGAATGAAGCGCCGGCGGAATGCTCAATGCCCTGGTCAACCGGCAGAATTGAAACATAACCGGTGCCCGCGAGGCGACCGTGATTAATCAGTGCCTGAAGCGATCGCAGCACCGAGGGCGATCGATCGGATTGCGCAACGACCCGGTCTATGTAGTCCGGTCCGGGCAGGTAAATGTTTTCTTTCGGAATTGTTTGAGATTTATGATCGAGCAGCGCCCGCGCCTCGTCGCCCAGAAGGTCTTCAATCCGATTCGCGGTCTCAGATGATCGCTTCATTTCCGTCGCCATGATTCTCCTCCAAAATTAAGGCCGCGCCGGGGACTGTTGGCGCCGCAATTGATAAGTAAATGTTAATTGAAAGCGAGGTTTTGATTATAGCATACGGCAGGGAGCGGAGCCGTGAAGGAGACCCCTACTTACTCAGCGCCCGCGGCCATTGCTTCCGCCTGAAGCTTTTGTTTTAGTGAGGATCTCCAGGCGTTTTCCATTTCTGCAATGTCGAGTTGAATCACTTCCTCGCCGTCGCTCTCAATCCACAAGCGATCTGATCCGACATTGCCGAGCAGAGTCATCGAGCAACTCGCGGCGGCGACGATCTCTTCGATATCGCCGAGGTTGGCTTGATCGAAACTAACGATGATGCGCGAAGGCGTTTCGCTGAAGAGCCGCGTCGCCAGATCGTATTCGCCAGTAATGTCGATGTCCGCGCCGAACGCCGGGCGGTTGTGCGAAGAGAAGCAGCATTCCGCGAGCGCCACGGCGAATCCGCCGTCCGAACAATCGTGGGCCGATCGCAGCAATCCCTTTTCGGCTGCGCGTAACACCGCCGTTTGGACGGCGCGCTCCGCATCAAGATCCAAGTGAGGTACACGTAGGGTGTCAGAAGCCCGCGCGTCAGCAAGGGCTACGTGGCCCTCCCTTACGGTCGGGCTTCTGACACTTTCAGCGTACTGGCTGACGGAAAGATCTTCGCGGGTCATGCCCAGCAGCGCGATGAAGTCGCCGGGATTCTTGAAGCCGGGTTGCAGAACTCTCTTTACATCATCGACCAGGCCCAGCATCCCAATGACTGGAGTCGGCAACACGCCGCGGCCTTCCGTCTCGTTGTAGAACGAGACGTTGCCGGAAACAACCGGCGTGTTAAATGCTTTGCAGGCTTCAGCGATGCCGTCGATCACTTCTGAAAATGACCACATCACTTCGGGCCGTTCCGGCGACGCGAAGTTCAAACAGTTCGTGATCGCGATCGGTTGCGCGCCCACACAGACGACATTGCGGGCCGCTTCCGCCACCACCAACTTCGCACCTTCGCGCGGATTCACTGCGCAGTAGCGACCATTGCCGTCAAGCGCGATAGCCAGCGCCCGGCGCGTCTCTTTGATCCGCACGACTGCTGCGTCAGCGCCGGGCAACACCGCTGTGTTCGTGCGGACCATGTGGTCGTATTGACGATAAACCCATTCTTTGGAAGCGAGATTCGGCGAGGCGAGCAGTTTCAGAAGAGTTTCGTTGTAGCTCTGTCCGTTGTCAGTAGTCAGTTGTCCGTTGTTTCCGTTTAGGGAATCTGAAATTTCGGAATGACGACCACTGACAACTGACGACTGACCACTGACAGCTTTCATCGGCCGCTGATAGATCGGCGCTTCATCAGTCAGAGCTTTCACCGGTACGTCGCAAACGATTTCCCCGTTGTGCCTCACGCGCATGCGACTGTCGTCGCGGACGTTGCCGATTACGACTGCATCGAGATCCCATTTGCGAAAGATGTCTGCGACTTCGCGCTCGCGACCTTTGTGCGCAACGAGCAGCATCCGCTCCTGAGATTCTGAAAGCAGCATCTCGTACGCGGTCATGCCCGTTTCGCGTTGCGGCACCAGGGACAGATCGATTTCGATTCCGGTATCGGCGCGCGCGGCCATTTCGCAGGTCGAACAGGTCAACCCCGCCGCGCCCATGTCCTGAATGCCGGCGATGGCTCCGCTGCGCATGGCTTCGAGGCAAGCTTCCAACAAAAGCTTCTCTAAGAATGGATCGCCGACCTGTACAGTCGGACGTTTCTCTAAAGCTTCTTCATCAAATTCCGCTGAAGCCATGGTCGCGCCGTGAATTCCATCGCGACCGGTTTTTGCGCCGACGTACAACACGGGATTGCCCACGCCGGTAGCTTTGCCGAAGAAGATTTGATCTTTGCGCACAAGGCCCAGCGCAAACGCATTCACTAGAGGATTCAGCGCGTAGGCGTCATCAAAGGCAACCTCACCTCCAACGGTCGGCACGCCAAACGCATTTCCGTAGTGAGCGATGCCGGCAACGACGCCTGCGAGTAACGATCGATTGCGTTGTCCGTTCTTCGGATCGTCGAGCGATCCAAAACGCAAACTATTCAAGGCCGCGATTGGGCGCGCGCCCATGGTGAAGATATCGCGCAGGATTCCGCCGACTCCGGTCGCCGCCCCCTGAAACGGTTCGATGAACGAAGGATGATTGTGAGATTCAATCTTGAACGCGACGCACCAGCCGTCACCAACATCGACGATGCCCGCATTCTCGCCGGGAGGTACGATCACGCGCTCACCGCTGGTCGGCAAACGCTTCAGATGAATTCGCGAAGACTTGTACGAACAATGCTCGGACCACATCACCGAGAAGACGCCGAGCTCGACGAGGTTTGGCTCGCGTCCCAGCAATTCCTTGATGCGGTTGAATTCGTCGAGGCTGAGGTTGTGTTGGGCGATAACTTCCGGAGTGATCATTGAATAGTAATGAGTGATGGGTAATGAGTGATGAGTGAAAGCGATTGGTTCTTACTCATCACTTATTACTCATCACGCATCACTTTTGTTTATTCACTTCTTTATCAATCGCGGCGCGCAGTTCATCCGGGTTGATCTTTCCGAAATGCTTGAAGACAACCTTGCCGTCTTTGTCGTAAAGAAAAGTCGCCGGCATCTGTCCGTCCCAGGTTGCGTCCACGGCTTTGATTGCCGGCTCAGGATCGTTGACATTCAAAAGCACGACTCGCATCTCGGCCTTCATCTCAGTCAGGAATTTCGGCACCGCAGTTTTGATGTCGGTGAGGTCGTCCAGACTGATCGCGATGAAGTTCAGACCCTTGTTGCGATAGTCGTTATCGACCTTTACCAGATCGGGAAACTCTTCGCGGCAGGGATCGCACCAGGTCGCCCAAAAGTTTATCAGGAGCGGCCGCGTGTCTTTAGGATCTCTTTGCAAAAGCTTTTTCAGAGCATCGAGATCGATGACCTTGATGTCACCGGTGGGCGTCAGGTATGACGGCCGCCAGTTCGCGATCGCGCGAGCAGGTTGACGCTGAAGCGCAGCCTGACGCTCAAGCGCGGCCATGCAGTCCTCATCGCAAAAACAGCCGCGGGGCCTTTTGGTGAGAGGGAAATCGCGGGACGAGATCTTCTCGTAAACCGAAGACCAGCGCGCAGTGCCGCTCAGGTTTGACTGAGCAGACACTGCGACGCCAAACAACAAACCAACCGTAGCGACCAGAAATGTCGCGATCTGTTTGAAACTACAGTTCATGCCCAGAGCTACGAGACTCGCTTGATCGTGCAACCGAACGCTTTTGCGCCCGTCTTGCTAATCGGTTTACCCGCAAGCAACTCGTCAAGTGCATCGCGAAGATCATTTGAAGTAACACTGGCCAGGTCGCGCGCGTTATCGATGCGGCCGTGATAGACGAGCTTGCCATTCGCATCGAGCACGTAGGCTTCAGGCGTGGCATTTGCGCCGAAGCGGTCCGCGATCCTGTTGCCGTCGTCCTTGAGAATCGTGAACTTGAGCCCTTTCTCAGCGGCGTGAGATTTCACTTCCGCAGCGGGCTCAGTGCTGTTGGCGTTAATGCCGATGACGTTGATGCCCTTCGCCTGGTAGTCTTCGTACACCTTCTGCATGCGATCGTTGTAGGCGTTCGACACCGGGCATTTGGTGGCAACGAAAATAATCACGGCGCCCTTCTTTCCCATCAGCGACTTTAGCGAATGGTTCGCACCGTCTGCATCAGGCAGCGTGAAATCCTCAATTGCACTACCGATCGCCGGTGGCGCAGGAATATCAGTCGTGTTACGGCCACTGCCCGCCACAGCGGCAAGAGCAACGACCAGAATCGCCGCGAGGACCAGCGGTAAAGCAAAAATCTTCTTCATGTTGAGCTAGCTCCTTTCAAAAAACAGGCGTGGTTTGAATCGTAAGATTAACAGCCGAAAGTTAGACGTGGCAAGCGCGACGACGCTTCCATTCCGATGATCACCCAGACCGAACACGTCCGGCGCGGGAGCTAAACACCAGCACCGTCAGAATCGTGGTAATCGCCGCTGAGAGCAGGCAGTATTGACAGAAGTGACGAATGACGAAGGCTTGGAGATAGATAAGCCAGAGCGACGTTAGAAACATCAACGTCACCAGGACGGTCAGCAATGGCCGGACGAAGGGATAGCCGAATGCAGCGAGGATTGCGAGACTGAAGAAGACAAAATAAGCGAGTGCTCCGACCGACGCGAGTGGGATTGAACCGAGGTGCGAGTACTTGCTGGCGAGCACTTCGGAACATCCTGAAATTATGGTGCAGCGTAAGCTGGCTCCGGTGATGTCCTGGACTGTCAGGTAAATCGCATCAGCCAGCCCACCCAGCGACAAAATCGCCGCGATCAGATGAAGCCACGCCAGTTTCTTTGGAGAACTTTCCGAAGGGTTCATCAATTACGAAACGAGAAGACAACTTGGCAATTACAACAGCACAATCGAATCATCCCGGCGCCGACGGATGGGCTCGACGGGTTCAATCGGTTCAGATAACACGGGGCGCTCTTCGATCCTGTGTTCGCCGGCATCGCTTTCGGGACAGAAATCACAATAGTAGCCGGCGCTCTCTTTTCGGTCGCGGCAATCATTGCATTCTAATGCCTGACCGGTCTTCATCAACGCATCGAGCAGGGGGATCAGACGGCGTCCGCGTTCGGTTAACTCATACTCCACGCGACGCGGTAGACCGCCGTAATTGTTTCGCAGCAGGAGATTGTCCTGTTCCATCTCGCGCAGCCGGCCCATCAAAGTTCGACTGCTGATCGGATGTAGATCTTCCAGCAGTTCAGTCGTTCGTTTGGGGCCGGCAAACAGATCCCGGACGACGAGCATTGTCCATTTGTCGCCAATCAACTGCAGCGCACCGGCAATCGGACAGCCATCAATTTTGCGTCGTCTCAAAGTGAGTTAAGCCTCAGAACGAATTATGAAGCAAGCACCAAAATACGCGCAGTTAACTTTTTGTGCTAGTCCTGGATTTGACGTTGCTCTGGAGCGACTTGCTGGAAGAAAAACTTGGCCAAAAAACGAGCAACCCGAAGGGTGGGACTTCGGGTTGCTGCCTGGTCTCAGCAACAGGAATTTCTGCTGGTAGAAGGGCTGCTGCTGCTACCTTGTCGGCGTGGGGATTAGAATCCATTCGGCGCTGGTCAGGACGCGCCTCCTGCGACAACCTTATTGTCAATACCCGCTGGTGTGAGCGAGTTCGAGTCGTAGTAGTGCGAGCGGCGTGCCACCGGCAACCAAGCATTTTCCTCGGTTCAGCTAAACACTTTAAGTTCGCAGACTTAACCGTCTTCAGGGAAGATTGAATCAACATTTTCCAAGTCTTCTACTGGCTTTTTCATATCAGAAGTGATAGTAGGGGCTATCAATTGCGATAGCTGAATACACTCTTCGAAGGCGATTTAGGTCGCTTCGTGACAAAGCTGGCTGAACATTGAACCCTCGTCTAGTAGCAATCAACGGCGCGAAGAAAGGAACGACGTTCCCGCTTGCGGCGGATCAGATCACGATCGGCCGCGAGTCCGCGAGCGTCGTTTCGTTGAATCACGCATCAGTATCCCGCCGCCATTGCATCATTGAGCGCGAGGGCGACGATTTCAAGATTCGAGACCTGGGCAGTTCGAATGGGACATTCGTAAACGGCCAGCCAGTCAACGACAAGATCCTCAATCACGCGGATCAACTGCGAATTGGATCCATCGCGTTACTGTTTCTAATCGAAGAAACAGAGGACACAACGTCCGGCCATCTGGTCCGGTTTGATGACTCTCAACCGATTAATGAGTCCGCCAAACAGCTTCGGCCGGAATCCCTTCTGCACCAAACAGAAGTGGTGGTCAACCTCAGCGAGCACGAACGGCTGACGCGTGATTTGGGTGTCCTGGTAAAGATCGGCACGCGCATAAGCCGGTTGCGACACACACAGGAATTGGTTCGCGAGATTCTCGATTCGATCTTTGACGTGGTGCCGGTGGACCGCGGCGCGATTCTGTTGAGCCAGGCCGAGAAAGAGTTTTCGCTGATTCACGGAAAACATCGGCGCGAGCAGGCTACTGAAGTGCGCGTGAGCCGGACAGTCGTCGAGCACGTACTGCGCGAAGGTATTGCGATCCTCACCAACGACATCGCCACCAGTGAAAGCTTGAGCACGGCGGACAGTTTGGTAGCCGCGCAGATCAGTTCGCTCATCTGCGTTCCGCTAATTGTCTTCGACAAGACTTTGGGTGTGATTTATTTGGACACGAGCGATCCGATCATTCGATTCGATGAAGCGCATTTGCAGCTAGTGGCGGCCATTGCGGGCATGGCGGCAGTCTCGATCGAAAACGCGCGGCAGCTCGAATGGCTTGAAGGCGAGAACCGTCGATTACGATCCACACTCGCGATCGATCACAACATGATCGGCGAGAGCGTGGCGATGCGTGAGGTGTACAGCTTCATTCAGCGCGTGGCGCCGGCGCGTTCGGCGGTTTTGATTTGTGGCGAGAGCGGTACCGGCAAAGAGTTGGCGGCACACGCGATTCATAACAACAGCCCGCGCGCAACGCAGCCGTTCGTCGCCATCAATTGCGCCGCCCTTACGGAAACGCTGTTAGAGAGTGAACTGTTTGGCCATGAAAAAGGCGCTTTCACGGGAGCCATTACGCGCAAAGAGGGCAAGCTGGAAGTTGCGAATCGAGGGACAGTATTTCTGGATGAGATCGGTGAAATGCCTCTGCCGATGCAATCGCGCCTGCTGAGATTTCTTCAAGATCACAAGATCGAGCACGTGGGCGGGACGCGTTCGATCGATCTCGACGTGCGGGTGATTGCCGCAACGAACCGTGATCTGGAAGCGGCCATTAAAGCCGGCACATTTCGTCAGGATCTCTATCACCGCTTGAACGTCGTGAAGATTACGATGCCCTCGCTACACGAGCGACGCGAAGACATTCCGTTGCTGGCGAGCTACTTTGCGGAAAAGTATTCCAACGAATGTAAGCGGCCGGTGAATGGCATCACGCCCGAAGTGCGAGCGGTGCTGCAGAATTATGACTGGCCGGGCAATGTTCGCGAGCTTGAGAACGCGATCGAACGCGCTATTGTGCTGGGATCGTCAGACATGATCGGCGTCGATGATTTGCCGCGACGGGTTGTTGATTCGGCTGAAAATGCCAATGCAACCGAAGCGACCTACTATGAAGCGATCAAGGATGCGAAGCGGCAAATCGTGCTCAACGCGCTGGAGCAATCGAAGGGTAACTACACCGAAGCCGCGAAGGCTCTGGGCATCCATCCTAACAACCTGCACCGGATTATTCGTACTTTGGATTTAAAGGCCGCGCTGGCGAAATGGGCTTAGCTGGCTGACCCCTGACGAATTACGCCCTCAGGTTAATGTTATAGGTCTTGATCTTCGAATTCAGCGTCGTGGGATTCATGCCCAGCAAGCGAGCCGCGCGCGATTGATGCCCGCCGGTTTGATCCAGAGCACGGCGAATCAAATCGATTTCGAACCGCCGCACTTCATCGTAGAAATTAATTCCGCGACCAACATCAATCGATGACGATGCACCCTGCCCCTCGCGC
>DATLVM010000071.1:0-42494 GCA_035577445.1 Pyrinomonadaceae bacterium
CCGCGTCGGTTGACTTGTACATGCCGTCGCCAAACTGAATCGAGTCGCGCATGTCTGCTTCGCCGGTGCCGACGTAAATCACGTCGGGGTTCGACGGCGCGACGCCAATGGCTCCAATCGAAGCCGACGATGCCGCATCAAAAATAGGATTCCAGGTCCGTCCGGAGTTAGTGGTCTTCCAAACTCCGCCGCCAACTGATCCGGAGTAGAAAGTGTCCGGCTGTCCGGCTACGCCACTGACCGCATTGGTTCTGCCCGCGCGAAACGGACCAATCATTCGCCAGCGCAGACCGGAGTAGAGGGAAGGATCGTATTGTTGGGCGAACGTGGTTGGCACTGTTAGCAGACTAACAATTGCCACCATTGATACTGTGAACAGGAAGTGAACTACGGATCGATAAATCGGAACCATTCTCTTTTCCTCGAAATCAGAATCTGTCTTAGCTCCGGAGGAGCGTGATGTATATAGCTTATGGGCAGACACTCTAACAAAGAGCTCCGTAGGAGCGAAATGTTCAGCGGGCAGCAGCCGGGAGAAGGTCAACATTTCGCTCCTACGGAGCTTCAAGCGAGATAGTGTGCGCGCCGTGGGCTATAAATATCTCGTCCCCACGGGACTGCTGAGAGTTAACTGATCGGATGTTTCCAATTACGGCAAGGTCTCCCCGGCCTCTTCGCGATCAAGCTCAAGGAATGTTTCTTCGGCGATCAAGACAAGCTCGTCGTCGGACAGGGAGGTGTCGCAATCATTCAAAGAATCGAGAAAGCGCTGATGGCGAGTCCGATCTTTCACCGATCGAAGACCAAATATCTTATCGAAGTGACAAAGTAAGCAACGCGATTTTCCGCAGCCAAGCGCTTTCCGTTTGCGGAAGCGACCAACCTGAAACTCACACACGCAATCGATCTCTTGTCGGGGCCACTGATGCAGATCGCGAAGGTGTTGCCGATGAACGCGCTTCGTGCGTTCCAATTCCTGATGATACCTCTTCATAACATTCAGCCTTCCGGGAGCACGCGTCAAGACGTGCTCCCTTAATACTGAAGAGGTTCATTAGATAAATCATAGCGTCGCTCAATAGTCTTCCGAGTCGCCATTAACCCAACGAGGTGTCGAGTTGCGCTTTAGAAGAACAGTGTTGCCAAGCATGGATTCAAACTTGGGTAATTGCGACAGATAGCCGCGAAGCGGCGTTAGAACGTCACACGGACAATCCACAGAGTTAGGAGCCGCAGAATCTCTCGAATAATTCCTGCGCTCTCCGCGCCGGACAAAGCAAGTTGAGAAGCACGCTATCCCGCGCTCACCTGGAACGAATTGTTAGGCCGGATTCGTGTAGGTGAACTAAGAATGATTCTCGATAAGAATTCCTCTTTTGTCGCAGAACGATCTCTCCGTACCGCAGACGGGACACGTGAAGAGATGGTTTGTCCCTATCAATGGGCTCCATCCAATGATGAGGCGGTTGAGCACGTAGGTCAGGAATGAGATGTCAGTTTTACCCATGTAGTTCATCCGGCGATATTTTTGCGTGCCTGCCGGAACTAGGCCGCCAACTATATGGGTGTCACCACACTCTTTGTTGTGACAGAAAACCTCAAGTTGCTCTGGGTTCATACATCGGTCTCTTGCGGCACAACTAAGTTATTATACGGAACCGTTCCGCCGAAGCCCCTGATACTGCGTCTTATACCTACCTTATTTTCAAAAGGCAAAAAATGAGAGCGAGAGAGGTCTCGCGCTCGCTTAACGAGAAACCATCCGCTACCGTGGCGGTACTGAGAGGGATGGAGACATGATGTCTGCACTCCCAGCGCCTACATCGCCATGTTCGGACCGTTACAGAACCCGGAGCGATAGCGACGGGATGCTGCCACAAAAGTTGAGTCTATGATCCGGTCGCTACCGCTCCCGGTTCTAACATTAATCGCACACAATTCAGGATTACTTCTCCCCCGTCTTCTTCTCATCTTTCTTCGGCATTTCCGGCGCGGTGAAGTCCGGCATCGGGTCTCCCCAAATGTAATGACCGAACCAAGAAAGGTTGTGCTGCATCACCGCGCGCATGGCCTTCGGTTTGGTGATGGGATGGCCGAAGCCTTTGTAGACCACCATCTCGACTTTCACGCCGCGGTTCTCCAGACCTTGCCGCAGCTCGTAACCATTGGCAATCGGCACGCGACGATCTAACTCTCCATGTTGAATCAGCGTCGGCGTCTTCGCGCTCTTGATATAGCTCATCGGCGAAGTCTTTTCATAGATGGCCGGATCTTCGGCCGGATCGTTGCCGAGGTAATTGATCGTGAACGGCGTGATGTCGGTGTTGTAGTAGTAGGTGGCCCAATTCGAGATGCCCGCGCCGACAGAGATCGCGACGAAGCGATCGGTCGATGTCGTCAGAAACGCGGAGATGTAGCCGCCCTGGCTCCAACCCATGCAGGCAACTTTGTCTTTATCGACCCAGCCTTTGCTTATCAGATAATCGACGCCCGACAGGACGTCCCAGGCGTCGCCGACACCGAGGTTGCGCACGTTCAGCTTGCGAAACTTCTCGCCATAGCCCGCGCTCCCGCGATAATTCACTTTCAGGATCAGCGCGCCGCGCGCCGCCCAAATATCTGAGGGGTAGTAACGCGCGTCGGGCGTTAACAAGACAGGCCGATCGACTCCGGTTGGCCCGCCGTGAATGACGCAGAGCAGCGGATACTTCTTTGTTGGATCAAAGTTAGCAGGTTTGATGAGAACGCCTTCGATGGTCGTTCCATCCTGACTCTTCCAGGAGATGACTTCGCGCGTTCCCAAGGTGAACGCCTTCGCTTGATCGTTTAAGTTCGTGAGCTTACGTGGCGTGAAGCTGCGGAGATCGCTTACGAAGACCTCGTTGATGCTGGTCGGCGACGCCACGGTAAACGCGATTCGGTCGGCCGAACGGTTGAACGAGAAGGAACCAGCCATCAAATCGTCTGGTTGAGAAACGCGGACGACTTTTGCGGTTGCGGGTTCGACACGAAACAAGTGTGAAGCGGTCTTTTGCGATCCGGTGAAGTAAATCCCATTGCGGTTCCATTCAAGCAAGCCCGGATTCTCATCAAAAGAATTGGTGATCGATCTCGGCGTGCCGCCCTCGATGCTCACAATCGCCAGGCGCGAATTGCTCGCGAAGTAAATCTTCTCGCCCATCGCCGAAGAGAACACGATCTGTTTGCCGTCAGGCGAGAAGCGCGGATTGTTGTCTGGTCCCGGCTGATTGACGACTTTCTTCACTGAATCGTCTTTGAGATTCAACAGATAAATGTCCGCGGTTGTGCCTTGAATCAAATCCGGATTGAGAGTCGCACTGAAAGCGATCATCGATCCGTCGGGCGACCACGAAAAAGAATCAATGCTGAAATCAGTTTTCTTCGTCCGTTGTCTGCCGCCGACCGCCGACTTCATCGCCTCAGCCACGTCGAGCGTCCAGAGGTGAACGTAGCTGTAGCCTTCGCGCACGACATCATAGTCGCCGTAGTAATCCTTGCGATCCTTCAACGGCTGGGCGGCTGGTTCAGTAGCGGTATAAGCGATCGTTTTACCATCTTCAGACCAGGCGAAGCTGCTGATGGCGGTTTCTGATTTGGTTAATTGTTGCGCCTCGCCGCCGCTCGGGTCGATGGCAAATATTTGGTTCTTGTCTTCAACACGATTGCTGAGGAACGCCAGCCATTGCCCATCAGGCGACCAGCGCGGATTGGTAGAAGACTTGTCACCGCGAGTGAGCTGAAAACCTTTTCCGGTGTCGGTATTGGCCAGCCAGATTTGCGTAATGAATGCATCTTGTTTGAAGTCGCCATAGCCGACTGTGTACGCGACCCATTTGCCGTTAGGCGAGATTTGCGTACCGCCGATCGATTTCAGCGTCAAGAGATCGTCGAGCGTCGGCACGCGACTTTGGGCGTGGACCGAGAGCGCCAAAAAAGTCACAGCCACCACGCTGATCACGGCAGCGAATCGTTTAGTTATGAGTCGGCTCATTTTTATTTTCACTTTCGATCGCGGTTTGCCTTGACGCTGTCGTTACCGTTTTGCCGCAGCGGCACGAAACGAGGAATCATGCGCCAGCTAAACCTGATCAGAGTTTGGGTCTTATTGCAGAGCAGCACCGCCGAAGCGCAGCTCGAAGCTTACTTAATTATTTCGAAGTCGATCCATTGAGTTGATGTCTGCTTATCGCGCGGAGCTAACTCGTCCGTCACCGTTACCTGCAGGAAATACTCTCCGGGCGGCAGCGAGGAAGTCACCGCCAACCTGCCGCCGGCGATTATGGCTTCGCCGGGCGCATCGTTTGCTGGAGTCGTCGGCACGATCTTGCCGGTGAGCACTTCCTCTGAACCACGAAACAGGCGGATCTGACTGGTCAAGGCGGTTGAGTTGTTTTGATTTTGCCGCGCGCCATAGACCAGATAGGAATACTCCAGAGCATCGCCCTGAACGAACCGGCGCACCGACGGTCCGCCGCGATTCTCTGTAGTGTTGGCTTGCATTATCAGGCCGGCAACCGACAGACGGGACGGTCGCGCCTCCGGCACCTCGACAAATTGCGAATCAGACCCGAGCCGGCCGGAATCATCATCGCGGACGGCCACTCGCACTTGATAGGGCCCGGCCTTTTGCAACGGCACTCCGATTGTGTAAGCCAAGCCATCGCGCAGGGCCTGTTCGTACTGCTTCGCCGGCACAGTCAGCGGTTCAGAGCGCAGCAGCTCCCGGGCAATTTTTCCGTTGTCATCAAACGCGACGACAGCGAGATCAAACGACGCCTTGTGCGAGCCGTCGGGCGATTCTGTAAAAGTGATATCGCGCGCATCGACGTGCACGAGGACCTTTATCTGCAATCTTCCGGTGAATAATGCGGTCACTTTCAGGCGGACGTTCTCTTTAACGAATGGCGAGGCGAGCGCGTCGCGCAAAACATCTGTTTTGGTTTGCTCCGCAGGCTCTTCAGGACGGTGCGAAAATTTACGAAAGGTAGAACGGCTGCGAAGGACAAGATCGGGCTGCTTGAGTCGGACGGTAACTCGATAGGTTCGATCCGGACGTTCCTTGTCGGCATCATCCGGCCGAAACGCCAGCAGATAGTAGCCCTGCTCGCTATTGATGATGCGGCGAAGTCCGTTATTCAGGTCACCTTGGTCCTGCACGAACATCCCGCCGGTTCTCTCGGCGATATAATTCAAGGCATCCTTCGAGGCGGTGAACCGCTGGAAACGCTCGCGCGTTCTTTTGTCAACCTGGTTCGCGGCCAGATTGAACTGATTGTCATCAGCAGTCATGCCCGACTTCGGCAACCCTCGAGCGTCCATTGTCGAAATTACAATCGAATGTTGATTCGCTAATTCAATCAACCGATCGAGCGCGCGGGTTGCGCCGCCGGCCTGCGCGTCGCGGCTGGTTAGGGGGAGATTCTCTGAGATGAACACGATCGATTTACGCCCGGGAAACCTGGCGAGCCGGTCAATCACGAAACCGAGCGCGCCGAGCGAGCCGCCGAAGAACTCTTTGTGCGAAAGATCCGGCGGGTGACTGCTGCTGTAGCCCTGCAGGTCGAGGCCGACATCATCTCTTTCAGCCGCAAGCATGGAATCCAACGCAGCCGCTCCGCCGCGTCCGGTTTGATACCACCGCAGCCGCTTGACCGTCGCTATGACCTGCGCCCGGTTCGAGGTGAACTGTTGCATCGATCCCGGTCCGCCGCTGGCCCGAACCACTGCGATCACATCACTCGACTCAGTCTGCTCGGAAACAAATTTCTCGAGCGCACCGCGCAGCCGCGCAATGCTTTCAAACGAAAGGCCAAAGTCATCGACGACGATGGCAATCGCGCGGCGAACACTCTCAGGCCGTAACGCGTGAAGCTGAGGAGGCGATGCTTCGTTCCGGGCATTCGCAACGGGGTACTTTCCGGATGTCGCCGCATTTGTCTTCAAATCGATATAAGAAAATCCAACGATGTCTCGGGTCCGGCCACCCTCGATCAATTCAAAATCCGTGGGACGTAGGTTGTTAATCTGCTTGCCATTCTTATCGGTGACCACCGCGTCGACCTGCACCAGGTTGGTGGTGACGACGACCCGATCGTCATCCGGCTGAGGGCGGGTTTGGCTTGGCGGATTTTGCGCGCGGGCAGGCGCAACGCACAGCAACAAGAGAAACGTCAGTAACGCGACGGTCTGTTTCATCGTTGGGAATGGGGCGATAGCCCGACCGTCAGGGAGGGCGTCGGATCAGTCGCGAACAAGCTTGCTGCGCCCTCCCTTACGGTCGGGCTAACTGCCGACCGCACCAAGAGTAACATGCGCTGGTTGCCAACAGAATCGGTCCGTCAGACCTGTGGCTTGTTTGGTCTTCGTTTGCGGGCATAAATTGCCTTGACGGTCGAAACGACACCGTCCGGTTTTGGCGCGATGGGCTCGCCCAGCTTTCGCGCATCCGCCAACGCCTTTTTTCGCGCGCGCCGAATATAAGCGCGCAGCTCGGGACGCTTGAGGTCCTCAGGTTTTCTGATTTTGATATGCCGGATGCGATTTCCCGTGCCTTCGAGAATGCCTTTCGGATCGTCGAGCGTTGCGCCATCGTTGAATCCGAGGTTCGCGCCTTTGGTGTAAACAGCGATGTGAAGTATTCCGTCGCTCAGCCGATCGCTGGCGCCGTAGCCGATCGCCACGGCGCTGTAGGCGTCGTAGATGTTCTCGTAACACGGCGCCATCTCTTCGAGCACGAGCGCGCGCAATCCCAGGGCGAGATCGCGCACCTCACGATCGTAAGGCTTGAGAAACTTCTTCAATGGTGCCGGCGGTGGAAATTTCATTCGGTCCGACCGCTGAATCACAGATCCAGGTCGGCAAAGATCGCCGCGTGATCCGAAGCGGCTTCAATTGCCTTGGTAATTTCCGGAAAGTGCGGAAACAGCGTTCCTTTGGTGCCTCCCCAAACGCCTCGGCGCTCGACGCCGCCGTTGGTGACGCGACTGAAAAGCTCCGGCGATAGCAGGATGAAATCGATCTTATCTTTTGCTGTTGCGTTGCCAAAGGTCCCGGCGCGTTTATCGGGCGTGAACTTGGGGTGATCGAAAATGTCTTTGAGGTCCGATCCCTGCGCCAGCAGCGGCGTTAACGGATCGCTACCGGGGAAGTCGTTGAAATCGCCAACGATCGCGATGTTCTTAATACCTTGCGAACGTCGCAGATCATAAATATCGCGCACGCGTTGCGCTTGGGCTTTGCGTTTTGCGTCGGAATCAGCCTGATTGCCAAAGCCTTTACTCTTGAAGTGATTCACCATAACCAGAATCGTCGTGGTTTTGTTGACGCGAACCGTATGTTCGATACAGTCGCGACTAAAGACTCGGCGGCCACTCTTCGTATCGTCAACATGGCTCACCATCGATTCGATGAGGAATGGTTTTCTCGTAAAGAACCCGACATCGATGCCGCGATCATCGTTCCCATCGATCAACATAGTTCCATCGTAGGTTGCGTGAATGGGTTTCAGTAGTTGGTCGTTGAAGCGAGTCAGCGCAATCCGATCTTCAGCTTCGATTACGGCCAGCAAGTCGGCATTTACTTCATGAATTACCTTGGCAGTCATCCTGGTCGCGACCTCGTCAACCGCTTCGGTCTTAAGTTCGACCCAGCCAATAAAGTCACCCCGGCCCTCGGCAATGACCTGCATCGGGCCGGTTTTTGGCCGTTTCAACAGACGCCCGTGGTTCTCGCGCAGAATTACGAACTGATTTTCGTTGCTCTTCTTCAGCCCAAGTTTCTCGAGCGCCTCGACGATCGATTTTTTGATCGACACAGTGTAAACAGGTTCTTCCAACAGTGAGTTCACGCGGGCAAATTGTTCGAGGATCGCCTTACCGTCTTTCCAGTTGGCCAAGTCCAACACGACCGCGCGACGAAACATGTTCTCAACATTAAACGAGGCGATTCGCATGTTGACTCCTTTCGACAATGGGGCAGCGCCGTCGCTGCCCGAGGTCAACGGAGTTGCTCCTGGTGGGAGTAGCTCCGAGAATGCGAGGTCTATTCCAAAACGCGCGATACTATTATCACGCCGGATTATCTCTGTCTATGGTCTATGATTTTCAGGAGAGCAATTCGTCCACGATCGCGTTGACATGAATCCGCGTGGTGTTGAGGAAGGGAAGTCCATCAGATTCGCTTTCGGGAAGAATGAGTGAAAGTTCCGTGCCGCCGAGTATCACGCCTTCGATTGCATCGCGCTCTTTCATTTGGCCGATGATCTCCAAAAGCCGCGCGCGTGTCTCCGGGAGAATTGTTCCATGGACGAGTTCGTTAAAGTACTTATCGTGAACGTAAGCCTGGTTCTCTGACGGCGGAACGATCAGCGAGATGCCGCTGCGCGAGAAGACTTCCGGGTAGAACCGGCCCTGCATCGTTGGTCGCGTGCCCAGCAGCGCCAGCCGCTTCAGGTTTAGCTTTTCGGCAGCCGCGCGGGTCGCCTCGACGATGCTGATGAGCGGAACCGGCGAGCGCGGCTTCACTTGATCGAAAACGATGTGCGGCGTGTTCGCCGAGATGACTGCGAAATCAACGCGAGCGTCGGCGAGTTTTTGAATCGCCGCCACCAGGTAATCAGCGGCTCGGTCAAGTTGTCCCGAAAGAATCGCGTCGGCCATGGTCTTCAGGTCGACGCTGTTGATGACCATCAGTGGATAAGAGCCGTCGCTTTGTCGAGCGCGATAGGCCTCAACGATGAACCGGTAGTATTCGATCGTCGTTTCAGGCCCGAGCCCGCCGATGATGCCAACAGTTTTCATTTCATTACTTGAGAATTCCGGTCAACGCGCCGACCAGCAATGTGACCAGGACCCAGCCGGCGATAATGTGAAACGGCAAGTACCGACGTGCCGCGCGCCGCTCGTGTTTTGGCAGCCAAACATCGGAACGAAGATCAACGATCGGCAGGAACAAACCTAAGCTGTAGAGAAATCGGCTGTAGTGCCGACAGGCGTACTCTGGAGCTTGAGGTTCCATCAGCTCTTTTGATCGAAAAACATAACAGCCGATGCCAATCAAAATCGCGCTGGGAACAATCAGTCGCCATATGTGACGGCCATAGCCTAAGGGCAGATCAACGAATAGCGCTTCGCTCCAGCGCGCGGGGAACCAAAGACCGCGACGCTCTCGTCTTCGT
Source organism: Pyrinomonadaceae bacterium (assembly GCA_035577445.1). Classification (GTDB taxonomy): domain Bacteria; phylum Acidobacteriota; class Blastocatellia; order Pyrinomonadales; family Pyrinomonadaceae; genus UBA11740. The sequence continues at coordinate 9,197 of DATLVM010000071.1, forward strand.
TGCTCTATGTAAACATCATCTGCCTGACTTATCGCGCCATGTGTTCGGTAGTATGCCTCGAGTTCGAAGTAAGCTCCGGCGTCATAGTTCGCCTGGCGAATCACGCTGACTAAGTTATCCAGGCTGTCCCGGTCCACCTCGCGGTACGTCACTCCTGAGAGGCTTATCGGTCCTCTAAAAACCGCACCGCTCAATCCGATCGTGTCCGTCTTAAGATTATTGAAAAAGACTCCAGATTGAGGGTCATTGAATTGAGCTGCGTCAGCAGAAAATTCACGGTCCACACTTGTTCCATAGAAACTGACGCCGCGATTGAAAATACTTCTCCTTAAGAAGAAAGAACCCTTTATGGCCATGCCCTGGAAGTTGACAAAGGCTGTTATCTTATCGTTCTTAGCCTGATCGTCCGTTGCCATATCTTCCGTGACTTTGTAGAAGTCAACACCACTCAGGTCGAGACTACTGCTTGCTGTCATTCCGTAGAATCGGGCAGGTCCTTTGAAATGCGAGCCTGAGAAAAGTGCCGCGTCGACGCTCATACCCTCAAAAATCACGCCATGCTTCGTATCGTTGAAGTATGCCTCTGAAGCATCGAAGTTCTCAGCTACTTTTACGCTATAGAAGGAGGTGCGTCCGTCAAATTTTGCCTTGTCAAAAACGGCGCGTGCGCCGATTTTCATAAGCTCAAAAACTGCATCGCTCTCAAAATGAGCCTCATCGTCGGCAACAAAGTTACCGCCTATTTGGGCCGCATAAAAATTGACGGGGCGCTTAAAAACGGCGCGTGACAGAAACAGCGGGCCACCCACCTTCATTCCCTCAAAGCTCATTGGCCGCAACTTGCCGTCCTTGTCCAGCGGCTCCAAATCCGCAAGGTCGAATTGAACTCCCCTCGCTTCCAGATCGCCGTCGATTACCAGGTAGCGAAGGTCGGCAAAGCATTCGAAGACGCTGCGCTCAAGGTGCAAGCTCTTTTTGAAGTGAGCGTTTACCAGAGTCAAGTCTTCGTCAAAGAAGCAATCATCAAGAGTCACGTAATAAGGGATCTCTTCGTTGGTGAGATCGAGTTCTCCGAGCACTCTGGCATGCGAAATCCGAATTCCGTACGCGCGAATTCCAGTTCGGGCCGGATCGCTCGTTAGCACTTGCTTGAGAAACGAGGCGCCGACGACCCTGTCGGTTTCCCGGGTAAATTTGTCTTTGAGATTTGCAGGTTTGCCATTGCGAGCTTGCTGGAGAACCCACTGTTCGGCCGGCCGCGATGCAGAAATACTGCTGGCCACACTGCTCGGCGAAACGGCAACGGGAAGAAGCAGCAGAACAATTACAAAAATTAATCGGCGGAGGTCAAGACCACTGGTACGCATAACGATTTCTCCTGAGGGACGAGCTACCGCTACTCGGCAAATCACTCTGTCGGCGCTCATTGGATCACCGGCAGGCTCACATGCGACGGGTACTTCGATGACTCGTATATTCGCTGTGTTGCAGGCTGATAATCCTCAGGCCGCGCCAGGAAAATATTCTCGACGAACTTCTGCGGGTTGCGATCGTAGAGGGGAAACCATGTTGATTGCACCTGCACCATCAGCCGATGTCCTTTCTTAAAGGTGTGATTGTTCGCGCGCAGGTCGATCACGTACTCATTTACCTGGTTCTGAGTGATTGGCTGCGGATTGCTAAAGCCGTGCAGGTATCGTCCGCGGAAGATCTCGTCGACGATCATTAGCTGATAGCCGTTCATCTTTGGATCTTCAGGATTGTTGTTGGGGTAGACGTCGATTAGCTTCACTACCCAATCGCTGTCCGTCCCTGAGGTTGAAGCGAAAATGTGCGCCATCACTTCGCCGTCGATCGTCAAATCGCTATCAAGCACTTCGCTTTTCCAACTCAAAACATCGCGCCGGCCCTCAAGAAATTTCTGATCCTGAACTAGCCACGTATACCAACTTGAGCCGGGGCCGTACGTTGGCTGAATCGGTGGTTTGCGATAGGGGACCGGATTGGCGGGATCAGAAACGTACTCTGCGTAATCGCGGACGTCGCCTGGCGCGGGCTTGTTAAAAGAGGCTTTGTCGCCATCATGCAGAAAGAGATCGCGCGAAACAGCTTCCTTTGGTGGCCAGCGATCGGATCGCGTCCATTGATTGCTGCCGCTTTGGAACGTTAGCGCTTCAGGTTCGTTCAGCTTGCCTTTGCCTTTCAAGTAATAAGCAAACCATGGTGCTTGTACTTGTGAGCGAAAGTAATTTCCGGTTGAGCTGCCAAAGTTCACATTACCTAAGTTTCGCCCGAAGCTGTTCCATCCGCCATGGTTCCACGGCCCCAGCACGACGAAGTTGTGATTGCTCTTATCGAACTTCTCGAGCGCGGCATAGGTTGCCAGCGCGCCGTAAAAGTCTTCCTGATCCCACCACCCGCCGACTACTAACGTAGCAACGCTGGTAGCTTTGAGCTTGTTTCCATAGCCGCGTGCTTGCCAGTAATCGTCGTAAGCGGGATGCGCGACGAACGCATTCCAGGTCGGGAACTTTCCTTCGTTCAATTCGGTGATTCTGCCGAGCGCTCCGTTTTCGAGATACCAAGCGTAAGCGTCCTTGTCGAAAGATACTTCAGAATTCTCTTTCGAGGTTTCCATCATCTTCACGTATTCATATCCGTAACTTTGACGAAAGGCGCCGTTGTGAAAGAAGTCGTCGCCCAGCCAGGTGTCGGTCATGGGCGCCTGCGGCGACGAGGCTTTCAGCGCGGGGTGTGCATTGATCGTCGCCACCGCCGAGAGCCAACCGTCGTAAGAGACTCCGAAAATACCCACGCGGCGATTGGTCTTCTTAATGTTTTTCACCAGCCAATCAACCGTGTCGTAGGTGTCGGTGCTTTCGTCTATGCCTTTCGCGTCTTTCGGATCGTGCAGGGGACGATTCATCACGAACTGACCCTCCGAACCGTATCGTCCGCGAATGTCCTGGAGCACGAAGATGTAGCCATCCTGAATCAGATCGCGATACCGTCGATTGATCGTGTCGGAATCTGTATCAGCTATTCCATAAGGCGTGCGACTTATGATTATCGGCAGTGACTCCTTCTGATCTTTTGGCGCGTAGATGAGCGTGTGCAAACGCACGCCGTCGCGCATGCGAATCATCTCTTCGCGGCGATTGAACGCGACATCGGTTAGGATCGCAGGCTGGTTGCTGGTCCTCTGCGCGCGCGCTGATCGATCACCCTGGCGCCACAGAACGGCGATCACTTTTCCTTGCGGGTCGCGAATGAAAGTAGCGTCGGCATCAAGAATCCTGGTGAAGAATTTTGAGGTGCTCGCCGGATAGATTTGAATTCGTCCCTGGCTCGATGCCTGAATGAAAAAGTTCGTTCCTTCACGAAAGAACGACAGCACGAGGTCCGGATTCTCGGCGAAAACGTATTGCCCGACGTAGTCGTCGAACGTTTTCGGATCGATTTTGATTTCGGCAGGTTTTTGACCCTCGCGTCCGATGCTCTCGGCTGCGGAGCCCTTAAAACCGATCGCCAGACCTACCGCGAATATGCTAACGGACAATAAGATTAATGCGCGCCTCATCCTGTCCTCCCGAAGTGTTCTTAAGAAAGCACCTAATTTATTAGTCTGAGATGCCGCGATCAAGTGATCCGCTAGCCCCCGATGGCTGCATCCAGATTTTTCGTGCCAAGACGCCTCTTCTGTGATATTGTCCGCGGCCACTCGGACTTCCCCCAAGCTCGACGGTCTCTGTAAAAATCACAATTCTAAGGAGCACACCCATGTTACACAGCAGGAACATTCATCGATCTCCCCAATCGACATCGAAACTAATGCGACGCCTGTTCAATAGGACCACGGCGGTCATCGCGATTCTATGCGTGGCCGTAATCAGCGTTACTGCGCTCAGCTTTGTCACGAAGTGGGGAACTAGCGGGAGCGGAGACGGCCAATTTCTCACTCCCACAGGTATCACGGTTGACGCCGCCGGTAACGTCTACGTTGCGGAAGGTAACGGCAATCGGGTGCAGAAATTTGATAACAACGGCACGTTCCTATTGAAGTTTGGTACCGGAGGAGCAATAAACGGTGGACTGATTAGTCCTTCGGGGATCGCGACTGACTCGTTGGGCAATATTTATGTTTCCGATTCAAGCGAGGACACGAACCGAGTCTCGAAATACAATTCGAGTGGCACGTTTCTGAATACTATTGGCAGCGGGCTAATCGCTCCAGGTGGCGTTGCCGTCGATTCCGCCGATAACATTTACATTTTGGATAGCAACAACCATCGAGTGCGAAAATATGACTCAGCGGGAACGCACCTCATCGATTGGGGCAGCAATGGAACCGGCGATGGTCAGTTCAGTTTTCCCCAAGGCATAGCGGTTGACGTCTCTAATAACGTCTACGTCGCGGACAGCGGCAACAGCCGAATTCAGAAGTTCAATTCCAGCGGGACGTTCTTAGCGAAGTGGGGGACCAATGGAACGTCAAATGGTCAATTCACTAACCCTAACGGGGTGACGGTCGATCTTTCCGGTAATGTCTATGTGGCAGACAGCGGCAACAATCGTATTCAGAAATTCGATTCGAGCGGAAGTTTTGCCGAAGCATTCGGCTCAGCCGGTAGCGGCGACGGAGAATTCTCCGGCCCGCAGGACCTGGCGGCAGACGCTTTCGGAAACATCTTCGTGGCCGATACCGGACAGGATCGCGTTCAGAAACTTAGCACGACGACGACCCCGGTGGTTGCGAATGCCGGGCCTGATCAGACGGTTGAGTGTTCCGGCGCAACCACGAGCGTGACTCTCGATGGTACTGCGTCGACAGGAAGCGGCACGTTGACGTACACCTGGACAGAAGGAACGACGACACTTGGCACAACTGCGACGTTGGGCGTGTCTCTGCCGACCGGGACGCATACGATCACGCTCACGGTTTCGTCATCAGCCGGTGGATCAGACACCGACGATGTAATCATCGACATCGTCGACACGGAAGTGCCCATAATCATCCTCAATGGCGCGAATCCGATGACGGTTGAGTGTCACACGAGTTTCATCGATCCCGGTGCGACTGCGACCGATTCGTGCAGCGGGAGTTTCGCCGCTACGCCATCCGGAACAGTTAACGCCAACGTGCCCGGGACGTACACGATTATTTATAACGCGACAGATCCATCCGGCAATCCAGCGGCGCCGGTCTCGCGCACGGTAAATGTCGTTGATACGACCGCCCCGGTCATCAATCTTACTGGAGCCGCGCCAATACTCTGGTCACCGAACCACAACTACGTGACGTTCTCAGTTTCCGATTTCGTGGCAAGCGTCACCGACAGTTGCGACACCTCTTTGGTATTGAACGGTGTGGTGATCTCAAAGGTGACCAGCGACGAGTTGGAAAACAGCGACGGCGATGGAAATACTTTGAATGACATCGTCATTGCGGCCGGCTGCAAATCAGTCCAGCTAAGGGCTGAGCGAGCCGGTGGTGGCGACGGTCGCGTGTATACGATCTACTTCCAAGTCACTGATGCATCAGGCAACGTCGGAACTGCGACTGCCACGGTCACGGTGCCGCTGAGCCAGGAAAGCGGACCAGCGATCGATAGCGAACCGCATTACACAGTCAACGGCAGCTGTCCATAACTAGGCTGCAATACCTTGGAACCCGTGACAGCGGAACTAAATCCGTTGTCACGGGTTTCTTTTTCGAGAGGGTTAGTTCGGTGGCGGTGCATTTTGAGGTGGCACGCGCATCTTGCGTGTGGTATCACGGGCGGGACCCCGTGCCACTTTTCAAGCTGCACACAACTGATTAATTCAGACAGTTGGGGGCTGTCGCGACTTTAACTACAGGCAGTGGTGAAGCCTTGCCGGCTAACATTCGATTAATTTCCGGAACGCGCGTTTCATTTATCTGTCGCCACCGCTGAAGATCGTCAGCGAGAGCTCTGCACAACTGCGCCGCGCTTTCGATGGCCGAACTCGCCGGGCGCGCGTCGCCGCTTTGAATCATCTGCACATATCGCGCGAGGTCGCGATTGATTGCGCCGAAGCCGGGGGTCGCGCTGCTGCCCTCAGCAATAGCAGGAAGGTCTGCCTTAACCGCGCCGAGTGAATCACTGAGCCCCTTCGTTTGCGGGTTAGCGGCAAGCGCTTTCTGACGATCGTCGATCGCCGCCTTCAACTGACTCAGTTCGTTGTAGCCTTTAAACGTGATGTCCATCCACAAATCGATCGCCAGCGCGAGATCGAGTTGCGCTTGCAAATCGCTCGCTGCCGTTTTCACCCGCGGGTCTATGGTGACGACGAGCGGTCGGCGAAACGTCTTGCCGTCAACGGTCAGGACGACTTCGTATGTGCCGGGCATGACGAACGGCCCGGGCGGTTGATTCACGGGCGTGTTGCCAACCACCGCATGGTCCGGCAAGGTGTATTCGATGTAATCCAACGGATTGCCTCTAAACCCAAACGTCAACGCATCAGGATGCGGCCACTGCAGCTTCCACACAAAACGATTCAAGCCGGGCTTTGTCGTCAGCGCCGTGGGCGGCTCGAACCACCATTCAGGAACATTCTTTGGACGAGGATCGCGCGGCTCGGCTTTGTCAGAGAATCTTCTGACGACATTCCCACGCGCGTCGCGAATCTCCAGCGAGATATTCTTCGGAAATGATTTCAAATAGTAGTCAATAATCGCGCCGTCCGGGGGATTATCGCCGTGCGCAGTTTCATTCGGGATGGGCGTGTCCGGATGAACATCCCAGTGCGTGCGAACTGCATTCGCAGGCTTGAAGAGGAGCGCGCTCGCTGGCTCAGGACCAACTTGCCGCAACGGCGAAATGTCATCGAGTATCCACAGCGAGCGGCCATACGTGGCCGCGACGAGATCGTTGCCGTGCACATTTAGATCGCGCACCGAAACTGTCGGCAGATTCAACTGCAGCGATTGCCAGTGATCGCCATCGTCGTAAGAGATGTAAATACCATTCTCGGTGCCGCCGTAGAGCAGACCTTTGCGTTGCGAATCTTCACGCACGACGCGCGCGATTGCATTAGCAGGCAAGCCGTTCGCGATCCCGCTCCAGGTCTTGCCCGCGTCGCGCGTGCGAAAGATGTAAGGTCGCGAATCGATACGCGCGGCGCTGATAACGTAGGCATTGTTCGCGTTAGTCGGCGAAGCCTCGATCAAAGTGATGCTGCTGTTGGCCGGCATATCGGGCGGCGTGACGTTGCTCCACGTCGCGCCGTTGTCGCGGGTTAGCTGCACCAGACCATTGCTGGTTCCCACCCAAATGATTCCGGCGCTTGCCGCCGACGGCGCGATGTACTGAAGCACTCCCTGGTCGGTGGGTGACGGTGGGTTCGTTTTCGCCGTGAGATCGGGACTGATTTCCTGCCAGCTCTCGCCATTGTCCGTCGTGCGCATCACGAACTGCGTTCCGAGATACATCGTCTTCGGATCATGCGGCGAACGCACCAGCGGCGTCTCCCACGTGTAGCGATATTTTGCGCCGGGCGCGAAGACGGTCGTGAGTTGTCCGGTTGCGCGATCCAGTCGCAAAACCGATCCATACCAACCTATTGAGAACACGAGATTGGGATTGAGAGGATCGGGCGAGATGTGACCACTCTCGAAAGCTCCTGTGGAGAACCAATCGCGATAAGTGATCATGCCGAAGTCGCTGCGCGAGAGCACCGCGACCGAACCGCTGTCCTGCTGGGCCGCGTACAAGCGATAGGGAAATTGATTGTCGGTCGTGACGTGATACATCTCGCCGGTCGGCTGATCAAACCATTCGGTCCAGGTGCCGCCGCCATTCAGCGTGATCACTCCTCCTTGATCCGTTCCCATGAAGATGCGCTTTGAGTCGGCCGGATCGATCCAAATTACGTGATCGTCTTCGCCGCTCGGTTCGCCTTTCCATGCTTCAAATGTTTTGCCGCCGTCGGTCGATTTGTAAGTCGCTGTCTGCATCACATAGACAATGTCCGGGTTGTGCGGGTCGCTGTAGGTGCGACTGAAATAGCCGCTGCCCAGCACGCGCGGATCTTTCGTGCTTTGTTGCCAGGTCGCGCCGCCATCGTCTGAGCGAAAGAAACTCTGATTCATGATCGTGTAGACGCGCTTGCCATTCGTTCCCGGCGCGACGGCCACGCCGATGCGGCCGCGCGGATTATCGGGCAAGCCGGCTTCGGCAACCTGAGACCACGTGCTGCCTTCGTCTAACGATCTCCACACGTGCGACTCGCTTCGTGTCGTGCGACGCGTACTCGGGTCGAATTGCGGCGAGTAGCTCATCGCATAGACAATTTGCGGGTCATCGGGCGCGGCTGCCATGTCGGCAATGCCGGTTGACGGATCTTTGAACAGCGCTCGATTCCACGTGCGGCCGCCATCGCTGGTCTTGAAAACGCCGCGCATCTCCCCGGTCGAAACGAAATCATAAGTGCCGACCAGCACGATGTCCGGATTCCCTGGATCAATTATGAGCGACGAGATGTGATGCACGTCTCGCAAGCCGACGTTCTTCCACGTCGCCCCTGCGTCCGTTGATTTGAAGACGCCGTCGCCTTCCAACTGATCGCCGGTGCCGACATAGATGATGTTCGGATTCGAAGGAGCCAAAGCGAGCGCGCCAATCGAGGGCACACGCATTTCGTCGAAGATCGGCTTCCACGTGCGGCCGCCATCAACTGTCTTCCAAACGCTGCCGCCCGGCGTACCGAAATAATAGATCGATGGATTGCCGGGAATTCCGGCAACCGTAGTTACACGCCCCGCGCGATGCGGCCCGACTAAGCGCCATTTCATCGCTGAGAACGCCGCGGGATCGTATTGCTGAGTGAAAGCAGTTGAAGTTGAGACAGCAAGCGTGAAGAAAAGCGCAGCGAGACACCGCCGCATCCGCACATGCGGGTTATCTAAGATCGTCATTTTGATTTTGCCTTCTCCTCGTTTTCGGATGTTGTCATGATTAGAATTATTTGATTAAACGGAGATCGAATAGTAAACGAAAGCAATGACAGCGGAAAGTGTTTGAGGGCTGCCTGAAATAAAAAGTAAAGCTGCCGATGGTTAGTCCGCGCAGCGGACAAATTCAATAGCCGGTGGCAACGCCACCGGACTAGAATCTTAGTTGTTCGACCCTTTCAGGGTCGGTAATCATCTACTCGCTTTTTTGATCCGTGGGCGGTGCCCACGGCTATTAAATTCAACCGCTTCGCGGTTGAGACGCCAAAACAAAACTGCCCGCAACCATTTGGTTGCGGGCAGTAATAAAGCCTGGATTGCGGGAAGACCGAACTACTTAATGTCGGCCCAGCCCTTCCCGGCTTTCGCGTCCCAATGCAACGTCACTTCCTCGATCTCGACCAGGTTAAGATCGTACCATTCGAGTGAATTGCCGTCCTTGTCAGTTACTTTCAGATCCCAGTGGACGTGCTTATCGCGATCGTCAAAGGTGATCTTCAGGCTTTCGCCGCTGGCCAGCGTGTCTTTACCGAGAATATCTTCTTCCCAATCGTCAGCGCTGTGCGGTGATACATAGAGAGAGTTGATTTCGACGCCGGTCTGGTTGTGCACAATGAAATCCTGCTTGCCGGTGCGCGCAAACGCCGAGGCCGTGACGAACATCGCTACGGTAGCGAGCGCCAGCGCGATTTTGATTCTAAGACTGAAGTGCTTCATTGATTAACAGGGTCCTTTCAAATTTGAGATTGCATGTCGGGGAAAGTCGGTAAAAACTAGCATTGCCTCCGCGCAAAAGCAATCGGTTTTTCTATCTTCCTCGCGAATTCTTCCTTGCGTTTTGGCTTGCGCCTCCGCCTGTGTTGACTTGCTGTTTCAAAAATCGGAGTAACGACTTCTCGGCTGGATGGAGAGACACGCCGCGATACCGAATTAGCTCCTGCACGCTTTGGAAGTAGCGATTGATTACCTGGCCCCGCGCGAATCCAGTCATCACCAGCGGACAGACGTAAGCGTCGCGGCAAACTGCCGGTGTGTTGCCCAACGCTTCAGCAGTTTCTTTGATGGCCGCAACTAATCTGCGTTTGCTGGGCGCCGGATACTTCTTGAGTTCTTTGTCATCCAGATCTGAAGTTGCGCGCGCTAGGGCGCAAGCGCAAATCAATGTTCCAGCCCAGGTGCGAAAATCTTTGGCCGTAAATTTACCGCCCATTACTTCCCTGATGTATTCGTTGATGTGACGTCGCTTCACGTCCACGAATTTGCCTTCACCGTTTTGATACTCGAAGACTTCCCGCGCCGGATGACGCAGCAACTCTCTGACGATGCGGGCCACCGCGCGATCGCGAAATTCGCGGTGCTGTTGCACGCCGGATTTTCCGGGGAAGTCGAAAATGATGAGGTCGCCGCGAACGCGCACGTGCCTGGGGCGAAGCGTAGCGATTCCGTAGCTGCCGTTTTCGTCGGCATAGACCTGACTGCCCGGTCGAATGAAGCTCGCCGACAAGACGCGCAGAATCGCGGCCATAACGCGTTCGCGTGGCAAGTTCGGCAAGCGCAGATGACCCGCGACAGTCTTTCTGAGTGCGGGCAGATTCTGAGCGAACTTGATCAGCCGCGTCAGTTTTTTGCGCTCGCGCAAGCGCACATATTTTTCGTGATAGAGATATTGCCGGCGGCCCGCTGCATCTTTACCTATCGCCTGAACTGATCCTTTCGCTGCGCTGTTGATGTAGACATCAGTCCACGCCGGCGGGATCTTCAGATTCTCGATGCGTTCAACTTCCGCCCGCCCGAGTTTCTTTCCGTTTGATCGTTTGTAGTGAAACCCTTTTTTCGGCGAGCCGATTCTCTGGATGCCGTTCGCGCTCAGTCGCTCAATGATGGTCATGATTGTCGGCGCTCGGCTTTTTCTTCGTGAACGTCGTTCCTCTCGGCATGGTGAAGGCGCTCGAACTCTCTCTGCAATCGTTCGAGGTCTTTGTCGGAAAGTTGTTCGAGATTCACCATCGACGTGCGCGCCCCTTTGACGCCTTTGATAAGTTCATCCAGCTTCAGATGAATCGCTTTGGCGTCGCGGTTCTGCGTGTTCTGAATCAGAAAGACCATCAGAAAGGTGATGATGGTCGTGCTGGTGTTGATGACCAATTGCCAGGTGTCCGAATAATGAAACATCGGGCCGCTCACGGCCCAGGCGATGATTATAAACACCGCGAGAATGAAGGCCCATGATGATCCGACGGCCTGCGAGGTTATCTGGGCGAATTTACGAAATAGTTCTCTCATGTGAATCCTTAAACTGAAAGATTTAGCGCGCGTCGCCTTTCGGAAACATCACCCGCTCAGGCGAGCTGTTGAGTTCAGCCAGGAGTCTCTTAATCAAGCGCGTCTTTACGCGTCCGGCTTCCTTTGGATGAACCAGGTAGCGCACGATCGCGTCCAGCCAGGTGTTGGCGTTCACGCGAAACAGCACCGACGGCTCTTCCCTGACTTCGAGTTGATCGACCGGCGTCTGCGAAAGCAGTTCGCGATAGACCCGAATCTGGCGCTTCATCGATTCGCCGACTTCGGCAGACGCTACCCGCTGCATCGTCTCCGCGACGAACGTCAGATCGCTGTTGTAAGCGATGCTGAATTTGATCTCGTTCCAAACATAAGGGAAGAGCGGCCAGGTATAGTTGTAAACAGTCGAACTCAAAATCTTTGAGTTGGGAAATTTGATAATTCGTCCCGTGGGATGATCCGTCGAGAGCAAATCACCTCCACCGAATTCCCAGAGCGTAGTGTCGAGATAGCTGACATCGATCACGTCACCGGTCGCGTCGCCAATCTTGATCCGATCGCCGACGCGATAGGGCGCGCGCGCCAGAATGTAGATCCAGCCGAGAAAACTGGTCACTGGCGTTTGCACGGCCAGTCCCAGGATCAACGACAGAACTCCAATCGAAACTACCGTCGTGTACCAGTTCTGAAGAAAGACAACCGCAAAGACGACCACCAGCGCGAGAATCATCTTCGCGACGCGTCGCAGGTTGTAACGAGAAACGGCGCTATCGAGCCGGCCAATGAGGTACACATCAACGATCTTGGCCACGGCCAGCAGCAGGACGATGGCGATCGCGGTCTTGTCGAGTTTTTGAATGAAAGGAATGAAACGGGCCGCGAATCCGAAGACCTTAAATTGCAGGATGTAGTACAGGACCACCAAGCTGAGGAGCACGATTGCGTGCGTTCCCAGCCACAGCTTGTCTGTCGTTTTCGCCTTGGGCTTTTCTTCCGGCGGTTTGACGCTGCTGGTTTGTTTGAGCGCGCGCTTGACGTCGTCCTGTTGCTTTACTTGTTCGACGTCGCTTGGCTTAACCTGTTCGGGTTCGGTGCGCTTCTCGTCCGTCATTCTTACAGATTCCTAACGCTCAACTGGATTTGTTTTTGCGAAAGTGGCAATAACTGGTTCAGTTGTGAATTAGGCACTCGCCATGCCATAACTGGTGGCACAGACTTCAGTCTGTGATTTCAGATGCAGCGATGCTTAGGCTGGAGGGAACCACAGACTGAAGTCTGTGCCACTCAAGATGGACAAGTACGCAATCGCCGCCGCGCTCCAGGAGATTGGAATTCTCCTGGAGTTGAAGGGCGGCGAGTTCTACAAAGCGCGAGCCTACAAGCTGGGCGCGCGATCGATTGCTGAATTGAGCGAAGACATCGGAAAGTTGATCAAAGAGAACCGTCTCACGTTCGTGAAGGGAATTGGTTTCGCAATCGCAAAGCAGATCGAGGAGCTTTACCGGACTGGCGGGTCTTCGTTATTGAACGAGCTGCGCTCGAAGTTTCCGCCCGGCGTCGTTGAGCTTTCGCAGGTGCGTGGCCTGAACCTCAAGAAGGTCGAAACGCTGCACAAGGCTCTGGGCATCTCCACCATTGAAGATTTGAAGTCGGCTGCCGAAGCCGGGAAGCTGCGAGACATCAAAGGCTTTGGCGCGAAGACCGAAGCCGGAATTCTCGAAGCGATTACAAAGAGCGAAGATCGTCCGGCCAGCCGCATTCACATTCATCATGCGTTGCGCGCAGGCGAACGAATTATTGACTACCTGAAAACTTCGCGGGCGCTGATTGACGCCGAGTTTGGCGGATCACTGCGACGCTGGAAGGAGACTGTTTCACAAGTTGTCGTGGTCGCGAGCGCGAAGAAACCGCAGGCGCTACTTGATCATTTGGTTCGGTTTCCTTTGGTGCTGAGCGAACTCGAACGCGGCAAGGATCGCGTAAAGGTTCAACTGACTGAAGGATTCAAAGCGACACTGATCGCGGTGAAGCCTGAAGAGTTTGCCGTCACGCTATTGAACGCCACCGGCTCGGATGGGCACTTAGGGAAATTGTCGCTAATCGCCGCGAAGAAGGATAAGCGCCGAACGAGAGCAAAGGTGTCAGAAGCCCGACCGTCAGGGAGGGCAACGCCGCCCTTGCTCACGCGCGGGCTTCTGACACAACCCAACGAACCGGAAATCTACCGTCGCCTCGGCATGCAATACGTGCCGCCGGAACTTCGTGAAGACGAGGGTGAGATCGAAGCGGCATTACACAAGAAGCTGCCGGACGATCTCGTGACAACCGAAGACATTCGCGGGATGGTTCATTGTCACACGACTTACTCGGATGGCAAGCACAGTGTCGAGCAAATGGTGGCGACCGCGGAAGCGATGGGCATGAAATACATCACGATCACGGACCATTCGCCGACAGCTTTTTATGCGGGCGGCGTAAAGATCGATCGGCTGCAGCGACAGTGGGAAGAGATCGATGAAGTGCAGGAGAAGACGAAAGTTAGAATCTTGAAAGGCACCGAGTCAGACATTCTCGCTGACGGTTCACTTGATTATCCCGATCGGATTCTCGAACAGTTCGACGTGATCGTCGCGAGCATCCATTCGCGCTACAAAATGGATTCCGAAAAAATGACCCGCCGCATTGTTACCGCGATGCGCCAGCCAGTCTTCAAGATTTGGGGGCACGCGCTCGGTCGCTTGATCCAGAAACGTCCGCCGTTTGAGTGTCGCGTCGAGGAAATACTCGACGTGATCGCCGAGAACCGTGCGGCGGTGGAAATCAACGGTGATCCTTATCGCCTGGATATGGAACCGCGCTGGCTGCGCGAGGCCCGCAAACGGAAAATCAAGTTCGTGATTTCAGTGGACGCGCACTCGATGGGCGCGTTGAATAATGTGAAGTTCGGTGTGGGGATTGCGCGCCGCGCGTGGATTACGCGACGCGAGGTCTTGAATACCTTGGGAGTCAAAGCGTTTCAGAAAGCGGTGCGGCCGGTGTGAAAGTCTAGTTCAAGAGGACGTTACTCTGTAGCCGACCTTTTCTGTAGCCCAGGCGTTTACGCCTGGGAAGAGCGATGAAGAAGTGATGTCGAGCCCGCTTCAGCGGGCTTGTGAGTTATGGTTTCAGCCAATCATCTTCATCGCCTTCGTATCTTTCGAGCAAGTCCGATACATTCCCGCGCCGGTGATGCTCCTCTTGTCGATCGATGTATCGCGAGACTTTTTCGATTTCCTCTTTGCGTAACGAAACGACACCATATCCCTCTTGCCACTGAAGTTTGAATTTGCCGAATCTCCTTGTTGACTCTAAAGGATGTGGCGCCTTTGAGCTGACCAACAAAGTCGGCAATTAGGAGTGTTGGTGGTAATCGACACAGAACATGAGCATGGTCAGGCATCGCATTATGGCGTAGCGGAAATCCTCCTCGCGTTTTCACTTCTTCATTGATAATTTGTAGCAACTCTGGTCGCCAGGCACGATCAATCAAGGGTTCGCGCGAGTGAGTTCCCCAAGCGAAATGGTAGTAGAGTTGGTGAAACACGTGGGACATGATGTTCCTCCTGGATAGGTAAGCCCCTGAAGGGGCTAAAGGGTTGTTGTGCTAACTAGCCCCAGCCGTAAACGGCTGGGCTACAGAAAAATCATCGATCGTTACCCAACCGTAAACGGCTGGGCTACAGAAAAACCATCGATCGTTACCCAGCCGTAAACGGCTGGGCTACAGAAAAATCATCGATCGTTACCCAACCGTAAACGGCTGGGCTACAGAAATTCCTTGTCATTTTCCGACAGGAAATCTGCGGAATCTGCGGATGCTTTCTACCCAACCTTCCGTTTCTTCGCTGTCACCGGTTTTGATTTGACCAGGGTGAGCGCGGCCTTCTTCTTGGCGGCAGGCACGGCAGCTTTGACCATGGGCTTGCGCGAGGAAGCCTGCAAGCTCTTCTTGAGCGCCGTCATAATATCGAGGCGTGGGATTTCTTCCTCTTTCTCAAATTCGGTAACCTTCTTGCCTTTGATTTTTGAATCGATCAGCTGGCGCAAAGCTTCATGATAATGATCGACCGTGTCCACGTCTGAGAAACTCGTCACCATCTGTTCGACCAGACTGGTCGCGAGTTGCAGTTCCTTCTTATCGATCTTCGGCGCAGCTTCAACTTCCGGCACGTCCTGCATCTTCCGAATCTCGGCCGGGTAGCGAAGCTTCTGCAAGACGATTCCATTCTCGAGCGGGAACACTGCGACCAGGTCTTCGCGATCGCGGAGGACGACTTTAGCCAAGCCGACTTTGCCGGTGTCTTTCAAAACCTGACGGAGAAGCGAGTACGGCTTCTCCGCGACCGGTCCATCTGGCCCAAGATAATAAGGCGCATCATCAAAAGTTCGTGGAATCTCTGAAGAATCGACAAAGCCGATGATGTCGATGGCGCGCGTCGTCTTGATCTTTATCTTGGCGATCTCATCGGGTTCGACAATCGCGTAGCGATCGGGCTCGTATTGATAACCCTTGGTGATCTCGTCGTTGCTGACGATCTGACCGCACTTCTTGCAGCGCTTGTCATAACCTACGGGGCCGAAGTCTTCGCGGTGAAGCTGATTGAATTGAACTCGCTCTGAGGCTTCGATTGCGTTGTAGACGCGAATCGGAATCGCAACCAGCAAGAAGCGGATGTGGCCTTTCCAAATCGATCGCATTCGGGATCCTCCGGGTGGCACAGACTTTAGTCTGTGATGCCGTCAAACCAACACAGACTGAAGTCTGTGCCGCTAGACACAAACGCGGGCTATCGCCCGCATTTCGGCGAGCCTCTTGGCCCGCGTGTGAACGGCTGAATTATGAGGTCAGTCGCCGTTCAAGTAAAGACATTTATGCTGGCCCAGTTTACAGTGTGACGCGGGAGCGCCAGCCGCAACATGTTGTTGCCGACCGTTGACCCGCGTGGGGCGACGACTTATTCTTTGGCGTTGCCAGGCGATTAGTTATATTCAAGTCACCGCTGGTAACCACCCAATCCATGCGCGAATGTCCAAGGTGCGAACGTTGTTTTGAAGATGACGCACTACTCTGTCCTGAAGATCAATCCAAAACCAAGAACACTTTGCCGGGGACGACGCTGCTCAACGGCCGCTATCGTTTAGAGAAACGTTTGGGCCGGGGCGCGATGGGTCAGGTTTACCTTGCGCGCGATCAGAATTTGATTACGCGTCGCGTCGCCGTGAAGACGATTCGTCCCGACGTCCTTTCAGATGAAGATCTTCAGGAAGGCGAAGCGATCGCACGGTTCGAACGCGAAGCGCGCACCGCGGCGTCGATTCAACATCCGAATGTGATCGACGTGACTGACTTCGGCAAGAGCGAAGAAGGCGTCTTCTTCCTCGTGATGGAATACGTTGAAGGTGAATCGCTCTATCAACTGCTGCGACGCGAAGGCACGGTGACGGTCCAGCGCGCGCATGCGCTGCTCAAACAGATCAGCGCCGGCGTGGAAGCTGCGCACGACGAGGGAATTCTGCATCGCGATCTAAAACCGGCAAACGTCTTCATTGTGCAGCGAAAGAAAAAGGACGGGACTGCGATCGGCGATGATCTCGTGAAGGTCGGTGACTTTGGTCTCGCCAAGATCATCAGCCAGAGTTTGGCGGGGATCACATCCGGCAGCGGTCCAGCATCGCGAGGAATCCTCGGCACTCCCGAATACATGGCGCCGGAACAGATGCAGGCCGGCATCGGGCTCGATGCGCGCGCAGACATTTATGCGTTAGGTGCAATGGCTTATCACATGCTCGGCGGAAAGCCGCCGTTCACGGGCGAGATCATGCAAATCTTTGCGGCGAAGCTGACGCAGGATGCGCCGACGCTGAGCAGTCTGCGTTCAGATGTTCCGTCGCCGGTCGAAAAGTCTGTGATGCACGCGCTGGAACGCGAAGCCGAAAAACGACCTGCGACCGTTTTTGATTGGTTCGCGGAATTTGATGAAGCCGTCACCGGTTCGTCAGTCAAAGAACAGAAGGGAGAGTCGCGCGTCGTGATCATGGCGCCGACTGGCGCAGAGGTTTACGTCGACGATGAGCGCTATGGCAGCATCGGCCGATCGGGCCGCGTCATTCTCAAGTCAATTCCACCCGGCCAACACGTTCTGCGCGTTGCTCATGGAGGTGACGAAGACGATGAACGCATCATCGAGGTTCGGCCTGACGCTGATGAGCAAATCATTCAAGCCCAGTTCAAGTCAGCGCCGTCCAGCGGTCTTTCGCCGTCACATGGTGGCAGCCTCGGCAGTGTCTCAGGAGTGGCGATGCCTTCGCCGGCGGTCGTGGCCTGCACTAAGTGCGGATCGCGGTTCGCCGGAGGCACAAAGTTCTGCGGACGTTGCGGCAATACATCGTTCGACATGGTGACAGTCGATAGTCCGGCGAGCCCGAGACCTGCGCCGCCACCTTCATCTCATCCGAGCCTTAACCAGCCGAGTCTTCCGGGCCAACCCAACGCCGGCACTCCTTCCGGGCCCTTGCGATGTACGCGCTGCGGTTTCGACCAACCGGCAAAAACAAAGTTCTGCGGACGCTGCGGTGCGCCATTAGGCGGCGCGGCGATCGCGTGGAACGCCCCGCGTCCCGTCGAAGTTGTCTGCGGAGGTTGTCGCGCGACTTATCCTTCCGGAACAAAATTCTGTGGACGATGTGGACGGACCTTGTAGAGGTTAGAGGCGAGAGTTGAAGGGTGCTGAGACGTCAGATCCTAGACATAATAGGTAGTTGTGCGCTTTGTCCTGATTGAAATCCCGAGAAACATGTACCGCGCCAGCTTTTTATCGCTGTTAGTATTCTCTCTCGTGACTGTCGTTATCGCGGCGTCGCCACATTCACGGGAGCGCGGCTTCACAAAGAAGGAAGCTCAAGAAAAAGTTGGTCGACGAGTTCACGTGCGGAAATGCTCCAGCTTGTCAACGATCGGAAAGCGACGCGATGACCCCGACGGCCTATGGATGGATTTGACCGTTGGCGAGCGTGGCACCGTGAAACGAATGGAACAAGTCGCGCCAAATGAATACTACTTGATCGTCTTTTGGGACGAACCGAGAGAACAGTTTCCGTACCGTTCATATTTTCGAAAAGCGGGTCGATTCAGTGTCTACAAAAAATGCCTCGCTGAGGAATGAATGTCCGTGTTCATTCGGCGCGGACAACCGATCATTGGGCCGGAGCGGCGGGAGGGTGTCAGAACGGCGAGCGGTAGCGACCCGATCAAGACTCAGCTTGCGTTATGATCCCATCGCTACCGCTCCGGGTTCTGACACGTGATCCGGCGATGGTTGGTTGAAATCGCGCCGCCCAGTCATCTCCACCGTTGACGTTCTTCACCGGCCACGCACTCTAGCCTCTGACCTCTCCTATTGAGCGAGTCTCGCATCTCGTATAGACTGGCCGCTCGAAAAACTACACCCGAGAGGTTGCCATGAAGCGTTGTCCCCAATGTAACCGCACTTATTCTGATGATGCGTTGAGTTTCTGTCTCGACGACGGATCGCCTTTGATGAGCGCTGCTGCGCCCTCATCTTTCGATCCGGGCGCGACAGTTCAGTATCCGCAGGGCCGCGACACATCGCCGCAGCCCACCATCGCCTATCCGGGCGCGGCGCCATCGATGCCGCCGCCTCCGCCGCCGGCAGCGCCACCGCAGCAGTGGTCGCCGATGCCTCCGCCCGCCGCGCAAAAGCGCAGCGTTTGGCCGTGGCTACTCGGCATCGGTGCGGTGCTCGTGTTCATGGGAATCGGTGTAGTGATTTTGATTTTCGCCGTTGCGAGCATCACGAATGACAACAATAACAATGGCAACAACTCGAATCGCGTCGCGAATCGCAATACGAATCGGAACTCGAACTCGACCGGCACCAATGCGAACGAGAACACGAACACGCGCTCGTCATTGATTACTTACACCGACGACTTTTCGAAGCAGGAGTGGGGCACTGGTCCGTCGCAATACGGCAACATCCAGTACGAGGACGAGGAGTATCACATGCACGCCACCAAAGGCGGCTACATCGTCATGTACTCGCCCGACCGGAAGGACTACTACGACGAGAATGCTACCGTGCGAGTAGGAACCCGCAGCACCGATGGGAATCCTCCCGATACGGGCTACGGTTTGGTGGTGCACGGCGAAAAGAAAACCGGCAACCTCGAGGATTACAGCTTCCTTATTTCCAACGGTGACAATCCCAAATACAAAATCGTGTTGCATAAAGCCGGCGTTGAATCGAAGGTCGTCGATTGGACGCCGAGCAGCACGATTCGCACGGGCACCAGTCCCAACCAACTCGAGGTGCGCATCCGCGATACCAAGATGGATTTCTACATCAACGGCCAGTTCGTAACGTCGGTCATCGATGAAGCGAATTACAAACGTGGCCGGGTCGGCTTCTACACCAGTGACGTTGGTGAAGTAGCTTTCGACGATTTGGAAATCAGCAAGTGATCCAATTGGCCCGCCCGTTCTGACATGCGAGTTACTCTCAAAGTCCTGGAGGGCCCTTACGCCGGCCGCGACTTCACCTTCGATCAGCACGACACGTTTTTGATTGGCCGTAGCGATAACGCGCACCTTTACCTTCCGGAAGACAAGTTCTTCTCACGTCATCATTGCTTGATCGAGATCGCTCCGCCCCGCGTCTTTCTGCGCGATCTCGGCTCGACCAACGGCACCTTCGTCAATAACCAACGCGTCAGTGAAGCATTCCTCAGCAGCGGGGATCGCATTCAGGGCGGCGCGACTGTGCTTCAGGTCGAGGTACAGGCAGAGCAGCCGGTGACGCTTGATAATTCGGAAGCGCCGACCCTGTCGCGCCCCACGCTGGTCCAGGTTGAATGTGCGAACTGTGGCCGACGCGAACAGACAGAAGCCGCGCCGGATGAAAAGCTTACCTTCATTTGCGAAGAGTGCCGCGAGGAATTAAAGCGCCGGCCACAGCCGGTTCCCGGTTATGAAATGATTCGCGTGCTGGGACGCGGCGGCATGGGATGCGTAATGTTGGCGCGCGATGAGAAGAATGGGAATTCAGTCGCAATCAAGACACTATTGCCGGAAGTCGCCGTCGCCGATCAGTCACTCAAGCGATTCATGCGCGAGATCGAAGTCGCGGCCGCGCTCGATCATCCCAATATTGTTCGTTTCCTCGAAAGCGGCACGCATAATGGCGCAGTTTACCTGGTCACCGAATACGTGGAAGGTTCAGACGCGGCGCGGTTGGCCGATTCGCAGGGAGGGAGACTGCCTTACCGGCAGGCGATCGATATTATCTCGCAGTCGCTCGACGCGCTCGCCTATGCGCACAAGCTTGGCTACATCCATCGCGACATCAAGGAATCCAACATCCTCATCACCGGCGGCGCGCCAACGCTTACCGCGAAATTGACGGACTTTGGGCTCGCGAAAAGTTTCACGCAATCAGGCATGAGCGGCATCACGATGGCGGGTGATATGGCCGGGACATTCGCTTACATGCCGCCCGAGCAGATTCGCGATTTCCGAAACGTCCGGCCAACTTCCGACATCTACGCTATTGGCATGACTGCTTACAGCCTGCTCGCCGGCGATATCGCGCTGAATCTCGGATCTGGGCATGACATGGCCGGGACGGTTCGCGCCATCTTCGAAGGTCGCATCATTCCTCTGCGAGATCGCGCGCCTGACGTTCCTGAACGCGTCGCCGAAGTGATAGAACGCGCGCTGGCCAAAGAGCCCGAACAACGTTGGCAGTCGGCCACGGCGATGCGGACGGCGCTGATGCATGTGGCGTAACGCAAACTTTAGTTTGCGATAGTTCTTTAGTTGTGAGTCAAATCGAACTCGCAAACTAGAAGTTTGCGTTACGCGCAACCTTGCCCGTCGCAAAAGCATCCGTTAAAATCACAAAACGACTTCTTGTCGTGCTGATCGATCAGGGGGCTCCCCGGTTGGACGTTCAAATTCCTGTGAGGTTCTCAGTGAAGAAAAGATTTTCGCTGGCGCTGGTGGCGCTAATTACCCTCTCTCTTGCGATTCCGATTTTCGTTGTCGCGCAACAGAAACCCACGCAGCAAGGCAGTTCGGCTGGTCGAACTCCGAGCCGCACTGAACCAGTCAACCCTAATACCGCGCGCCGGCCTCGGGTTCGGGGCAGTGAAGCGGTCACGATGGTTAGCGACGACTTCAAGGAAGCCCTCGCGATCATCCAGGACAAATACGTCGACGGCAACAAACTGAACTTCAACGATGTTTACAAGTCGTCGATGATCGGCATGCTGCGTGTTTTGGATCCGCACTCGAACTATTTCGATCGCGAAGAGTTTGATGAGCTAAAGACCGATCAGCGCAGCGAGTACTTCGGCATTGGTGCGTCGATTCAAAACTTCTCAGTAGGCGATTCGGTCGATACTTACATCACCGCTACGTTCGATCATTCACCGGCGTCGAAAGCGGAACTGCGCTTCGGCGATCGTATCGAAGCTGTTGACGGCATTCCGATGCACGGCAAAACCTCTGCGGAAGTGCGCGACAAGATTCGTGGACCGCGCGGGAGTTTGGTCAAGGTGACCGTAACGCGCGCCTCGACCGGCAACATCCAGACCGTCGATATTGTGCGTGACGCTGTGTCGCAGCCCTCTGTGCCGGATGCCTACATGATTAAGCCGGGCGTCGGCTACATCGATATGACGCACGGATTTAATTACGATACCGCGGAATTGCTTCAGGAAAGGATCGAGAAGCTGCATAAGCGTGGCATGAACTCGCTGGTGCTCGATCTCCGGAATAATCCCGGCGGCTTTCTCGATCAGGCTTTGAACGTGGCCCAGATCTTCCTGCCGCAAGGTCAGGTAATCCTCACGCAAAAAGGTCGCAACGGTCAGAACGATCGAATTTACCGATCGAGCAATCCTGATCCCGATCGCACGCCGCTCGTAATTCTCGTCAACGACTACACCGCTTCTGCTTCTGAAATTGTGGCCGGCGCGATGCAGGATCACGATCGCGCGATGATCGTCGGCCAGACCAGCTTCGGCAAAGGCCTGGTCCAGAGCATTATTCCCTTGCCGGAAGGCGCAGGCCTGACGTTGACCTCGGCTAAGTACTTCACGCCTTCGGGGCGTCTGATTCAGCGCGATTATTCGGACGGCGGTTGGTACAACTATATCTATCGCGGCGGAACGTTGCGCGGACAAATGACAGATCTTCAAGGCAAGCCCATTGGTCAGGCCAGTCGCACGGACACGGGCCGTCCCGTCTATGGCGGCGGCGGTATTACGCCGGACGAACAGATCAAGCCGGAAACAATCAGCAACGTCCAGTTTCGCATGCGCGATCCGCTCTTCTTCTTCTCGCGCGCCGTCGCTAACGGCCACATAGCCGGCCTGGACACCTACAAAGTCGATCGCGCGATCGTATTCGAACATGAGCTTGAGGCGACCGATTTCCCGATGAATGACGCGGTCTTCAATGCGTTCAAGGATTACGTCGCGAAGGATCAGAATTGGAAAGTGTTCGCGCCGACGCTCGATAAAAACCGATCCTTCATTGAAGAGCAGATTCGCTTCTATCTCGCGACCGCCGCGTTCGGCACAGTCGCCTCGGTCCAGGTGCTGACGAAAGATGATCCGCAAATTGCGAAAGCGGTTGAAACGGTGCCGCGCGCTCGCGACCTCGCGATGGCCGCAATGCGGGCGCGATTGACGCAGCCATAAGTCCGCAGTGCAGTCGCACTGTTTACGAGGCGGGCTTCGGTCCGCCTCTTTATTTTTGTGAAACGGTGTCAGAACCGCGAGCGGTAGCGACCGGATCATAGTTACACCGAAAGGATCACTCGATCCCATCGCTACCGCCTCGGGTTCCGAATCCTGTTGCGCGAATAAAACAAAGTCTTGCAGCTAAAACCATCCAATGCTAAACTTCTGGCCCATGATGAAGAAGCCTGGAGTGAACACTGCCGAATTGGGGACTGCTGTACGCCGGCGACGGGAACAGCAGGGCTTGAGTTTGCGTGACGTTGCCGACCTGACGGGCGTATCAGCCTCGACTTTGTCGCGGATTGAAAACGGCACGGGAAAGCCCGACGCGGATAACATCGCGCGGCTGGCTGCATGGCTCGATATGCCGATTGAGCGCGTCATGCATCACGGCCATCACAGCTCAGCCGATCCTAAACCGGTCGTCTATTATCCGCATGAATCAACGCCGGAGATCGTCGAGGCCCACCTGCGCGCCGATAAGCACTTGACGCCGCAAACCGCCAAGGCGCTTTCGGAATTGTTCCGGGTCGCTTACACGCAGTTCAGTCAGACGGCGACGAAAAAGAAATAGCCACAGATAAACGCAGATTTGTACCGATTTGAGAATGAAACTACCTGTAAAGATCTGTTCATCTGTGGCCGACGCTTCGGTTATAATTCCTCGTGCGAAATCTGCTTCTGCCTCCCACGGAAAAACGACAACAGTTTGAACTATGCGCGCTGGGACTGCGGGACTTTGCCGGGGTCGCCGATAACGAGCCTCTCGATCCTTTTGCCTTAGCACATTTTGCGAAGCTAATGGTGATCGACTTTGAGGCAATTGAAGGGTTGTCGCCCGAAACACGCGCGCACTTGCTGGGAGATGGCGTGGAAGAGTGGTCGGGGGGCGCCTGTTCACGTCCGCTGCCGAACGGTTGGCGTTTGGTAATCTTGAATCCAGCGCATGGCAAGCGTCGCAATCGAGCGACCTTGATGGAAGAAGTTGCGCACGTGTTTCTGGGCCACACGCCGAACCGACTGGCCGTGGTTACGGAGTCCGACTCCCTCTCCCCTTGGGAGAGGGCCGGGGTGAGGGAGCGAAGCTTAGCTGCCAAAAGGAAAAAAGAAAAAACTTCATCTCTTGTCGCTACAAGCCCTCACCCTAACCCTCTCCCAAAGGGAGAGGGAACCAGGCAGGTCGCCGCGCGTGATTACAATCACGATAACGAAGAAGCAGCTTACGCCACTGGTGCAGCAGCGCTGGTTCCGTACGCAGCTTTGCGGAGATTCGTGAGGAGCGGACGCACCGCGGAGCAGATTGCGCGCCACTTTCACGTCAGCCGGCAATTAGTCGAATATCGAATCAAGGTCACTCATCTGTGGGCTGAATATCGCTCACTGCAGCTTACAAAACCGAAGCGCCAGTTTTCTTAGGAGGCCTTGCTTGAGCCGGTCGCATCCACCACCCCACGCGGGCTGCCCGCGCGGGGACCCCGGTCCGCTCCCGGTTCTGTAAGATTCACGGAACACGTATAATCAAAGCAGCGGCGTTTAAGCCGCGTTCTTATGCCAGAAACCATGCAGAAAAGCGTCGCCGGCTTATCGACCATCGACAAGCTGCGCATGCTGCTCGACATCACGAAGACGATTAGTCGTTCGCTCGACCTGGACGAAGTGCTGAACCTCGTGATGGACACGCTCGACTCGCTGATTCCCTATGACGCGGCCGGAATTTACCTGGTGAAGTGTTCGGCGCCGCTGGCCGAATGGGAAGGCCAGCTCGATGAGACCTGCGTCTTTCATACGCAGGCAGTGCGTGGATATGAAATCGACGATTTGCAGGAACTGCATCTGAAGATGGGCGAAGGCCTGATCGGTCACGTGGCCGTTACCGGTAAGCCTTACGTTTCCAACGACGTTCGTAGCGATCGGCGATACATCAACGCCCGGTCGCGCACTCATTCCGAGATGGTGGCGCCAATCATTTCGAACAACGAAGTCATCGGCGTGTTCGATCTCGAAAGTGATGAACTCAACGCGTATTCGAACGACGATCTGGAAGTGCTCCTGCTGCTCGCTTCGCAAGTCGCCATCATCATCGAGAAAGTGATGCTGCACGAGCAGATGATCGAAAAGCAGCGGCTCGAAGCTCAACTTGAAGTCGCGCGCCAGGTCCAGCTCGAACTCTTGCCGGCCCGCGATCCGCAAATTGATGGCTTTGATATCAGCGCTTACAACTTTCCCACCGAAGAAGTTTCGGGTGATTACTACGATTGGGTGCGGATCTATGACGATCAGATTGGCATCGTCATCGCTGACGTCGCAGGCAAAGGCGTTCCCGCCGCGTTGCTGATGGCGTTTCTGCGGGCGAGCCTGCGCGCCGCGACGCATATCGGATACGCGACGCACATCTCGATGACTAAAGTTAATTACCTCCTTTGGGAATCGATCGAACGCAACCAATACGTTACTGCGTTTTATGGCATCCTGGACGCGACCAATCGAACGCTCTCTTACTCAAACGCCGGGCACGTTCCGGCGCTGCTGATGAATGCGGACGGAACTGCTCGCTATGAAGAGCGCGGCGGCGTGCCGCTGGGAATGTTCCGCGACACGCGTTATTACGAATACTTTCAAACGATCGAGCCGGGGCAGGTCTTTGTGCTTTACACTGATGGCGTAAGCGAGGCCATGAATGCCGACGGTGAAGAATACGGACGTGATCGCTTACTCGCGGCTGTACGCAACTGTCGCGAATTAAGTGCGCGCGAAATGATCGACTTCATCCATCGCGATTTGATCGCATGGACCGACGGTCACGGCACTCATGACGATGTCACGTTCTTCATAATCAAATCCCTCTGAGGATCCCATGAGCACGACTCTCGAGACGACCCAAACTCCGACACCAGCGACTGCACCGCTCAATCTCGCAAAAATTCTTCAGCAGATGCTGTCAGTTTCAGACAAGGTCAGCGATCTGATTTTTTCTCCGGGACGGCCGCCGCAAATTGAGCTGGTCGGCAAGCTGCACCCGGTCCCCGCTACCGGCATTGAAAAACTGACCGCGGCGCAGACCGTGGCCATCTCTAAACTGATTATCGGCGAAAACCACAACGCGAACGAGATCCTCGAAAAGTTTGGCTCAGCGGATCTTTCCTTCAGCATTCCGGGGATGAATCGCTTTCGCGTGAATATCTTTAAGCAGCGCGGCACGTTCGCGATTGTGATGCGCGTGATTCCGCACCGCCCGCCGCGGTTTGAAGATTTCAACCTGCCCCAGCAGCTTCTCCAAATTGTCGAATTGAAGAACGGGATTGTGCTCGTGACCGGGCCCACCGGCAGTGGAAAGAGTTCGACGCTGGCGGCGGTCATCGATCTAATTAACGAGACGAAGTTCTATCACATCGTCACCATCGAAGATCCCATTGAGTTTCTGCACGCTCACAAGAAATCGACCATCCATCAACGTGAATTGTACTCAGATACGCCTAGCTTTGCTTTGGCTTTGCGCGCGGCGCTGCGACAGGCGCCCAAGGTGATTCTGGTCGGCGAGATGCGCGATCGCGAGACGATGGAAGTCGCCCTCGAAGCTGCCGAGACGGGCCACCTGGTTCTGTCGACGCTGCATACGATCGACGCCGCGAAAACTGTCGAGCGCATCATCGGCGCCTTTCCAAAGAATGAAGAGCAAATCATTCGGACGCGACTGGCACAGTCGTTTCGCTACATCGTGTCGCAGCGCCTGTTGCCACGAGCAGACGGCAGCGGACGCGTGGCCGCAATGGAGATTCTGAAAGCAACTTCGCGCACGCGCGAGTACATCGAACGCGGCGAGTCGGAAGGTAAATCACTTCATGACGCGATGGAGCAAGGTGAAGTTGAAGGGATGCAAACCTTCGACAACGTGATCGAGAAGATGGTGAAAAGCGGAGCGGTGACCAAAGAAGACGGTCTCGCATACGCTTCGAATTACGGCAACCTGTTGCTGAAGCTCGGCGAGTTCGGCGGTGGCGCCCCGCCTCCTCCCGAGCCGAAGCCAAAGGGTGGCTCGATACTGGACATGATCGAGCGATAGTTCTCCCTAGCCCGACTGTGTCAGTACCGCGGAGCAGACCGGGGTCCCACGCCGGCAGCCCGCGTGGGGTGGTAGTAGCGAGCGGATCAAATTGCCGGTTGGAGGAGTACTTTGATCCGTCGCTATCCTGACTCGTCGAGAGTACTGACACTCTGGTTGTGCTAAAGTTCTGAGCTGTAGTTAATGATTTACCGAGCCCCAAGCACTCGCTCCCCGATATACTCTCTGCTCAAATTTCTGTGTCCGCTGGCGCTGATTCTCCCACTCATCGGATCGGCGTTAACCAGAGTTGCCGGCCAAAACAACGATGCGCTGCATTTCGAACTTCCCGCGAATGGCAACCTGCGCGTCGAGAATCTGCGCGGTGCAGTCATCGCCGAAATTTGGAACGGGAATTACGTTTCCGTCTCGGCGATTTCTGACAACGGGCAAGCGGTCAACGTTCCGCCGGTGGTCGATCGCGGCGAGACTCTTCTTGCCATTCGTCTGGGCCGGCGCACGGCGAATGCGTCTCCCGTTAATTTGGTGCTGCGGGTGCCGGCGCGCGCACATCTATCAATTACAACTGGAGCAGGATCGATCGAAGTGACCGGTCTGCCGGCGGCGCTGCTGGCGCAAAGCGGCACCGGCGAAATCCGTCTGAACCTGCCTCGCCGCGCGGGAGCGAACGTCGTCGCCGATTCAAAAACCGGCAGCGTCGTTTCCTCTATCACGGAGCTAGCCGCGAATCGCGGAGCTGTGCCGCAATTGCGCGGCAGGATTGGTGATGGGGCGAACTCGATTAGGCTCTATTCGCAGGCGGGCAACATCGTTCTCGCGCCGGCTGTTGATGTGACGGCGCGAACGGTTCAGCCGCAAGCGCCGCGTACTGCCCAACTTGGGCCAACAGAGAGGCCGAGGCCGAGGCAGCGTCCTGATTTAGTCGGGCCTGACAGAAGCGCGACTCCCGCGGGAACACCCGCGCCTCCGGACAACGGCCCGGTAGAGGTTTCCGAAGGCGACGTGATTCGCGTCGATACCGAACTCGTCAGCGTAAACGTCAGCGTGGTCGATCGCGGCACGAATCGCGGCGTAAACGATTTGACGAAGGATGACTTTCGCCTGTACGAGGACAACGCGCCGCAGCAAATTGCCCACTTCGAATCGTCTTCCGCGCCGTTCAACCTCGTGCTGCTGATCGACTTATCCGGCTCGACGACGAAGGTTGTCGATCTAATCAAATCAGCCGCGCTGCACTTCGTCGATGCGGCTCGCCCATTCGATCGCATCGGCGTAATCACTTTTGCGGGCGGACAGGTAGTTGTGTCATCACTGACCACTGACCACGATGCTTTGCGCGAACGCATTCGCGCTATTCAAAAGCCGGATGGCAGCACCAAACTTTACGATTCAGTTTCCTTCGCTATCGATGAAGTGTTTCGTGAAGCGAAGGATTCGCGGCGCAATGCGATCGTGGTGATTAGTGACGGCCTGGACAGCGTTCTGCCTAATGTGACCGGTGAAGGTTCACAAACTTCTTACGAGGAAATGATTCGGCGTGCGAAAGAGTTTGATGGCGTCATCTATTCCATTTGGACTGACACGCAGAGCTATGAACCGCTGAGCCCGCTGGACATCCAGCAGGAGACATTCGACCTGGGACACGATCGAATGAAAGAGTTGTCCGACGCCGGCGGCGGGGCTTTCTACGAAAGTGCGAAGATCGAGGACCTTGCTGGCTCATACGATCGAGTCGTGGCTGATCTTGGCACTCTCTATACATTATCGTATCGACCAACCAATAAAGTACGCGACGGTTCATGGCGAACGATTCGCGTCAATACCAACCGGCCTAACACAGTGGCGCGCGGCAAGCGCGGATATTTCGCGAAGTAAGCAGATCGGAGACCCGGAGAGGCGGAGATGAGGAGACGGGGAATTTAGGAACATGCCAAGACTCGGAGATGCTGAGATGGGGAGACACGGAGTCAGGATGTCGCGATTGAGTTTTCTCCAAGTCTCCCTGTCTCCGCGTTTCCGGTTCTTTATGTTCCTCCTGCTCGCCGCTTACCCGTTCCAGTTCACTGCTCGCGCCCAAACACCTGAGCCCGACGTTCTCCGCATCGACACTGATCTGGTGAACCTAAACGTCAGCGTCTTCAATCGCAAGGGCGCGCAACTGCCGGTCAGCCTGCAGCAAAAAGATTTTGCAGTGCTCGATAACGGCGAGCCGCAGGAGATTTCTTTTTTTGCGTCCAACGACGCGCCTTTCGATTTAGTTCTCCTGCTCGATCTTTCGGGCTCGACCGCGGACAAGATTGGCCTGATCAGAAAATCGGCCAAGCGTTTTGTCGACGCCGCGCGGCCCGGCGATCGGATCGCAATTTTGACGTTTACGGCCGATATTCTGCTCGTTTCGAAACTCACGTCAGATCATACGGCGCTGAAGAAGAGCATCGATGACATCGAGAAACCTGTGGGCGGCACGAGCTTCTGGGACGCTTTACGGTTCGTCCTTGACCACATCGTGATTCAATCGCGGGTCGAGCAGCGGCGCAGCGCAGTCGTGGTAATGACGGACGGCGTTGATAACGCTCTGCCGGAAGTCTTTGGCGAAGGATCAAAAACTACGTTCGACGAATTGATGGAGCTGGTGCGACGGTCGGACACGATCGTTTTGCCGATTTACCTCGATACCGAGAGAGAATCGAATTGGCACGGCACGCCGCCGTCTGCCTATGCAATTGCGCGAGAGCAGCTTGCGTTGCTCGCGTCTGAGAGCGGGAATCAGGTGTATCAGGCACGGAAGCTGAAAGACCTTGAGGGAGTCTATGAGCAGGTCATTCGCGATCTCAGCACTGTGTACAGCCTTGGGTATCGTCCGGCAACCAGAAAGCATGACGGAGCCTGGCATGCTGTGACGGTCCAATTGGTCGGTCGTGTTGATCTCGGTGTTAGAGCGAGACGCGGATATTTTGAAACGAAGCAGTGAGTCGTTGCAGGAGCTGGTGAAGCGATGAGTCATCCGATCTGGATCCTTAGGTGCGCGCTACTTGGAGTTGCGCTGTCTGTTTGTAGCTGTTCAAGTAATGCGCCCGGCAACCGGGGAACACTTCAGAAGTCGGTCGACGCGGCCGACGAGACTTCTACGATTCAGACTCTGCGAACCATTTTGTCCGCGCAGACACAGGCAAAAGCGATTCGCGGAACTTATGCTGATTTTCCCGGCCTCGTGGACGGTGGCTTTCTCGATGCGCGATTCTCTAGTGCAACACCTGCGTTAAGGGGCTATCGCTTTTCCATGTCCGCAAGCGCGGGAGAATTCTCAATCAATGCTGATCCAATTAACCCGGCGAGCGCTCGCCACTTTTACCTCGATTCAAATGACGAAGCGATTCATGTGAATCCCACCGCCGCAGCGAGTAGATCCGACCCCACGCTCTGACCGCTCGCGTAATTCCATTTGCTTAAGTAGCAATGGGGCGTATACTGACGACACCTTTCCCCGAGTCAACGGCTTCATCAGGAGGTCCGAAATGAAAATCTCTTCACTCAGAGTTGTCACCGTCATCATCGCCATCCTTTCATTGTCGATACTCGCTCAGGCGCAAAACCGTGAGCGCTTCGGTATCTCGGCTAAGGCGGGAGGCGTCAACGCCGTTTCGGGTCAGGTGATGGTGAAGCGGGAAGGCCAGGATCCTCAACTGCTCACGAGCCATGACGACCTCGTTTCTGGTGACATCGTTCGGACCGGCTTCGGCAGCCAAGCCGAGATTCTCTTGAATCCAGGCACATACTGCCGATTGGCTGAGAACACTGAATTCGTTCTCGTCGATAGCACGCTGGAAAACCTGTTGGTGAAGTTAAATCGGGGCAGTGTAATCATTGAAGCAACTGGTCCTGACAACGTCTCGCAATACATTCCGATCGTCACCGCGCAGCAGAAGTTCAAGATCCTCCGCGCCGGGATTTACCGCATTAACGCAACGCCCGAAACGACCGAGATATTCGTGCGTAAAGGTCAGATAGGCCTCGGCAAGGGCGAGCAAGACGTCGTGAAGAGCGGGAAGAAGGTCGTGATTGGCGGCGGCGTGCCCACGATCGCAAAGCTAACCAAGGCTGACAACGACGACTTTGACGGTTGGAGCAAGGAAAGAGGTAAGACTCTCGCCCGCGCTAACCAGAGATTGAATGCGCGAGCGCTAAGCGGATTTCTTTCGTCGAGTGCGTGGGGCTGGCCTGGTGCGCAATTTGGGCGCTGGGGACTGTGGACGTGGAGTCCGTTTTCGAGTTGTTACACCTTCCTGCCGTTTCACTATGGTTGGGGTAGCCCATACGGGGGCTCCTACGGAATGTTTGCCGGCTTTGGTGGCTTCTATCCTGACGGCAGCTGCTGCCGCACACACATCTACAATCAACCCGTGATTGTCAGTAACCCTTCTTACACACCAGGCCCGGGAGGAACCAGCACGGGCGGTGGTTCACGTGGATCAGGTGGTTCCGGCGGGAGTGGCGGCTCAGCCGGGGGAGCGGGTGGAACGATCAGTACGCCACCGCCGTCCAGAGGGCCAGATCCGAGAAATCCCGATTCCGGTGGTCAGTGGGTGAACAAGGTCCGCGATCCGATCAATTAGCGTTCGCGCCTGAATAGATCCCCGAGTTCTTCATTTACAATTTCTGCGATCTCTGTCCGCGGCAGACCTGCCAATGCCATGTGCGCCAGACTCGCGCGGAGGCCTTTTCGCAAGTCGTTGTCGCTCAATTGCGAGAGCCGTCGCGACAACACCGTCGCGCCCGCACCGTGGCGGACCTTCAGTAATCCTTCCTTCTGCAACTCGCGATAAGCGGCGGCGATCGTGTTCAAGTTGACGCCCAGGTCGTCGGCGACCTGTCTCACCGGCGGAAGCGCCATCCCCTCGCTCAGAGAGCCCCGAGCAATCAGAGTCTTTATTTCGTCGGCGACTTGGCGATAGATCGGGCGGCGGTCGGTTTCATCGATAGTGATGTACATAGTCTAGTGTCGTGCGACACTATACAATCAAGCTGTGGAGCTGTAAAGGCTGAGAGAATAAAGGATTTCTACAAGTTCTTAGTCAGCAAATCAGAGAGGCGAAGGGCTGTCTCGGCAACGGATGCCGCCCCGAAGCCGCCCGTCGTTGTGTCGCTAACGATGAAGACATTCGGGAAGGGTCTGGCGAGGCGCCGCGGCACTTCTCCCGCTGGGTAGTCAGGCCGGCCAATCATCCCAAATTTGCGGCGCGTTGTTTCGTAGAACGTTTGGGGGCTGGCGGTCTCAATTACTTCAACCGAGTCCCCGAGCTCAGGGATGGAGGCGTGAAGCCGGGACCAGACGGCCTCCAGCATTTGCTGATCCTGCTTTTCATGTGCCGACTGGTCTTCGTGAAATGAAAACCAATCTTCTGCGTACGTGAGGGATGTGACTGTGACTGGAATTTTCCCGGGCGGCGCGACAGCATCCTCACTGCTGCACGAGAACAACAGTTGATTCAGAGGATCGTGCCGCTCGCTCTCTGGCGATCCGGTTAGCGCTAGTATTCGTTTAGCGGGTAATCGTGTCGCAGCTTCTTGATCCATGCTGAGAAACAGTAAGTAAGCTCCGAACGATCGAAGGCCCCTTAGAACTGAAGCCACCTCGCGCGGCGTGCGGCGCAGGCCGATCAGCTTGCCGTAGGTATCCCATACGGTAAGGTTGCTGACGATTGCTTTGGTCGCCGCGACTTGTTCACCGTTCAACAGATCGACGCCGGTGGGCTGCCCGTCTGAGGCGTACGCCAATCTCAAAACCGGCGCGTTCAATCGTACTGTGCCCCCGCTCTGCTTTATCGACTCAGCCAGCGCATCCGCGAGTCTTTGAGCGCCACGTTCGATTGACCAGAAGCCGCGGCGCGGATTGAGGATGTCTGCGGCACACGCAACGGAACAGGTGTCGCTAGAACACTGGAGAAATACTTGAAGTTGCGCATCGACGAACGATCGAAATCTCAGCGAGCAATGCTGAAGAAAAGATGAAACTGAAACGCTCGCCGTAGCTTCAGCAGATGTTGCGAGCGAACGATAGAAACTGAGCGCTGCATCGGGGCATTCAGGAAACGCGGTGCGCAGAGATTGCTCGAACTCATCCAACTCTGTCGAAACCGGAACGTCTGTGCCGTCGGGTAAGCGCACGACGTAAGCGG
>DATLVM010000072.1:0-4432 GCA_035577445.1 Pyrinomonadaceae bacterium
TTTCCTTGCAGGGAACGTTGCCTGACTTTGAGAAGGCCGGCACCCAAACCATCGCGGAAGGTCGTTTCTTCTCGCAATTCGAAAACGATACGAACCAGAATGTGTGCGTTGTCGGATCAAAGGTTGCGGATGATTTCTTTCGGTTCGGAACCCCGGTGGGCGACACGCTGAAGATTGGCGCGGAGGAATATCGCGTGGTTGGTGTCCTGCAAAAGCGCGAACAGTTTCTGTTCAGCGGCGGCAGCGATGATCAGAATAATGTGATCTACCTGCCCTACAACGTCGCGCGAAAGCTAAAGCCAAATTCCCAGGACATTTACATACTGGCCGTGGCCAAGCCCGGGATGTTGCAGGCAGGCATGGATCAGGTTACTGATGCGCTGCGCGTTCGCCGCCAGGTGCCCTATGGCAAACCTGACAACTTTGGCATCGAAACAACCGAATCATTGATTAGTTCGTTCCATGCAATTACTGGAGGTATTGCGATCGGAATGGTTGTGATCTCTTCGGTTGGATTAATGGTCGGAGGCATTGGAGTCATGAATATCATGCTGGTGTCCGTGACTGAGCGGACGCGTGAAATCGGAGTGCGCAAAGCAATCGGCGCGCGCCGCAGAGATATAATGTGGCAGTTTCTGATCGAAGCAATGACGCTGACCGGATTTGGCGGCTTGGTCGGATTGGCTGTCGGCTGGCTGGGCACGCTCCTGGTGAAGTTGATCATGCCGTCTTACGTGCCGTTATGGGCGCCGGCGGCCGGCTTCATCGCCAGCGTCGGCATCGGCATGATTTTCGGATTGTGGCCCGCGTGGAAAGCCGCGCGGCTGGATCCAATCGAATCGCTCAGGTACGAATAAAATGTAGGGGCAGGCCTTGTGCCTGCCCGTTCGGTTAACGCGGGCGGGGACAAGCCCCGCCCCTACCACCTTACCCAAACATACTGCCGAACAACGCCGCGGCGGCGATTCCCAACATCAGGAACAGAATAAAAATCGTGATGGTCGTGCCCCAAGCGGCTCCCGAACTAACTTTGTAGCCGGCCTCACGCAATCCCGTGGCCGACAGCCACAGGCGATAAAACGAAAGCACACCAATCGACGTCGCCATCACAAACAGAATCGGATGGTCCTTCGCTGCGATCAGCAAGCCGAGGTTGTCGTACACCAGGCTCTCTTGCCCCAGCAGCGGATGAATGTCGTCAGGCGATTTCAGGTAGAGGATGATGAAGCTGATCGCCTTTTGAATCAGCGTTGCCGGAAACGTCACGTACGCGATCGCGGAATAGGTTTGCCAGTAATGCATGCGGCCGCCGAAGATCAGCACCCCGAGCAACGCCAGCGCAGCGACAAACGCGACCCCGAAAAATGCGCTGACCACTTTCTTCACAAAGTCGCCAATCTGAAAGGTGACAGCTTTCGCCTGCTCGACGCCTTCGGTCCTGGCCTTGGCCATGGCTTCCGGTGGTGGCTTGATCGGACTGTCCTCGAGCTTGTCCATCGTGTAGTTGATGATCCGCTCCGGCGTTAAGCGATGGTTGAACGCGACGCTATACGCGCCGCTCATCGCTCCGGCGATCAGCACGGCCGCCAGGAACTGCGGATGCGCGCGCAGATTGCGAAAGACATTCGTCGGCTCAAAGAAAATTCCAGTCAGCGTAGCGGCCGTCGACATCTTTGGTGGCGCATTCTCGATCGCGGGGAACCGCATAAAGCTGAAGCCGAAAAACAGAATGCCTAGTGCGCAAACGGACAGACCGGTTCCGATTCCGCCGACGATGAGATTGATCATCGGCAGTCCCAGGACGGCCACAACTACTCCGATGACCACCAGCGCAATACCCGCGAACATCAGATTCGATGGACGACGACGTTCAGGTTCGCCTTGAATGTCCGGCGGTGGCGGCGGTTGAAACTGCTGATTTGGATCCATGATTTCTATCCTCTCGAAAAAGTTTGAGGACGGGGAGACTGCGTTCCGTCCGTGTCCGGAAGCCCGCGCGTAAGCAAGGGCTATTTTGGTTTAGAAAACTGTTACGGCTTCGCGCGACGCAATGTTTCAGCAGCGGCGCCCGTTAATCGGCCACCCTTCCTCACGGTCGGGCTTCTGACTCATGCGCAGGCTCAGTCGCAACAGCATCGAAATAACCATCGACGCGAATGCACGCCACGCTGTGGCCCGGCGAAATTTCGCGTAACTCTGGATCGATTCGCGCACAATCGTCAATGGCCATGGGACAGCGAGTACGAAAGCGACAACCCGAAGGTGGATTGCGCGACGTCGGCACATCACCCTTCAGGATGATCCGATCACGCTTCTCTTTCGGGTCAGGAACCGGAATCGCAGACAATAAAGCCACCGTGTATGGATGCTTTGGATTTAGATAAAGCTCTTTGGCGTCCGCGATTTCCACGATGCGCCCGAGATACATTACTGCCACCCGCGTCGAGATGTGTTCCACCACCGCCAGACCGTGCGAAATGAACAGGTACGTGAGCCCAAATTCCTTTTGCAGATCCTGTAACAGGTTGACGACCTGCGCCTGGACTGAGACATCAAGCGCCGATACTGGTTCGTCGGCAATGATTAGTTTTGGATTCAGCGCCAGCGCGCGCGCCACTCCGATTCGCTGCAATTGCCCGCCTGAGAATTCATGGCTATAGCGCTTCATGTAATCAGGATCGAGACCGACCTTGCTCAGCAACCACGCGACGCGTTCATGCCGTTCCTTTTTATTACCGATGCCGTGAATCACCAGCGGCTCAGCGATGATGTTCTCGATCTTCATGCGCGGATTGAGTGACGCATTCGGGTCCTGAAAGATGATCTGCATCTGGCGGCGCAGCTCGCGCAGTTCGCGCTTGCCCATCGCGGTTACCTCGCGTCCTTCGAATTGAACATCGCCGCTTGTCGGTTCAATCAGTCGAAGCAGGCAACGGCCGGTCGTTGACTTGCCGCATCCGGATTCGCCAACGAGCCCGAGCGTCTCACCGCTTTTGATGTCGAACGTCACGCCATCAACCGCGCGCCAAACGTCAGCGGTGCCTTCGACGGGGAAGTGCTTGTAGAGTTCGCGAACTCTGACCAGCGAATTGTTTGTGTCGTTGTTCAGTACTTTGCTCCCGCGGGTCTCTCGCCGACGATCCGGAAATCCTTCTTCTCAAGCGCTTCAACGATGCGGTCTCGATCCGCGTAGATCGAAGTAGTCCGAAAATTTCTTAATGCCACGCCGGCGTGAAATATGATACTGCACGCAATCGCCGCAGCGGCAAAGCGCTGCCAAGTGCTTTTCACAAGCAATCGCTCCCAGGCGTAAAGCGCGTAAAGCAGCGCCATCGGCATCATCAAATAAAACGTGTGCGCCGCCGGCAATTTCATCGAAAACAGAAACGCCACGCACAGCCAAACGACAGTCGCGATCGTCAGAAACTTGATAGGCCGCCAATCTGCGCGCGAGCTTCGGTTCGCAAACCACTGCCAAATCAGGTGAATCGGCTGAGCGATCCCTAAGACGGTCAAAAAGATCGCAAAAGGAATTAGCCACGGATTCGCTTTTAGAAAAGCTATGCGCGTCGTCATGTTGTTTCCGATGAAGCGCGGAATTTCGTAGCTCGCAAACGAAAGAAATCTCGGCAGCACGCCTTCGACTGGGTTGAGCGCCGCGAGGACGTTGTGCAAGTTCATCTGCACAGTGCCTCCGGTGTTGCCCATTCCGGCGGGAAATCCGAACTTGAAGAAGGTCGGCAGCAGTAGTGTCGCCGGAACTACGGCTCCCACGATGAACCAAAGCAGGGACGAGAACTGTCGCCGCCGCAATTGGAAATACAACGCCAGCGCCGCGTATGGAACTAACAGCACCCAGGAAAGATGCAGTTGCATCGTCCATGTCATTGCTGCAGCCATCATCACGTTGCAAATCGCGGCCGGAATCAAACCCATCGTCGTGAACGGATACAGCTCCAGCACAACCACGAAGAAAACGATGCCGGCGGGCAACACGTACGACGGATTAAAGATCGTGGTGGACACGTTCAAAGTCCAGGGCAGAGTAAGTAGCCATGACCAAACCAGCCACTTCGGCAATTTCGGAAAACGTCGGCAGCAATACCAAGCGAAAAACGACAGCGATGCGAAGGACAGGAGCGACACCAGAATGAAAGGCGCCTCGGGAACCGGCGCCACAAAGAAGGGCAATCCCACCAGCAAACCCTGTAACGCTCCGGGAATTTGAATGGTCTGTGTCACGTCTGGGCCAAAGTAAGGCCACAATCGCGTCGTGTAGAACTTCAGTCCCAGCAGATAGATTTGCTCATTGTCTCGACTGCTCCAGAATTCAGAACACAATCCGAAACCGAGCCGGTATGCGAACGCGATCGCCAACGCAGCCAGCGCTGCGACTCTTCGGCTTCTGTTGCTGTTAGGAAACAAGAACGGT
>DATLVM010000073.1:0-11045 GCA_035577445.1 Pyrinomonadaceae bacterium
GCGATGGCGGAATCGCCGGCGCAGCTAACAGATCCAGAGTCTCCTTGCGCAAGCCCAGTTCTCGTCCGCCGGTCGCGAAGATACTGTACGCGTGAGCGATGGCGCGAGCTGTGCCCACCGCGCCACCAGATGGAATTTCGAGGTTGCGGGCGTAGACCTGTGATTCATCGTGAGGTAATTCAGAACCTCTAAGCGCCCGGACGATCTTCGAGCGCCGATTCATCACCGCCAACGTGAAGCGAATCGGGAAGCCAAAAACCAGATCGAATAGTCCTGGTTGCGCAATAGTGGCGAACCGCGAGTTCGGAATCTCCTCCGGTAGTTTGATGTAGACGTCCAGCTTGAGCGGAGTGGCAATCTCGTCCTGGAAGAATTGTCCCAGACTGCGATGCAGTGGATCGACACGGCGCAATAGCTCTGCTTCGTAAAACCCGAGGGTGATCGCGTGATACGCCTGACGCGTTCCCGGCTCCCACGCGGCCTTCTGGCGAGCGAGGACTATAGCCAAGCGATCAAGATCGGCCACGATGCTCCGATCAATGGGCTGGTCCAACGCGTACAATCCCGCTTGGTGTGCGAGGAGCTGGCGTACCGTGATTTGCTCTTTGCCCTGTTGCGCGAACTCGGGCCAGTACTTGCAGACGCGTTCCTCATAATCCAGCCAACCGCGAGAGTGCGCGATCGCGAGCGTCATAGCCGCCAACCCTTTGGTCGCGGAGAAGACGATTACCATCGTGTCTTTTTCCCATGGGTCGCGAGTCTGCTTGTTTCGAATCCCGCCCCACAGGTCGACAACCTTCTCGCCGTGCACATAGGCGCAGCACGCCCCGCCGAGTTCTCCGCGACGCATAAAATTATCCGCAAACGCCTTGCGTACGCCCTCAAAGCCATGACTGACGTATCCTTCTAATGAAGGCGAATTAGTCGGTGACATGATTTCTCTCCAATCACACGCGGCGGCATCAACGCGTCCACAGCTCTAACGGGAAGCATGCAGCCAATTCCAGATCGCTCCCATAACCCAGCCAATGATGTATCCGAGGATTGATATGATTACGATTAAGACAACGGCGAGCACTGGTTTGAATTGGGTAACCGTGTACGGCGGTTGAATGAAGTGCAACCGGAAAACCCAATCGATCAGCCATTGCGCAAGTCCCAAAGCAACCAGCAAGGCCCACGTCAGGTGCCACAGTCCCAGGAACGAACCAAACACCAAACCTAATTTGTTCTTACTAATCATCGCGCACCAAACCTTCCTCGAACTCAAAGCTGGCAGCCGGGTCATCCCGTTGGATTGATCACCGGGCGTTGAGTCGCCATTGGCTGAACGAAGACGGCTGGCTTAGAAGTTCTTTGGGCGGGACCATGGCGGACTCGTTTTCGGTTACTGTG
Organism: Pyrinomonadaceae bacterium; assembly: GCA_035577445.1. Lineage (GTDB taxonomy): Bacteria > Acidobacteriota > Blastocatellia > Pyrinomonadales > Pyrinomonadaceae > UBA11740. The sequence continues at coordinate 1,396 of DATLVM010000073.1, forward strand.
GAATTCGCCTTTACCCTCAACTCATTCACCACGCCGACAACACCGGTCACACGACGCGTGGCTTCTTCTATTTCTAACTTATCCTGAGTGCTTTGCGCGGTGCCTCGCAGAGTTACCAGGCCATCGCGAGCCAAAACGCAGATTTCCGGTGAACGCACTTTCTCACTTAAGCTTAGCGCTCTTAACACCCACTGTTCGACTTCACTATCCGTCTTCGTGAGCATTGAATATCCTTCTTAATCGAGCGATGCGAACGCGATTATTTCGCCGCCGTATGAACCATGGGCAATGGATGTTCACAAATTGCCTGATAAGTCTTAACCACGTCCGCATAGGAAAACTGGGGTTTCTGGCCGTTACGCTCTTTGGCTTTGAGGACGATGTCATTCATCGAGACGATGCCTTGCAGTTCACCCTCAGGGTTGAGAACCGGCAAACGTCGAATCTTGCGCTCGCGCATCGTCTGAAGTGCTTGCTCGACCTCTTCATCCGGCTCGGCGGCATAGACCGTGGCATTCGTCACTTCCTCAACCGAGATGTGTGATGGATTTCGATCCCTAATCGCCGTCGCCATGCAGATATCGCGATCGGTGATCATGCCGACGACTTTGCGTCCATCCTTGATAATCGGCAGCACTCCACAGTCGTTTTCCCACATTTCCTTTGCCGCATCTGCCAAACTCTCGGTAATCCAAATCGCCTTGGTATCCGGCGTCATCACATCTTTGACCTTCATGATTGTCTCCTCACAAATTCTGTGGGGTGCCGGGCAGATGGGTCGCGGTCTTAAAGGCTGCCGGGCACACTTTTACGGTTTGTTTCGACGTATCGATCGCAACCGATATGCCGTTCAATTACACCCGCATAATCGGTTATCGCGCTGCGAGAATGGGGAATGTTACGCGCAGAACCGCGCTTGCTGAGGAGGATTCCGCGTCGCGTGTAAGATAGCTATTCGCCTGTGAGCCTTCGTATCTGGACCGGTAGTCTTATCTGCCAAGTTGCCGCTTTATGTCGGCCACAGCGGCCCTCAGATCCCGAGAGTGAACATCTTCCCGAACTCAAAGCACATGTAATCCTTGACCGTGTCGAAACAAACCGGTCCTTGCGCGGGGGCAAGTCAGAGTTCAACCGTGAGTTGGGATTCGTCCGCTATACAGTCTGGCCACCAGCCACGGCTTCTTCTTCAGCAGATCGACAATGGGCGGCGGAGGGAGGTCCCTGGACGCATTGCGAGCCCGAGCCGGCGACTCCGGCCACGTGAACGGTAGCTCGACGTAGGTGTCGGGCGCGGACGCGCTCGTGAGCAACTCCAGCGTCGCGCGCAGCACCGCGCGTTGACCGTCGGCGTCATGCGGCTTGCCGAGGGGCCGGCTGTCGGGGTAGCTGATGCCCGCAAGCCGGGGCACGCCGACCGAGCGGGTCAACTCGGGGATCCATGAGAGCGTCACCGTTGAGATGCCGCTCGCCTCGATGACTTGTTGGACCAGTCCCACGGACCGACAGCAAAACGGTCAAGCGGGCACCAACGCCGCCGCGTCAACGTGTTCGTCGCGCATGCGCTCGGCAATGGCGGGCGCCGTCTTCTCTGCCAACTCCTTGGGCTCGAGGATGTAACCCATCACGGAATAATGGGTGGCGGCGGGTTTGCCAACGAAGCCCTCGTCCGCGAGTTCAGTCAGGCGACGCATCGGCAGCACCACGTCGAGGTCGGACTCGCCGAAGCGGGGGTCGATGTGCATGTGGTAAAGCCTGACGTCTTGTTCAGTCGTGCCGAGGGGAATCTCGCGGAACGTCGGGTCGCCCCACCAGGGATTTCGCCGCTCGCCGTCCTGATCGAAAGGCCGATCGTCGTTGCGCGCCACGCCGGCGGTCGAGACGAGCGCCACGGTGCACTCCCGGAGGGGCTTCGCCAGCGGCGCGAAGGGAATCACTCCTGATTGTTGCCGCCCGGCCCACGCCTTCATCACCTGCCGCGATCCGAAGTCGAGGAAACGGTACGAGTCTATGGCCATCAATCCAACCTCACTCGCCAGACGCCCAACCTATATTTTTCCGGCACATTCATTAATGACTTCTCATACGGCATGACGGTGCCTGGCTTCTAAATCTTGAAGCGGGCGTTGACACCATCGTGCCTGCAAATCTCTTCGTGGATAAAATCGCACGCAGGTTCAGTGCCGAAGAATGTCGTGGCTGGTCCCAAAGCAAGGTCTCGGTTTTATCGAGGCGTGCATCGGCGCTTGCCGAGGTCCTGGGAGGTCTTACGGACAATCACCCAAACGCATGCGCAGTTTTCCGAACTGGAAGGTTCCCCATCGGCGCGATGCGCGAACGTCTATTTATCTCGCGCAATCGCCACACAACATGGAATTGGCATGTGTTACTGTGCGGTGTTCAACCGGTACTAGCCGCGGGTCTTCTCGACCGAAGGAAGAATGATCAAGCCTGCAAATCCCCAAGGGCCAAACTTTGGGCCAAACTATTGTCAGGGCATTTTGTGTGGTCTTATGAGATCGCGATCGGATCCATCAGCTGGCTTGGTCCGCAACGCATGACCCGTCGGAAAGAGAGCGGCTCGTCAAACATTTGTTCCAGGCCCCGTACCATCGCATAACGAGGTTCGTCGGCCACACGCACGGCTAATCTCGTCCGCTCAGCCAGGTAATCATCCAGCCCAGTCAGCAGCGCGCCCCCACCGGTGAGAATGATTCCCCGCGTATAGAGATCGCCGGCCACTTCGGCCGGGACCTCCGTCAACGTCGTCGAGATGATGTCTTCGATCTTCCGAATCAGTTCGTGCACGACCGGATAGATCTCACCTGCTGAAATCTCGATGGCGTTGGGACTGCCCGTTAGCACATCGCGCCCGTTTATCTGAATCTCCTGCGCAAGATCTATGGGAGGAGTAGCCGAACCCAGTTCTACTTTCACACGCTCGGCAGTCTGTGACCCAATCTCCAGCCCGCGGTGTCGGCGCACGTGATTCATAATCGCCTCGTTGATACTCCAGCCTCCCAGCGGATGAGTGCGGGCGTGCACAATCGCGCCGTTGGCGACGATGGATACGTTAGTAGTGGCCCCGCCGATGTCAACTATTCCAGAGGCGCGGCCATCGTCAATTTTGACGCCGGCGCCCAGCGCCGCAGCCACCCCGCCTTCGATCATACAAACGCGCCCGATACTCGCCTCTTTGGCGGCATTGAAGAGAGCGCGCTGTTCGACCTGAGTGATGCCACTCATCACGCTCATCAGTGCCCGGCGGCTGAAATGTGAGATACCGCTTCGCGCTAAGTGCACAAAGTGCGCCAGCATCTGTCTGGTTCTTTCAAAATCGGCGACCACGCCATTCAGCAGAGGCGCAATCACAGTCACCTCACGCGCCTCACGACCAGACATCTGTAGCGCCTCTTTACCGATGGCGACGACTTCGCCATTGATCATATTCACGGCCACCAGCGATGGTTCGTCTACAACTATTCCCCTGCCACGGACGTAAATTACCGTCGCCGACGATCCCATGTCGATGGCCATGGAATCAGAAACGAGGTCTCGCAAAGTTTGGAGACCGACAAACGCAGCTGTCTTACTAGTCAGCGACATACATAACCCGCTTCGCTCTTCCTATCACTTGTCGATTGCCGCCGTCAATTTTAACACTTTGCCTCCACGAAAAACGGTTACGACGAGAGTATCTCCGGGTTTGAGCGCGGCGATGCTGTCATAAATCTTTTCATAGTTTTGGTTGCCAGCCGCCGAATCGGAAGCCTGTGGAGCCATAATGTCGATGCCATTGACGCTGAGGATCACATCACCACCCAGCAGAATATCTGAGCCTTGAATCGTTGCGTGCAGCGTTCCTGGATTAACTCCCAGCCTCGATCCCATCGAGCCGTCACCGATGCGCTGGACCAGAAAGCCCGCTGGTTGCGGTAGGTTGAGGGCCTTTGCCAAGCCCCCCGTGACCACCAACCCATCGATGCCTGACCAGAAGGGTCTGCGATCCAACAAGAATCGTTTCGCCGTATTCGCAGCGGTGGCGAATGCCAATCCTTCTGAACCACCCGAATGACTCATCATCGTGCTGACGATGCCGATTACGCGCCCATCCATGTCAAACATCGGGCCACCCGAGTTGCCACTGTTGATGGCGGCGTCGGTCTGCAGGAATTCGACCGCGGGCGCACTCTCATTTTTATTCAGCCTATGCCGGCCACTCAGGTGGCCCGCGGTCAGGGTCTGACTAATTCCGAAAGGCGCGCCAATTACAAAGATCTGATCGCCTACTTCGACCTTATCGGAGTCTCCGAGAATGGCGGGCGAGATACCTTTGGGCATCTGTGAGAGCTGTAGCAAAGCCACGTCGGATTGAACATCCGAACCTATCACCCGGGCGGTGATTAGTTGACCGTCGGGAAACTCCACCGAAGCCACGTCGGCGGTCTCCACCACGTGCGCGGCGGTTAGAATTTTTCCATCATTGGAAACGAGCACTCCCGATCCTAACCCTTCGACGATCGACATCGGGTCCTCGCCGGATGCATTTACCTCGATCCGTTTGGTTCGGACAATGACGACCGACTGACTGACCTTACGAAAAGCATCGCGAAGCTGCTGTGCGTTTGTCGTAATCGATGCGCCCAGGAATGTTAGGAGACTGACTATGACGATGGATGCCGATCTGGTTTTCATGATCGCCGTAACGTGCAACCATCGTTCCACGTCGAATGCGGGTTAGGACGATTAAATCAAGACGAATAACGAGGTGCTGGCAGCGGACCGGGGTTGTGGGATCGTAGTTTCACGATCACTGCTCGTAGAATCACGAACTTTCCTGTTCGATCCAGCGAGTTACGTAGGAGGGAGTATTTCTAATCTTAATGGCTTTTAATTTGGGTCCGCGCAAGAACTCCATAGCGGCGCGATCAACCAGGGTGACGTTCGTTAGATCCAGTATGACCTTATCGCGGCTGTAACCATGTGGCGACAATGTTTTCTCCACCGCCGATACATACTCGCCGGTGAAGTTTCCGTGCAAATTTACTCTAAACTCATTTTCTTCCGTCTCGAACGTTATTTTGAACATGTGCTCATTCAATCCTCGGCCGAATCGCGACCGAAGGACTGATGTGCACATGGTGTGCCAAGTACGATTACTTATACTGATGCTTGTTAATGCTCAGCGCTCGGATTTGGGAATCGAGCGTCGTCGCCGGCAGGCCCAACCGAACAGCGGCGCCTAGTGGTCCGTAAACCTTCCCACGTGTCTCTCGCAAGGCGGTTTCAATTTGGATCTTGCGATCGAATCTGAGGACGTTTGTGATAACCGCTGGTGCAGTCGGTAGTGGCTGATCCGACAGCATATCTTCGTCAACCTGCAAGACTTCGCCGTCGGCCAGGATGACGCAACGTTCAATCACGTTCTGGAGTTCGCGAACGTTGCCGGGCCACGAGTGCTGCTGCAACTGAGTGAGCGAGCGCGTCTCGATGTGCGTTATCTTCTTGCCGGTGCGCGCCCCAAACCTGGTCGCAAAGTAGTCGACCAAAACCGGAATATCCGTCACCCGATCACGCAGCGATGGCATCTGCACCGGAAAAACATTTAACCGGTAAAACAGGTCCAAACGAAACCTTCCCTCGCTCACTTCGCGGCTCAGGTCTTTGTTGGTAGCTGCGATTACCCGAACATCCGTTTTGATCGTACGATTGCCACCCACACGTTCGAATTCTTTTTCCTGAAGGACTCGCAGCAGCGCAACCTGCATCTCCGGACTCAGCTCGGCAATCTCATCAAGAAAAATGGTACCGCCATTTGCACTTTCAAAGCGGCCGATGCGCTGTTGCATTGCACTCGTAAACGCGCCTTTTTCGTGACCAAACAATTCGCTCGCGATCAGTTCAGTCGGCAGCGCCGCACAATTCACTTTAACGAAGGCGCGATCGCGGCGAGGCGAGCCCTGATGAATCGCGTGGGCAATTAGCTCCTTGCCTGTTCCAGTTTCGCCGAGCAGCAAAACTGTCGAATCGAATTTCGCGACCTTTTCCACCAACTCCAGAACGGCTTTTAACGCCGGACTGTTGCCGATGATGCGGTTAGAATCAGTAGTATTGGCTTCAACGCGGTCGTGAGCATTCTCCAACTTCACGGTCGTGTGAGTGGCGAATTTTGGCGACTCGTAGCGATTCGTCGCTAATCGCAGGACCTTGGCGCCCAGCGGAAATTCGTTGCTGTGCCTCGGGTTGAAGGAAGCTTCATTGATGTCCGCAATCCTGGCCAACGGTGTACTCATTGTCGTCGATTCCTTTCGTGGTTCTTGCGGAGGATTGTGCCGCCAATCGCACTCCAGGCCAACTCCTAAAGGGTGACGGGTTGCACAAAAACGATAGGCCTGGTGATCTCTTTGGAGTAACGGTGGAGCCCCTTTTGGGGTGACAAGAAAGCAGCCTCAAAAGTCATCCTACAAGCGAATCGGGAGAGAAACGTGCCGTAGGCACGTAATGTTTATAGAAAATGCACGGCCTTCTTACTTCTTTCCGCAAAGAGCGAAATGCTTAGCATTTCGCTCTTTGCGGAGATGATAAGAGCAATCGCGTGGCTATAAACATCTCGCCGCTCTGCGGCGAATTCAGGTCGCATCTTTCAGAGAATTCATCGAGGGACTTTTGAGGCAAAGTCCGTGACATGAAAGCAGCGGGAAATTTAGTTTTCGGGGTGCCGAATCTCGATTCGCTTCCAACCGGAAAGCCGGGCATCGACGGAACGAGACCCGGGGCCCAACAGCGCCACGGCAATGCCCAAGCCGGCCAGCAACAGGCTGAGCGACGGGTCATGACCCTGTGAGAACGCAATCAACACCTCCGTGATTGCGACGATCACGCCGGCAACCGGCGTCCATAATCCGACCAACAGAAATAGCCCAACGCCCGCCGCAATAACGTGCGGCGCAATCGTGTGTAGCGACGCAACACTCTCTAAGCGAACGCAACGCGAAATGAGCGCGGCAACGACGATAAGCCTGAGGAGTAAAAGTCCGTTATTCGGGAGCCGATCCGCAAATGTGGAGTATAGACGGTACATAACCGGTCTAAGCATATGGCTTGCCCAAACCGGTGACAAACCCTAAATGGTCTTTCTGGAGGCGATTTCGAGTGAGCTAAATCTCAATGATTCCGCGCTTCACGCCAATCATAGCGGCGTGGGTGCGGTCATTAGCCCCCAACTTGGATAGGATGTTCCTGACCTGCCCTTTCACCGCGTCTTCGGTCACCGAAAGCAGGTGGGCAATCTCTTTGTTGCTGTTGCCTTCGGCAATCAAGCGGAGGACGCGCACTTCCAGGGGCGACAGCGTCTCCTCAGCGGCATGCTCGGCGAGCTCAAAAGAAACTTCAGGCGAAAGGGTCTTTCGCCCGGCGTGTACCGCACGGATCGTACCCAGCAAGTCCTTGTGCAGACTATTTTTTAGCAGGTAAGCGCGGGCGCCTGCTTGCAGCGCGCGACGGGCCTGGACGTCGCCGGTGTAGGTCGTGAGTACGATGATGCGGGCTTCGGGAAATTCACCTCGGATCGAAATCATTGCGTCCAGGCCATTCATCTCCGGCATCTGTAGGTCCATTAGTGTTACATCCGGATGGTGCGCGCGGAACTGCTGAATTGCCTCGCGGCCATCCGCAGCTTCAGCCACCACCGTCATGTCCTGCTCATCAGCAATGAGGGCGAGAATGCCCTGGCGCAGGAGCGGATGATCATCAACAATCAGAATCCGAATCTTGGTCGTATCTTCAGTCATAGCTCCTTGCTCCGGTTAGCGCGGCCGTTGCTCGAAAACAATCGCGACCACCACGATTGGCGGCTCAACATGCCATAGGCGATTTTGCCGGGGACACTCAATTCGACCTGTGTCCCGGAATTCAACTTACTCCAGACCTCTAATTTTCCACGCACTACTTCAGCCCGCTCGCGCATACCGGGCAGCCCATAGTGGCCGGCCTGGCCCTGAAGGGTCGTCGTATCCTCGATACCCTTGCCGTCATCGCGAACCACCAAACGGAATTGCCGCCGCTCGTATTTGATCTCGACTGTAACTCGCTGCGCGCGAGCGTGCCGAAAAGCGTTGCGCAGTGCCTCGCCGGCGATACGGTAGGCCTCATCCCGCACCACTGGGTTCAACCGGCGTGGACCACCCTCAACTTCAACCTCAATAGCGGGGTGATCAGCGGTTGCTGCAGTATTAGTCAGTTGTTGACCGAAAGCAATAATTCCGTTGACTAGATCGTTGGTCTCGAATGCCGATGACCGCAGTCCCTGCACGGCATCACGGCCTTCGGTGATCGCGTCGGCCGCCCGCTCGAGGGCAGTGTCCAGCCGCTGCTTGGCTTCGTCCGGATTTGTAGGCAGCACATTGGAAACAGATTGGAACCTGAGCAGCAGACCCTGAAAACTTTGCAGCAGCGTGTCATGCAGATCCCGCGCAATGCGGGTGCGCTCACTCACCCGCGCCTCCAGCGTCTTATTGAACTGCCGCGCCACGTGACGCATACGCAGTTGATACGCGACAAAGAGCAAGGTCATTAAAGCGATCACGCACAACACGCGGAAAGACGCTCGTTGGTAGAAGGTCGGAGCGATGGAGAACTCCAACAGTGCGCCTTGCTCATTCCACACACCGTCGTTGTTGCAGGCCATGACGCGGAAGCGGTACTGCTTCGGCCCCAGGTTCGTGTAGTGAACTTGTCGCTGGTTCACCAGCTCGCGCCAGCCCTCGTCCTGGCCCTCCAGCTTCACGCGGAACCGCACCTTGTCAGGTTCCACAAACGTGAGCGCTGTGAAGTCGAACAACACGTCACGCGTCCCCGCGGGAAGACGCAAGCCATTCGATACATCGTACGTCTTGCCATCCGCATTAACCTGCTCGATGTGTACCGGTGGCGGTAGGTTGTTGGTGAGAAGATGACGTGGATCAATAACGCTGAGGCCGCCGATCGGCAAGAACCACAATTTACCATCCAGAGACTTTGCGACAACCGCGTCATAACCGGCGGTGTACCGATGAGTCTTCACACCGTCGGAACTGTCAAACACCATCGCCGGGACCGTCTGCTTTGAATGTGAGGCCCACGCGTCCAACTCAGACCGGGCAATACGCACCAGGCCACAAGCGAGGGATAACCAGACCGAGCCGACGTCATCCTCCCTCATCCAATGAACCGTGTTGCACGGCAATCCGTTTTCGCTGGTCAGCGTCAGAACGCTACCATCTTTGATCCGGCTCAACCCGCCCTGCGTCGCGGCCCAGAGAGTACCGTTCGCATCCAAATAGATACCACTGATCGTTCCATCTCCGAGACCTTCGGCCCTTCCGTACGAGGCGCGGACCTGACCATCCTTGAAATGAACCACGCCACCATCTCGAAATCCAAGCCATAAACCATCCCGCGCAGGATCATGCAGTAGAGCAGTAGCCGGCTCTCTGCGCCCGAGGTTGGCCCAGGGGATCTGTTCCGCAACACGTGCTCCGAAGAAACGGAAAAGCCCCTCCTGATGACTCATCCAGACGTTCCCTGCACCGTCCTCGGCAAACGAATACGAGACTCCTCCCGGAACGGATGCGACGGGTACAAACCGGTCCGCCTTAAGGAAGGCAACCCCACTT
>DATLVM010000074.1:0-2987 GCA_035577445.1 Pyrinomonadaceae bacterium
CGTTACGATCTGCTGAATCACCTGCTGTCCGCGAACATCGACACCCGTTGGCGACGACGAGTGGTTCGCAAGTTGCAGCCGCAGTTGGGACCGGACGCGAAGGTTCTCGATGTGGGTTGCGGCACGGGAGATTTGAGTATCGAGCTGTTTGAAATGACTGGCGCGCAGGTAACCGGAATCGATTTCTGCAGGCCAATGTTGGAACTGGCGAAAGGCAAAGCGCCGCATCTTCGATTCGTCGAAGGCGACGCCCTGCGACTTCCATTTTCGGACGCGGCGTTCGATTGTGTGACAGTCGCTTTCGCTTTGAGAAATCTGGCCAGCGTCGAACAAGGGCTGGTGGAACTGAACCGAGTTCTGAAGTCCGGCGGCATGATCGCCGTGCTTGAATTCTCGCAGCCAACTGTGCCGGGAATTCGGCAACTCATGCGCTTTTACTATTGGCGCCTGTTGCCATGGATCGGCGGATTATTGAGTGGCTTGCGAAGTGCGTATGAATATTTGCCTGACTCGATTTCGCGCTTTCCGAATCAGCAAACACTCGCGTCGATGATGAGCGCGGCAGGATTCGTAGAAGTCGAGTTTGAAAATTTGAGTGGCGGCATCGCAGCTTTACATACGGGCCGCCGCGGTAATGCGAGAGAATCTCTCGCGCCCCGGAACGGCTTGGAGCGCAACGTCATGTCGCGCTGCAAGCTTTGATTGCGGCCTCGGCTGCAATCAAGCAGCGTAGCGTTCGGGGTTCGTCTGGCTGAGTGTGTTTGGTTGTCGGGGCCGAACATGGTTGGCGAAAGCGGGCCCCGGCTACGTTTTTCTTTTGCCTCACGATAGCGTCCATCTGCTATCATCCGCACCCAGTGACACAGACTTTAGTCTGTGATCTTTTTCAAGTCCACAGACTAAAGTCTGTGCCACTTTCAGCACATGAAGCACAAACTGTTTGGATTGATCCGCCGCATTGGCTTGCTGATTCTGGTGGTGTGGACGGTCGTGTCGCTGGTCACGATTTTGATCGAGTTAGTTCCCGGCGATCCCGCAGTCGCAGTTCTCGGCGAACAAGCTACGCCGGAACAGCTCGCCCAGTTTCGCGCCAAGCACAGTTTGGACCGGCCGCCATTCTTCTTTGGCTTCCCGTCAGACGCCCATGGTCAGCGCCATTTCCGCTGGGACGGACTCGACAATCGCTACGACGATTATTGGGTCGGGGTTCTCCACGGCGATCTGGGAAAGTCCTTCCGTACTGATCAGCCGGTCGTCAGTCTGATTCTCGAACGATATCCGGCAACGATTGAGCTGGCGATTGCGGCGATGCTAATTGCAGTCGCGATCGCAATTCCGTTAGGCGTAGTCGCCGGAAAGAATCGCGGCACGCTGACCGACAATTCCCTTTCTGTGCTGGCGCTGGTTGGCATCAGCCTGCCCAGTTTTGTTATTGGGCCGATGCTCGTTTACGTCTTCGCGGTGAAGCTGGGTTGGCTTGCGCCGTCAGGCCGCTTCGATTGGAGCGACATCATTCTTCCCGCAGTAACGCTTGGCGCGGCGCTGTCAGCGATTCTCACCCGCATGGTTCGATCCTCGGTGATTGAAGAGTTGGGCGAAGGCTACGTGCGCACCGCGCGCGCGAAAGGTTTGAGCGAGCGCGCTGTCGTTTATAAGCATGTTCTGAAGAACGGATTAATCCCGGTCGTGACGGTGTTGGGACTGCAACTCGGAGTATTGCTTGCCGGCGCGATCATTACAGAAAAGATTTTCGGTTGGCCGGGCCTTGGCTTGTTGCTGGTGGAAGATGGAATCGGCAAGCGCGACTATCGCATCGTGCAGGGCTGCGTACTTGCGATCAGCACGACCTACATCGTCGCGAATACTCTGACTGACATGTTGTATCGCTGGCTCGATCCGAGGATTCGCGTCTCATGAATCGATTAGCAATCATCGGCACATTGATCGTGATCGTATTCGTGCTCGTGGCGATCTTCGCGCCATGGATTGCGCATTACGACGTCGGCGCGACCAACCTCGCTATTCGTTACGCTTCGCCATCCGGAGCGCACTGGTTCGGCACCGATTCCACTGGACGAGACATCTTTTCGCGGGTCGTATTCGGCGCGCGCATCTCTCTGGAAGTCGGCGTGATCGTCGTTGTGGTTTCAGCCTTCGTCGGCACAATCATTGGCGCTATCGCCGGTTACTACAGTGGCTGGGTTGATGCATTTCTGTCTGGATATTTCTTCAATGTGTTCCTCGCCTTTCCGGGGTTACTGCTGGCAATTGCGCTCGTCGCATTCCTCGGCGCTGGCCTCAATAAACTGATCCTCGCGCTCTGCATCATCGGCTGGGTTGGTTATGCGAGATTGATTCGCGCACAAGTCTTGAAGGTTCGTGAATATGATTTCGTCCAGGCTGCTCGCGCGCTAGGCGCCGGAGACTTTCGTATCTTGTTCGTGCACATTCTTCCGAATGCAGTTCAACCGCTGATCGTTCAGGCAAGCTTGGGAATGGCGGGCGCGGTGCTTTCCGAGGCTTCGCTTTCATTCCTCGGTTTGGGTGTCCCACCACCGGCGCCGTCATGGGGAGTAATGATCGAAGAGGCGCGCGACCTCTCGACTCTGCAAGCGGCGCCGCACGCGCTCATCTTCCCCGGCCTGGCGATCGCGCTCACGGTTCTCGCTTTCAACTTCATCGGTGACGGTCTGCGCGAGTATCTCGATCCGCGCCAGCGGCGTCGCTAGTCATGCAAACACGGCACTGAGCTAGCCACAGATGAACACAGATTTCCACAGATAAGAAAACCAAAGCTCTCAGTCTTGTATCTGTGTAATCTGTGTAAATCTGTGGCTGGAATTTGTAGTTAGTCTTTCGCGGCAATCGTCGGCGACGTCACATACCTAGCCACAGATGCTCACAGATCTTCACAGATAAGAAAACCAAAGCTCTCAGTCTTGTATCTGTGTAATCTGTGTAAATCTGTGGCTGGAAGTTGCAGTTAG
>DATLVM010000075.1:0-8955 GCA_035577445.1 Pyrinomonadaceae bacterium
AATCGTCGAAGTCACCATGCCGAAAACCGTCACGATGATGATGAAGACGAACACCACGATGATGATCGGAATCGCCAGCACCAGCGAGAAAACTTTCTTCGCGCCGTTGGCGACTTGCGGACTGACGTTGATCTGCACCTGCTCGAGAATGCGCGCCGGTTCGAATTGATTCGGCACTGCGAGTTGGCTGCCGCAATAAGCACATCGCGCCGTTGCCGTAAAACCCGGGTTGTACGTCACCGGGGCGCCGCATTTTGGACAATCGAATGTTTGCATAGGGGGTTTCGATAAACGATTCAGGTTGGAACCAAAAACGTTTTAGATCAATTCAGGAATTCTGACAACTCCTTTCGCGCCTGGTGAGGAGGCCGTTGATGGCTTTGCCTAAGAAGTGATTCACGCCGGCGGCTCTGCCGCCTGACGTGCGGAAGCGCTCTGCGCTTCCGTTCGGGTTCACAATGAATTTGGGGCTCCGCCCCAACAAATTGGGCGTAGCCCAAATCGAGAGAGGACAGTCTTGCCGGAAGGCCAAAGGCCTTCCGCACATCAGCCGGCATAGCCGGAAACGTTTTGGGCGAAGCTGCGTTGATTCCAAACTGCCGACCCGTAAGGAACACGAATAGGCGACGCCGGAATTTCCGAACGATGTCGTACCGGAGTAAATTGGGCAGCACGGGAGATGGCTTTTGGATTCATACATCCACGCTACGCTGAAACGCGCGCGTTGATGATCGCGCCGGACGAACTGCTTGCCGTGCTGAAGTCAGCCGTCGAAAGTTTGGGATGGACGGATCAGGGATCGTCGGACAGCGAGATTAAGGCGCGGGTTCCCTGGAGCGCCTTTGTCTGGGATCACGATGTGACGATTAGTATCCTGCCGAATTCGACGGTTCGTGCCGAAAGCAAAAGCATGTACAAAGAGAATTTCTACGATTTTGGCCGGAACAAGAAATTTGTCGAACAGCTTTTCGCGCGCGTCGAGCAGATGACGGGAACACAGTCGCGCAAGATTTCTTAATCAAGAAAAAAGCGGCAGCGCTTTTCGTTTGCACTGCCGCCTTTCGTCCTATCGATATGCTTTTTTTAGCGCGTTCGCCGCGGCCGACTGGCCAACTGCGCCTCACGCAATCGATTCAACTCATTAATCCGACCACGCATCGCGCGTACGTACTGCTCGGTGCTCGCTTTATCGTAACCGGCAGCCCGGAAACTGTCGCGAAGCTGATCGTCAGAGAGTTGACTCAACATGCCGCCGATCCAAGCAGCATGCTCAACCGGAATGTTCTGCATTGAATTCGTCGCCTTGCGTTGGCGGAAAAGATAGGGCGGCCACGCCATGCTCAGCACGGCGAGTCCCTTCGGCTTCAGATCGTAGTCGAACTTTACCTTGCCGTTCTTGTCTACCTTTTTCACCAGACGGTCGCGCGCGAAATCGTTGACGTCGCCCTTTGATCGACGCGCGCCAATGCCGTTGGCGGCGCCGAGCGTCGCACCTAGATCGGTGACCGTGTAGCGAGCCTCGCCAGTGCTCTTGTCATGCAGCACGCGATTGTTTTTCTTGAAGGTGTCCCAGTTGTTCAGCATCACCATCATCGTCTTCAGACCATTAAGCTCGCGCGTGTTCTTGAACGGATTCTTGTTCCAGCCCCACTGCTTGCCGCGATCGGTGTCTTTGCGTCGCGGTTCGAAGCGAGCACCGCGAACGACATCGCCGCTGATGAACTTCTGACCGCGCGATAATTTCAAGCCATCGATGCGGGCGTGATCGAGATAGTAAGCTTCTTCGGCGTTGTAACCGGCGGCCCAGACCAGCCGGCTCGCGGCTGTCTCGGATTGCGCTTCAGGTCCGAGCTTCACACGCCACTTCGCGCCGCGCGCGTCTTCGACTTCAAACTTTGGATTGCTGCCTTCTTTGACTTCTTTAATGAAGCGGAATGGCGGCGCAGGCTCTTGCGCGCGTGAACCGGGACCGTAATAAAGATCGCGGCGGCGCATGTCACCCGGATTGTGCCAGAGGACCGCATTAGCGTCCGCAGCATGCTGCTTCTTTTTCTTTTTGGTCTGTGCGCTCGAGAGCCCTTCGCCAAATGCGAGACCGGCAATGATCGAAAGGGCTGAGATCGCCACCAGCCAACGTTTTCTGCTCAGTGATTGCACGATGAAACTCCTGTCCGGGAGAGAGCGAGACGAGCGTTCGCGCGCTGTTCACGCGGAACGCCGGTGTACTAATTCAGGGGCCAAAAGAGGGAAGCAGGCTGATAGTAGCAAACATCATGAACGTCGCTGGCTGGATGAACGGACGCAAGAAAACTGTTAGGCGTTTGTAACGCAAGCTTTAGCTTGCGAAGACATGGCCGATATCGACGCAAACTGAAGTTTGCGTTACCCGGTACGCAAAAGAAGAAGCCGCCAGAAGGCGGCTTCCGCAGTTCAACTTTGGTGTTGAGTTATTTGTGCGTAGTAACTGTGATCGCAGCGGCTGGCGTCGTTGGGAAGCGCAGCGCGTAATTCTCAACGAACTTCTTCTGACCACCGTGGCCATTCGAGGTGTAGAAGTCGAAGTCCAGCATCTCCTGATACACCCGGTCTAAATTCCAGTGATAGTTATTGAAGCGGTAAACCGCGCCCATCACGCCGGTGCGGTGGCGGCCGCCGGCACAATGCACATAGAACTTGCCGGTCGCCGGATCATTCACGACCTTGAGGAATTCGGCGATCTGAGCGTCGCTGGGATCCTGCTTGTCCGGAATCGCGATGTTGACGTAGCGCATGCCCTGCGCTTCGACAAAGCCTTTTTCTTTCGGCGTATTGTCCGTTAGATCAATCACGGTCTGAATGCCTAACTGTTTGAGGCTGGCGAACTCTTTTTCGTTTGGCCGCGCGCCGCGGTAAAAGCGGTCGTCCATCTGACCAAAGTTGCTAATTTTGACGTTTGAAAATCGGGGGTCTGAGTGGCTCTTGGCCACCGAAACGGCGGCGAAGGAAACGACTAAGGCTGCGATCGCCGTCAGTTTTGCGTAGGAACTCTTAATGCGGAACATCTGGGGTTACTCCTTGAATCCTTAGATTTCTAACTGGTTTTCTTGATTTACGCAAGACCGACGTTCAAGTGAGGTCGAGGGGCCGTCGTGCCGATTCGCTTGAGGGATTGCGATCTCGCTGTGTCAATTGGCCGGGACAATACTTTGATACAAAAACCTCGAGCAGAGTTGTACCTCGGACTCCATATTGAAGCAAGATTTCACGGACGAATTCGGCGCCTTCTGCACGATATGCGGTGGACGCTCCAGCGACAAATTTAGGGACACTCGCAGTGTCGCTTACTGACAAAATATAAGCTAATCTAGCGGCCCGGACTGCGTCCTTTATCTATATGCCGTTTTCGGATCTCCTGAAACTTGCTCTGCGGAATCTGCGCGAGTCAAAGCTGCGCGCGACGCTCACTTCAATGGGCGTCATCGTGGGGGTGGCGGTAATCGTCACGATGATCTCGTTTGGGTTGGGTTTGCAGCGCAACCTCCTTTCGCGATTCAAGGCGCTCGATTTGTTTAGCGAGATGTCCGTCTACGGCAAGACCATTAGCGGCGCGCTCGACCGAGCGTCGATGAGCCGTCGTGCCGGTGGTGACCGACCTCCTGGCCCGCGTACCCCGAACATTGAAACACCCACGCGGATTTTGGATGACCGCGCCGTCGCAGAGATCGCGAAGATTCCCGGTGTCGTCTATGTCGAACCGGCGGTGTTCTTTGTTGTTCAAGTCCGCGTCAATGGGAAGACGTTCGGAGGCAATGTCGCAGGATGCAACGTTCCTAATCTTTCGTCACGATTCCGAGAGTTAGAAGCCGGACAAATGATTAGTTCTCCTCAGGCTGATGAGGCCGTCGTCACTTTTGACTTCGTGTCCAACGCTGGTTTTGCAACACCTGCTGACGCGATCGGAAAGACTATTGAATTCCTGGTGCCCGCAAAAAGCACTAAGCCAGAAGATGAAGAGCCGCCCAGCTTCTTTGGGCTGCCGTTGGGTGGAGATGAGAGTCAAGCACCGAAGACTGCGGTCACCGTTGGGCGCACCTTCCGGATTGTGGGCGTCCTGAAAGAGTTGAAGCCAAACGGCGGGCCGGGGCCAGCGCGCGGATTAATGCCGACCATGGAGATCAATATTCCCATAGCGACTGCGCATCAATGGAGCGTTGAACATAGCGGCGAGCAAACTGAGGTCATCATGGCGCTCGCGCGCGAAAGTGGCGCCATCACCAAGGACCAATCCCCGGGTTATTTTTCTGCGGTGGTGCGCGTGACTGATCCGGTGGCGCTGACGGACGTTCGCAAAAAAATAAAGGAGATGGGACTCGGCAGCTTCTCGATCGTCGATCAGTTGGATCAGATTCGGACTGTGTTTCTCATTATCAATTCGGTATTGGGATTGCTCGGCGGAATTTCATTGCTGGTGGCCAGCTTCGGCATAGCCAATACGATGATCATGTCGATCCTCGAACGCACCCGCGAGATTGGAATCATGAAGGCGATCGGCGCAGAGGATCGCGAAATCAAATTGATCTTCTTTTTTGAAGCCGCCGTGATTGGATTGACCGGCGGAATAATCGGCTCGCTGGCGGCGTGGGGAATCGATGCTCTGGCGAACCGGCTCGCTTATCGATTCGTCCTGAAGCCGCAGGGCGCTTCGTTTGTCGATTTCTTTTCGCTGCCGCCTTATCTCTGGCTGGGTGCGATTGTGTTTGCGCTGGCGGTTTCAGTTCTCGCGGCGCTGTATCCGGCGTCGCGCGCGGCGCGCATCGATCCGGTTAGGGCGCTGAGACACGACTAATTCGACGCCGCGTGGTGTTGTTGGGCGTGACCGATTCAAATAAACTCCGCGTGTGAGATTTGAGTGGGACGAAAAGAAGAACGAAGAGAACCTTCGAAAACACGGGCTTGATTTTGCGGATGGTCACGAAGTATTTGAATTGCCAATGTTGGTGGCCGCGGACAAGCGCGAAGCGTATGGTGAAGACCGGTCTCAGGCACATGGTTGTCGTTCTTGTTTTTGCGGAGGACGGTGATGATACAATCAGAATAATTTCACTTCGAAAGGCGTCGAGACATGAGCGTGAACGATTCGGAGAATTCCTCAAGGACGAACTGGGAGCGGCTTGAACGAATGACGGACGATGAAATCGATACGTCCGACATTCCACCACTCGACGAGCAGTTTTTCACGAACGCCGAGTTGCGATTACCGGAAGGTAAGGTGCCGATCGTGATGAGCGTTGATGCCGACGTGTTTGAATGGTTCAAATCACAGGGCGCCGAATATCAGGTGCTGATGAATCGCGCTCTCAAAAACTACGCTGAGGAACATAACTCGTGACTTGGACAATCGATTATCAACTCCTCGTTCGCAAGTAGTAGCCACGCTTCGTCAGCACCAACAAATTTTCGCTACGGCTCTTTGCGTTGGAAATTTTGATCTCTACCGGTCTGAAACTCTCGCTGGCCGCTTTGCTCGGACGAAACCCGATCGCATAACGCGCGCGCAAGCGATCGATTATCAATCCTAGACGTTGATCGACTTTCGTTTTGCCGGCTCCTAAAACTTCGCCACCGGTTTCATCAACGAATTTGTTTACAGCCTTAATCTGGCCAAACGACATGATATTGAAAACTCGTCCAATCGTCGCGCGCACAATTAATCCATAGACAACTGTGCCCGTGTCGAAAAGCTGGTCCAGTACATCGTGTTGTTGCCGCTCAGACGTAGCGGCGATGTTGTCGGTAATAATGATGATTACGCGGCGGCTGTTCATGGTCGGCGCGCGCTCCATGTGAATCGCCGCGCTCTCAAGCGCCGGCCCGACGAACGTTGCATTGCCGAGCACATCCGTGGCCGTCGCTTCCTCAATCTTGCGCGAGACGAGCGCGCGATCTTTCGTGAAATCCTGCGCCAACTTCGTCTCGCTCGCAAACGCCATCACGGCGACTTGATCGTCCGGCTTCAGGCGCTGCAAAGCATTGAGCGCGCCGTCGCGAATATCGTGAATGATCGGACGAACACTGCGGCTGACATCGAGCAGGAGAATGATTGAGAGTGGAAGTTCGTCGCGGCTGAAGTAACTGATTGGTTGCTTGACGCCGTTGTCGGTCACAGCGAAATCGTCTCTGGTGAGGTCTCCAATGATGCGCTTTGATTTCTTGTCGACTACCTGCGCGTCAAAGACCACCAAGTCAGTGTTGACCTTGATGACTTCATCGGGCTCTCTCTGTTGCGCAACGATGGTCGCAGCCAATAAGAATATTATCGAGAGAATGGCTATTTGTATGCGATGAAGGTTGCGTCTGCTCATGTTAAGGAAATGACTATGCGCGATCGATACCATTACGCGGATGTCGACGCTGATGTTTGACCACCGTGATTCAGATACGATCGGGCGCGACGTTCTTGTAATAGATGACGTAAGGGAATAGTTTGAGCAAGGCGCGTCGAATGCCTTGCTGAATCACCGACCACTGTTTGGGACTTGACGCGATACGAAGGATCTGGCGCTCGAATTCTTCAACAAACTCATCACCAAGACCGGGTAGTTCTTTGTTGTAATGCTTACGGGCATTGTCGACTTCTGCTCCTACTGACGGGTGGTACTCGACCATCATTGGCGGAGCTTTGCCATAAGTTGGTCGTGAGAGATGGGCGCTACTTCGCCTGATTCGATCTGCCGATCTCGTTCGATTGCGAGGAGCAGAGCTTCTTCGTCTTCGATCTCTGCTGGCAACTCGAAAGGATCGCCAAGGCTCTCCCAGAGAGACTCAGCGAGAAGAGCCCTCTGTTTTGGTGAAAGGCGTAAAGCTTCAGCAGCAATCTGTTCGATACTCATTACGGTTACTATACTCACAAACCGTTACGCGGAAAAGAGGCATGGCGATGTCGCTATACTGACGCCAGCGGCTTGCCGCAAGAGTTACAGAAGCGCCCGTTTGCATCCTTCTGCACAGCTCCGCAAGACGCGCACGATGCGGTGCGCATATTAGCGCCGCATGAAGAGCAGAACGCGGAGCCAGCCGTATTCGCCGCGCCGCATGTGCCGCAGCGTCCCGGCATCGGCGGAACATAGCCGCCGGCTTTGCGGGTGATGTGCGCTTCGATTATTTTCCAGGCGTCCTCGGTGAGTTTGTATTGCCAGTAAGCGCCCAGCGCAGGCAGCGCGATCAGTGGTCCCGCCAGGACCCACGCGACGGCAGCGATCGCAGCTTTGTCGAACCACTTTTGCATGCCCATTTCGACGCGCGTGCCGCCGGCCTCGGGCGTGACTTTGATGGTGAGCGCGGCCGACAGTCCAGTGACATCGCGCAACGTGCTAGACTTGCGCGCTTGCAGCACCGCAGTTGATGATACTTGCTCAGTCTGGACGTCGTAGTCTTCGTCGAACAGACTGCGCAACTGCGTCATGAGTTTGACTACGTCAGCTTCGACACCGGGATAATAACGGCTTTCCATTGTGTTTCTCCTCAGAGCATTCTACGTGAAGCCGTCAGAGTTGGTTCAATTAATTCGACTTACATAGAGGCAGGAGATTTTCATGAAGAGAATTCGAGCGTTCGTCGCATCATTCATTTCACTTCTCATCTTCGGGCTGCACACAATGGCTCTCGCGCAATCGCCCGGCATCGATGGCTTCTCTGCCCAAGCGTCCATCGCTGAAAGAAGATTTGAAGAGCAGTTCAAGAGTGTGCCCGCGGGAAGCTCGGCGCGCGAGAATCTTCGTAGGCTAACGGCTGAACCGCACATCGCCGGCACCAAAGAGGATTACGCAACCGCGGTCTATGTTCGCGATCAAATGCGCTCAAGTGGTTTGCAGGCGGAGTTGAAGGAGTATCAAGTCTGGCTGAATTATCCCAGGACCGACCCGATTGTTGAGTTGATTGCTCCGCGCCGCGAACGTCTCTCAGTTCGTGAAGCAGTCATTAAAGAAGATCCAACTTCATCGAATCGAAAGATCACGCCGCTCTTCAACGGCTACGCCGCGACTGGCGATGTAACTGCGCCGCTGGTCTACGCGAATTATGGATTGCCTCCCGACTATGAAGCGTTGGAGAAGGCCGGCGTCGACGTGAAAGGGAAGATCGTAATCGTTCGTTATGGAAATTCTTTTCGCGGTGTGAAAGCGAAAGTTGCGCAGGACCACGGAGCAGCCGGCTGCATCATCTATTCAGATCCGGCTGATGACGGTTATGCGCAAGGCGATGTTTATCCGAAAGGCCCTTGGCGTCCGGTTGCCGCCGGGCAGCGTGGATCAGTGCAGTTCCTCTTTCAGTATCCCGGCGATCCTTTGACGCCCGGCAAGCCGGCGATTCCCGGCACGCCGCGACTCAGTTTGCAGGAAGCCTACGCGGACATCCCGCGAATTCCGGTGCAGCCGCTCGCGTACGATGAAGCTCGCAAGCTGATCGAACCATTAAAAGGGCCGGTGCGACCGAGAGGTTTTCAGGGCGCGTTTCCTTTTCCTTATCACGTGGGCGGCACGAACGATGTGCGGGTTCACTTAAAGACTGACATGGATTACGCGTCGCGGACTCTGTGGGACGTCGAAGCGCGAATCGCCGGCACGACAGAAAAAGATCGCTGGGTGGTGATGGGCAATCATCGTGACGCTTGGGTGTTTGGCGCGGTGGATCCAAACAGCGGCACTGCCACAATGTTGGAAGCCGCGCGTGCGTTCGGTCAATTGCTCAAGAGCGGATGGCAACCGCGTCGCACGATCATCCTTTGCAGTTGGGACGGGGAAGAGTATGGCTTGATCGGCTCGACTGAGTGGGCCGAAGAGAACGCGGCAGAGTTACAGCAGAAGGGTGTCGCGTATCTCAACGTCGATGTTGCGGTCAACGGTCCCAATTACGGCGCTTCGTCCGTGCCCTCGCTTTGGAAATTGATCCGGGCGGCCACGCGCGAGGTGAAAGATCCCA
>DATLVM010000076.1:0-13473 GCA_035577445.1 Pyrinomonadaceae bacterium
TAAGTGTGCGCATAAGTCTTGACGATTTCCGACATGCATGCTTAGAATCCAAGGTTAGTTACGATTAAAAAATTTCCCCAATGCTACCACGCACCCAACGCCAGAAAGAGATCCTCGATTACATCACTCGATTTCTCGCCCGGCACGGACATCAACCGTCATACGCCCAGATCGCTCGTCACTTCGGGGTGAGTTCGAAAGCGACCATCGCCAAACACATTGCCGCGCTCGAAAAGCGAGGACTGATTAAAAGAGGACATGGCGATGACGTATTTACTCTCGATCTAAATCTTGGCGAGACGACTGCCAATGCGGTGTGCGAGGTGAACCTCGTTGGACAGATCGCCGCCGGCGTTCCCATTGATGCGATCGAGGACATCGAGACGATCTGCGTGCCGCGCTTTCTGCTCGGTCGTGTGCGACCGGAACGAATCTATGCGTTGCGCGTCAAGGGCGACTCGATGATTGACGAGCACATTTGCGACGGTGATATCGCTTTAATCGAAAGTCGCAACGAAGCGCGTGATGGTGAAATCGTAGTAGCGTTGATCGATAGCGCGCGCGCCACGCTCAAGCGACTCTTCAGGTTCGGAGATGAAGTTGAGTTGCGGCCTTCAAACTCACAGCTTCAACCCATGCGCGTGCATGCCTCGCGGGTATCGATTCAGGGAATCTTTCGCGGGCTGATGCGCCCCAACGCCTAGACTCTGCAAATTCGGACAATCGGTGGAATTCCTAACGTTTTCGGCGCTTTTCTGCCTTCGCGACAGCCTTGTCCGTGGCGCCCTCGAATTCAAAACGGCAATCGGTCGGCTTCTTGTCTTCGCGCAGCCCGAGGAAGATCGGCTGCCGCATCTTTCCATCCGCCGTCCATTCTGAGAACTTCAATTCGGCGACGAGCTGAGGCTTCACCCACTGCACGGGTTCGTTGGTTTTCGGTTTGACCTTGAACGGACACTCGTTGGTTTTCCACGGCTGCATTAGTTGATAGAGCTTCGCCAGAGTCTTTTCATCAAAGCCTCCGCCACTGTGTGCGACGTAAATCAAATCTTTGCCACGATAGAGACCGACGACCAACGAACCAAAATAAGAGCGCGCGCCGCGAGGCTGAGTGTAGCCGCCAATCACGACTTCCGATCGCATCACCGTTTTGACTTTGAGCCAATCAGTCGTGCGCTTCTGCACGTACTTACTCGCAGCCCGCTTGGCGATCATTCCTTCGAGATGAAATTTCTCGATGTGACGGAAGAACTCTTCACCGTCAGCTTCAAGGTGGTCTGAGAGTTTGATGAAGTTTGCTGGTCGCAGAATCTCTGCGAGCTTCGCCTTGCGCTCGACCACGGAGCAGTTCATCAAGTCGAAGCCATCGACATACAGCAGATCGAAAACGAAGTAGACGATCTGCGCCTTGCTCGCGTGCGCATACGACCCGCTGCGGATTCGCAGCTTGTTCTGGAGCAGCTGAAACTTCGGCATGCCATCCTTATCGAGGGCGACGATTTCGCCGTCGAGAATTGCCTCTTTCGCATGGATTTGCTTTGGCAAGTGGGAGAGTTCGGGATACTGCGGCGTCATCTCGATCTGGTTCCGCGAGACGAATCGAGCATTGCCGTTCTTTACGAAGCAGACCGATCGAAATCCGTCCCATTTTGTTTCGAATATCCATTCCGGATCGGAGAAAGGCTCGTCGACGAGGGTCGCCAGCATCGGTTTGATGACCGCGGGCATTCGAATCTCGCGTGCGCCACGGCAGATGCCTGATGCTCTAGCCTGCTTCGCGATTTGCTTTCTGTTTCGCCGGGTAGTCATCGTGATGGTTTGAACGTTAGTCTAAGACAGCAATGTCAGACAGCAAACCCTTCAAGCCGACTAAGCAGCAACTTATCGATGCTGCCGGAAAGACGCTGCCCGACGTTATCGCGCCAAATCTGCGCGTGCTTTTCTGCGGCATCAATCCTGGACTCTACACCGCCGCCGTTGGTCATCACTTTGCGCGTCCGGGAAATAGATTCTGGCCGGCGCTGCACAAATCAGGATTCACGGACCGGCAGCTCTCGCCGTTTGAAGAGCGTGCGCTGCTGAAATCAGGAATTGGGATCAGCAATGTTGTGCCGCACGCGACGACCTCAGCGGCTGAATTGACCAGAGATGATTTTATCGAGGGCGGGCGGCGGCTCGCCGCAAAAGTTAAGCGGTATCGCCCGAAGGTCGTCGCGATTCTTGGCGTGGGAGCTTACCGTCACGCCTTCGCCAAACCAAAGGCTAAGGTTGGGGAACAGCCTGAACGAATTCACGACGCGCGTGTCTGGGTTTTACCTAATCCCAGCGGCCTCAATGCGAATTATCAATTGCCCGAACTGGTGAAGTTGTTCAAGAGATTGCGCGCGGTAGTCGATGGCCGATAGCGGCAGACAAATTGCTAACTCGTTCAGCATCATGATTAGAAAATTGAAGTCGGGAAAGTATCGCCTCTATTCGCGCAAAAAAGATCCCAAAACCGGCAAGCGTCGCAACCTTGGCACGTTCGGCACAAAGGAAGCTGCTGAGAAACACGAGCGGGACGTTCAATATTTCAAGCGACACTGAAGCACTGTTGTTCATTCACCTCTGCGCAGGCCTTACACAAAACTTCCTGCATCTGCTAGTTTGCTCGTCACGGATCGTGTGCTTAAATGTACACATAGTTCATGACTGATTTTCTCTCGCAACTCAATCCACAACAGCGCGAAGCAGTGAAGACAGGGGACGGGCCGCTGCTGATTCTGGCCGGCGCGGGTTCCGGCAAGACGCGCGTCATTGCGCATCGCATTGCTTATCTAATCGCTGAACGCGGTGTCTGGCCGCGAAATATTCTCGCGGTGACGTTCACCAACAAAGCCGCCGAAGAGATGCGCAGTCGCGTCAGCAAACTGATCGAAGGTCTGGAGCTTGGCAGCGCGCCTTTGATTTCAACTTTTCACAGTCTGTGCGTGCGAATTTTGCGGCGAGACATCGAAGCGTTGCAGGCAGGCTATACGCGGTCATTCACCATCTACGATCAGGACGACACGGTGCGGCTCACGCGAAACTGCCTCCGTGACTTGGGAATTGACGACAAGCAGTACGCGCCTCGATCGGTTCAAGCAGCAATTAGTGGCGCGAAAAATCGAGGCGAAGACGCCGAAGCATTTTCGGCAAAGGCGCAATTTGTAGACGAGCGGCGTGCCTCGATTGCGCGAGTTTTTCAGCTCTATGAAGAGCGCCTGCACCGGAATAACGCGCTGGATTTTGATGATTTGTTGATTAAGACAGTGCGTCTGTTGCGCGATGTGCCGGAAGTTCGCGAACGCTACAACGATCGCTTCAACTATCTGTTGGTGGACGAGTATCAGGACACGAACCAGCTTCAGTTCGCTTTGATTCGTTTGCTTACAGAGGCGCAGCAGAACATTTGCGTTGTCGGCGATCCGGATCAATCGATTTATCGCTGGCGCGGCGCGGACATTACGAACATTCTTAAGTTCGAGGAACACTTTCCGTCCGCGAAGGTGATTCGGCTGGAAGAGAACTATCGTTCGACGCAGAACATTCTGGACACGGCTAGTGGCGTCATCAAGCACAACATCGAGCGCAAAGAAAAGGCTCTGTGGACACAGAATCCCGCCGGCGAAAAGATTCGTTATTACCAGGCGCTGGATGCCGAATCAGAGGCGCGCTTCGTCGCTTCGAAAATCGAAGAGCACGTGCGGCGTGAGCCCGATCTGCGGGCGGCGGTGCTCTATCGCACGAATTCGCAATCGCGTGTCTTCGAAGAGGCGATGCGCCGTTTTGGCCTGTCCTACAACATCGTCGGCGGCTTTTCGTTTTACGAGCGGATGGAAGTTCGCGACATCATCGCCTACCTGAAGCTGGCGATGAACCCGCACGATTCGATCGCTTTGCAGCGCGTCATTAACACTCCGCCGCGCGGCATCGGCAAGATGACGCTGGACGAAATTGAGAATCGAGTGCGGCAGTTCGGCATATCTTACTGGGACGCGATTTCGGATTTGACTGCCGACGAGCGGGCGCTATCGTCGCGCGCGGCCGCGGCGCTCGCGAATTTTCAACGTATCGTCCGGGGCTTGGCGAATAAGGTTGAAGGCGTGCTGCGGCTCGACGAGCCTCCCGATCACGATTACGAAGACGCGGCCGAGGAAGCCTCAAGCGGTCAAACAATCGAATCAACTTCACCGGTTTCGGATTTAGTGAAAGCGGCAATTCTCGACACGGGCTACGAAAATTCTCTGAAGGCGGAGGCCAGCGAAGAAGCAGAGGCGCGTCTCGAAAACCTGCAGGAATTGGTCAACGCTGCGGTCGATTATGACGAGCAAGGCTCGCAAGGCTTACGTGACTTTCTGGATCACTCCGCCCTGGTTGCCGACACCGATCAATACAAACCCGATGTGCCGGTGACGTTGATGACGGCGCACTCGGCGAAGGGTTTGGAGTTTCCGGTCGTCTTTCTCGTTGGACTCGAGGACGGGCTGTTCCCGCATTCCCGTTCGTTGAGCGATTCATCGGACATTGAGGAAGAGCGGCGGCTGGCGTACGTCGCGATGACGCGCGCCGAGCGGATTCTTTACGTCACCCACGCGGTGAAGCGCCGCGTGTATGGCGAGGAATTGGCCTCTGAACCGTCGCAGTTTCTGAACGAAATGCCGATCGAGTTAATAGACGATCTTTCGCGGGGCCGTTCGTGGCTGTCGTTCGCGCGGGGTTCACACAAGTTGGAGCCTTCGTCAGATGCGCTCCAGTACGAGTATGACGAGGATTTGGCCGAATATCGCGTGGCGCCGGCGTCCGGTGCGCAGCGCGAGAGCGCCAGGCGACCTGCTGGGAATTTCTCGGGTAAAACGTACAACAGCGTCGACTCCATCGCCGAGTTCTTTCGGAAGCGGGATGCACAGATCGGTGGGTCGAGAGTCCAAGGTCCCAAGTCCCAAGTCCAAAGTGCGCACAGAGGTCAGCCGGGCTCAAGTAAGCCGGCGGCCAGCTCCCCATCCCCAAACGCCGACTTCCTTCCCGGTTCCTACGTCCGCCACGCCAAATACGGCCGGGGGCTCGTTCTCCGCCGCGAGGGCTCAGGCGACCAGATCAAGGTGACAGTCAGCTTCCCCGGCTATGGCCAGAAGAAATTGGTGGAAAAGTACGCGGGCTTGGTTAAGGACTGACAATCAAGTGGGGGCTTTTTCGGCTAGGGTTTGAGCCCGAGAGGTTCAAGCATGAGATTCCAACGTTCAGGTTTGAGGCTCCGAGATTGAAGTTTGAGGCTCCAAGGTTCAAGTTTGAGCTTCCGAGATTGAAGTTTGAGCTTCCGAGATTAGAGTTTGAGGCTCCGAGATTGAAGTTTGAGCTTCCGAGATTGAAGTTTGAGGCCCCGAGATTAGAGTTTGAGGCTCCGAGATTAGAGTTTGAGGCTCCGAGATTAGAGTTTGAGCTTCCGAGATTAGAGTTTGAGCTTCCGAGATTAGAGTTTGAGGCTCTGAGATTAGAGTTTGAGGCTCCGAGATTGAAGTTTGAGCTTCCGAGATCAGAGTTTGAGGCTCCGAGATTAGAGTTTGAGCTTCCGAGGCTCAACTCCTGACGCCCGAACTTCACGGTTCAGTTATCAAAGTTGTCCTCTAAGCGCCTATTTTGGGTATTGACATACTTGACTCATCAAGTACCTAGCCCTTACCGGCTGCAAGCGGGAGCTGCGAAGCAGCGGACATAGTTAAGCCCAAGGCGAGGCTTTGCGAGCCTTGGGTGGTGGTCGTTGGTTATCTCCGAGCCGCGAAGCGGCGACAGAGAGTTAACGGACAGGCTGAACTATCGATGCTTTCGCCCCTTGCGGGGCTCAATCGCTCTACTTGGTTCGTTAACCCCGAGGCTCGCGGAGCCTCGCCTGGGGCTTAGTTATGAACGCTGCTGACGCAGCTTCAACTCTAATTCGAGTGACCGCGACTAGCTCCGTCGATAGCTGAGTCAAATATATCAATGCGCCCTATTTTGGACTTCTGAACCGGTAAAGTTGACCGTCCTGACTTCGGACAAATTTAAGGTGACCTTGCGAATTTACTAAGAAAAACCCCGACTTCTTCGGGAGGGGCAGGGAAATGCTTGGCCAAACGTCACCTCCGGCCGCTGGACACTGCCAAAATCCGCATGCTAGCCTCTTGCTCGTGTCACAGGCGAACCTTCGAACAGATGGTTCGCTTTTCTTTTGAGGACAATTTCAAGGAATCATACCCACCCGCTACCGCAGGGGTTGGCCTGATTGGTTCTTTCAGAGCGGCGCATAAAGGTTAGTCCCCAATTCGGCTGACAGACGCCCTTCAGTCTGGCGTCAATCTCCGTTAGGCCGAAGGTCGAGCCAACGCTCGCGCGACCATTTCTGAAAGGTTGGATAAAACCTGGGACAGGAGAAACCCGATTTAATGAAGAAGTCCACGTTTATTGGAAGCACGGTAAGTGTGCTTCTACTTTTTTCAGTAATTTCATACTCGAGAACCTACATTCAGCAGCAAGATCCCAAACCAGCTCAACCGAATCAGTCAACAGTTCCGCAGGCAAACGCCGCAACCGGAACGACGGAATCGCCGGAAGTGAAGGATGCGAATTCGGCGATGCCGGTCGATGCGAAACCGTCGACCACGGCATCGGCAGTTCCTGTCGTAAAGGACACTGAACCGGTAGTTCTGGCTGAAAATTACACGGCGACGGCTTACAGCCTTCGCGGTCGCACGGCCAGCGGCAAGCCAGTCGCGCGGGGAGTCATTGCTGCGGACCCGAGAGTGTTGCCATTGGGCACTCGCGTCCGGATTGATGCGGGTGACTTCAGCGGTGAATACGTCGTGGCGGACACGGGCGGTGCGGTGAAAGGCCGCCGCGTCGACATCTGGACGCCAACTGCGCGCGAGGCTATGCGTTTCGGTCGCCGGGCGGTGAAGTTGACGGTCTTGGAACGTGGCGGAAAGCGAAAGAACGCTTCCGTGCCACCACGTCGCGTGACTACGGTTCCATCGACAATCACCATCGATCCGGGAGCCAAGCAAAACCAGTAGGGCGCACATGGGAACGCGGGCATCCTTGCCCGCAAAGCGTGCGCAGCGCGCTCCCGCTTTTCGCGCTTCGCGCTCAGGCGGCCAAGATGGCCGCGCTCCGATCGGACCCGTCTACTCCCGCTTTTCGATTTTCTGGGTGCAACCAGTTAAGATGCTCCTTCATGCCTGCTCAGGGGGAGAATGGGTTTGACTGCGCTGCCGAACTCGTCGAAGTTTGGCGCGGACCGCTTATTGAATCGAAACACCTCGGCCATCTCATCGCCGTCGATCCTTTCGACAAAACTGTCGCGACGCTTGGCTTGCCCAACAACGTCACTTACCTCCGTTCATCCGGAAAACCATTTCAGGCTTTGCCGGTCGTTGCCTCGGGCGCTGCCGACGCATTCGGATTCACTGAACAAGAGATTGCCATCGCGTGCGGCTCGCACAATGGCGAGCCAATTCACGTTCAGACCGTGCAGTCGATGCTGGATAAGATTGACTTGGATGAGACTGCGCCGAAGTGCGGAGCCCACGAGCCGTACAGCATTGACGTAGCGCGCGAACTGATTCGCCAGAACCGGCTGCCCACGCCAATTCAAAACAACTGCTCGGGTAAACATGCGGCGATGCTCGCGCTGGCCAAACATCTTGGCGCACCCACAGAAACGTATGACCAACTGGACAATCCTGTGCAGCAGATGATTCTGCAAACTGTTGCTGAATTCTCAGGTGTTCCGGTTGCCGATATCGTGATCGGCATCGACGGGTGTGGCGTTCCAGTGTTTGGGATTTCAGTGCGAGCGATGGCTTTGATGTATGCGCGGCTGGTCAATCCTCTCGCTAACATTTCGGAAAACGTTCGCGACGCATGCAAGCGAATCGTTCAAGCGATGATCGATTTCCCGCTGATGATCGGCGGTACCAAGGATCGCCTCGATACGGAATTGATCATGGCGGGCGAGGGACGACTAATTTCTAAGATTGGTGCGGAGGGCGTTTACACCGTCGGAATTCTACCGTCCGACAAATGGCCAAATGGCCTTGGGTTCGCCCTGAAGATCGAAGACGGCGACGATCGGCGTGCGCGCCCGCCCGCGGTAATCGATGCGCTGCGCCAACTCGGCGTTCTGTCTCAAGACCATCTGAAGAACCTGGAGAAATACTCGCCAACAATCATAACCAATCGACAAGGGCGTCGCGTGGGCGAAGTGCGCGCCTCGTTTACACTCGATATCAATCACCATTGAACGCCCACAGCACAACGGAAACCTCTGAGGGGCCGGCCCTGCTTCGCGACGAGTATGGCGCGCCGGATTACGATTCGATCCCAGACGTGATTCAATGGTTCCTTGACTACGACCAGCGCGTTGCGGTCATCAAGCATCCGAAGGTCGAAGAGCTATTTCATTGGAAGCAGCAGCAAAGCCAGAACGCCGGTGAAGACGTCTTCAACTTCAATCACGCTGAAGACAGACTGGCGATCGGAATCATTCAGTCGATTGCTCGCCATCCGAATGAGCGCGAACTGCACGGCTGGATCGCGCAACTGCTGAACGCCTTGAATCAGGCATCGCAATCGACTGAACGAGTCTCATCCGCGTATGACCTCGACATGAATGCGGCTTCATCGATTGTCACCGAAGCGCAGAAGATTCCGGCGGCGAACACGCGTCGCGAGTTTCTGATTGACTGCTGGCTCGAGACGCTCTGCACTGCTGAAGTGCGAGTGCTGGGCTGGCTTTATCGAGAGCTCTACGGCCGGCCCTTCCGCCCTGAGAACTTCTAACGGCGGTACGCGCATCTTGCAAAGGGACCCGTATTTCAGAACCGCCAGCAGTAGCGAGCGAGATAAAAACCCGTTCCCATCAAACTTGGTCTCGAACGCCTTTGCTTGATCCCGCTCACTACGGTTCGCGGTTCTGTAATGGACGCCCTGTGTCACTCAATCAGCCGTTCGCCGTTTGTCCTCCGAGCGGTTTTAATTCAAAAGATTCCTTTCGCTGTACTAAACACTTACAAGGCTCGCTTTAAGAAAGGCGTTTCGGCGGACGAGCTTCATTGTGCAGCCTGCCGACCTTCTCAGAATTCTCCAAGAAAATCAGCTTCCAAAAAATTATTCCCGTTGCGGCCGCAGTTGGCACGCTCGTTGCTGAACCCTCCAACGAAATAAAGGCAGAAGGGTAGTTAATCGGGTCAGGCTCTTTGATTGAAGTTGCAAGGCGCTTTGGGGGAGGCGCTTTACATCTGAGCGATGGCGGCTCTTTCGGGGGAACGGAGTTGCTGTTAAATCAGTCGGAGAGCATAAAAGGCGAGGCTGCTGATAAGGCGTTCTGAACGAGGCTAGGGGGAGCCTCATCAGGACTTATCAGCAGCCGCAAGCCTGTTAGGTGATAAGTTACGAGCCACCTGCGAGTGCGGGTGGCTTTTGTTTTTTGGCGAGCATGGTGTCGGAAGGGTCAGAAGCCCGACCGTGAGGGAGGGCTCGATTAGTAACGCAATCAAATGATTTCAGCAGAGAGCCTTGCGTTACCAGTGGCCCTCCCTGACGGTCGGGCTTCCGACACGTTGACCCATGTCGTCTGCGTTAATCCGCGGCTAATTTCTGCTACACTCGCGCTTCGCTCTTCTATTCCCAGTTTACGATTAACTATTCACTGATCCGTGTCTGCACCTAACATTGAAACCATAGTCTCGCTCGCGAAGCGTCGCGGCTTCGTCTATCCATCTTCCGAAATCTATGGCGGCCTCGGCAGCGCTTGGGACTACGGCCCGATGGGCATCGAACTCTATAACAACGTCAAGCAGGCCTGGTGGCGTTGGATGGTTTACGAACGCGACGACATCGAAGGTATCGACTCGTCAATCATTCTCAACCGGCTGGTTTGGAAATATTCCGGGCATGAAGAGACGTTCAGCGATCCGTTGGTCGATTGTAAAGAATGCAATAGTCGTTTTCGAGCGGACAAACTCGATCCTGGATATGGCCGGACGGAAGAGTTTAGCGAAGGGATGACCCTGACATCCCTGGTTTTTCACCGTGAGTCAATCAAATGCCCGAATTGTGGAAAGTCAAACTGGGCTGGACCGCGCCCCTTCAACCTGATGTTTAGAACTCACGTCGGCGCCACCGCGGAAATCGACGCCGATTTGGGGGAATATGATCCGTCATCGCTCGTCTATCTGCGCCCCGAAACCGCCCAGGGAATCTTCATCAATTTTCTCAACGTGCTGAACACGAGCCGGCGCAAGCTTCCCTTCGGTGTCGCGCAGGTCGGCAAATCATTTCGCAACGAAGTTACGCCGGGCAATTTCATTTTTCGCACGCGCGAGTTCGAACAGATGGAGATGGAGTACTTCGTCAAACCGGGCGAAGACGAAGCCGCGCATCAGGAATGGATCGACGCGTGTCACCAGTGGTTTCAGAGCATTGGTGTCTCAAGCGCGAACCTTCGCCTTTACGAACAACCGAAAGAAGAGTTGGCGCATTACGCGAAGCGCACTGTCGATATTCAGTACCGCTTCTTCCCAGAGCGCGAAGAGGATGAACGCCAATGGGACGAGTTGATGGGCGTCGCGAACCGCACGGACTTCGATCTCAAAACCCATTCAAAGAAACCGGAAGACGCGGAAGGGAAGCGGATCAATCCCGATTCGACCGATGATCTTTCCTATTTTGATGAAGCTACGAAGCAGCGCTTCTATCCTTATGTGATTGAGCCCGCGGCCGGCGTGAATCGCACCGTGCTCGCGCTTTTGATGGACGCGTATTCAGAGAAAACCAACGACAAGGGTGAGACGCGCGTCATCCTCAAGCTTCATCATTCGATGGCGCCGATCAAAGTGGCCGTGCTGCCGCTCGCGAAAAACAAACCTGAAATCGTGGGCATGGCCAAAGCGATCAAGCGCTCGCTGCAGCCGGTGATGCGTGCCGTCTATGATGACACGGGCGGCATCGGAAAGTTGTACGCGCGACAGGACGAAATCGGCACACCGTTCTGCGTCACGGTCGATCACCAATCGCTGGAAGATGAAGCTGTCACCGTGCGCGATCGCGACACGTGGGAGCAGGAGCGCGTGAAGGTGGCTGATCTTTCCACCTATTTGCGGCAGAGATTCGTGTCTGACGTTTGAAGTCGGGTTCGCGACGATTAACGGAAGACTGGCCTCCGGCCAGCAGTAACATAGAATGTCGTTTGGAAATCAAGCCTCTGAGCAATCGCAACCGGCCGATAATCGATCCGAGATTACTCGGCCTCGTAAAACTTTTCCCTGGCTCCGGGGCGGCGTTTTGTGCATGGCGCTCGGTCTGGTGAATGTCATTTATTTTTCTCAAACGGGTAAGATCCTTCTTGGCCCACGATCGCGAGGCGCTGCAACGCCTGCTTTCGATCTGACGATGAGCGTCCTGGTATTCGTGTTTGGTATCGTTTGCCTCGGCATTCATTTTTACCGGAGCCATCAATGATTTTCGGAGATCACAATGCAGAGCCATAAGGACATAGCGGTTTCGTTTCTGAAGAATGCGGCTACAGGAAAAGTCGATGAGGCATACAGTCTGGTCGGTCCAAACTTTCGCCATCACAACGCCTACTTTCCCGGCGATACGGAATCTCTAAAAGCGGGGATGGCTGACGCGCACAAGCAGTTTCCAAATACGAAGCTCGACGTCCAACGCGCGATTGCTGAAGGTGATTTGGTCGCGGTCCATTCGCGCGTGCAGCATGCGCCCGAAACACTCGCAATCGCAGTTGTGCACATCTTCAGATTTGACGGCGAGAAGATCGCGGAACTGTGGGATGTAGGAATGGAAGTGCCGAAGGATTCGCCGAACGAGAATGGAGCATTTTAGATAGCCCAGCGCTTCAGCGCTGGGGATCGGATGTGAAAAAGGAAAAGAGCCCGCGAAGCGGGCGACAGAGCATCGGATTATCAAAGCTCCTGTCGCCCGCTTCGCGGGCTTTAATATGAAAAATAGACCGGTTTCCCAGCCCTGAAGGGCTGGGCTACTCTCAAATGTCCGCTGGCGCGGACTTAATTTCCGATCTTAATCAGGTGATAATGCTTCGCGCCTTTTCTCAGCACCAACACTTGACCGTCAATAAAGTCCGAAGCTGAGATCGATTTCCGCACCTCATCGGCTCGAACATTATTCACGGCAACGCCGCCGCCTTGGACCAGACGCTTCGCTTCACCTTTCGAAGGTGCCAGTCCTGACAGAACGAGAGCATCGCTCAGCGTAAATCCGTCGCTCTCGACTTTCGATCTATCAAGCTCAGTCGACGGCACATCGGCGAAGATGTCGATGATCTCGTCGACACTCAGTCCACTTATCTCTTTCCCAAACAAGACTTCAGAGGCGCGCACAGCTTTCTCCATCTCTGTGTCGCCATGCAGCATTGCCGTGACTTCGCGGGCCAGACGGCGTTGAGCTTCGCGTTTGTTCGGCGCGCTCTTTACGCTCTGCTCTAACTGATCGATCTCTGCTTTCGGCAGCCAGGTGAAAAACTTCAGGTACGTAATCACGTCGCGATCGTCTGTGTTGAGCCAGAACTGATAGAAGCGATACGGCGAAGTCAGCTTCGCATCAAGCCAGACTGCGCCGGCTTCGGTCTTGCCAAACTTGACGCCTGACGAACTGGTCACGAGCGGAAACACAAGCGCATGGGCGCGCGCGCCGCGCAGACGGCGAATCAGATCAGTCCCCGCGAGAATGTTTCCCCACTGATCGCTCCCGCCCATCTGCAAAATGCAGTTGTAGCGATCGAAAAGCGTCAGGTAGTCGTAAGCCTGCAACAGCGGATAGCTGAATTCGGTGAACGAAATTCCCTCCTCTGATTCCAGGCGGCGGCTGATCGCTTCTTTGCCGAGCAGGCTATTCACGGTGAAGTGCTTGCCCACATCGCGCAGGAATTCCATCATCGTGATCGGCCCCAGCCAATCGTAGTTGTTGACGATGCGGGCGGGATTATCTTTGGCGTTGAAATCCAGGAAATGACTTAACTGCTCCTTGATTCCGATCAGATTTTCTTCGACTTGTGGCAACGTTAGAAGCTGCCGCTCTTTCGTCTTGCCGCTGGGATCGCCAATCAAACCTGTGCCGCCGCCGGCAATCGCAATCGGTGTGTGGCCCAAGCGCTGCAAGCGAGCCAATCCCATAATCGGCAGAAGCGATCCGACATGCAGGCTTGCAGCAGACGGATCGAAACCGATGTATGCGGTGACTTTCTCTTTCGCGAGCACGTCGCGAAGATTGGGCGTGGCCTCGTACAGCATCCCACGCCACTCGAATTCGTCGTACAGGTTCATACGTTTGAGACCGCATGATAACAAACTCAGCAGAAACAGGCTTGCCAAGACTTCAACAATCGAGTATTGAAGCGGCCATGAATCGACGTGAATTTGGGTTGGGAGTCGCGGGACTAACCGC
>DATLVM010000077.1:0-7014 GCA_035577445.1 Pyrinomonadaceae bacterium
ACCCGAAGACAGTTCTCATCTCAAAAACGGAGGACCCCTGAACAATGAATACCGAAAAAGATTTTTCACTGCTCGTGACGCGCCTGGAAAAGCTCGAGCGACAAAACCGTTCCTTCAAAATTCTCGGCGTACTGGTTCTGCTCGCCGCGGGGGCGACGCTCTTCATGGGCGCGCGTCCGCTCGACGTGCTTCAGGCGGAACGATTCGTGCTCGTCGATTCGACCGGCCAGACAATGGCGACGCTTGGACCAGACGGTTCGGGGCGACCCGGCTTGAGCATCAAGGATAAGGCCACTGGAAAAGAGCGTGTATGGCTCGGCATGTGGGGCCAAAGCGAGGCGGGGCTCGGATTTTTCGATAAGAACGAGAAAGAACGATCGCGCCTGGGAATAACTACTGAAGATGTTACCCGTTTGAGCTTCTACGATGCTGCGGATAACCAGAAGGCTTGGTTTGGAATCACCAACGGAGGTCAGCCCACTGTCAGTCTTTGGGCGCCTGACCTGAAACAGCGCGCGTGGATCGGCATCAGCGAGGGCAATAAGCCGGCGGTTGCGATTGACGGCGCGAACGGAAAATCGCTCGTATGGCTGGGCGTTTACAACAACGGACTTCCCGGTGTCTCGATCTATGACAGCGACGAAAAAGATCGCGCCTTCATGGGAATCACGGGTAACGGCGAGTCGGGTGTCAGCGTCAGCGACTCATTAGGAAACGAACGCGTGTGGCTGGGTATGTTCGGCGGGACCACCGGCAACGGATCAGGCGTGGCGGCTAACGACTCGAATGGGCGACAGCGCGCGTTCTTCGGAATCGCCGCCGGCGGTCAGGTTCCGCGCGGCGTTCTCTACAACGCAACCAAGCAGGAAACCTGGAGCACTCCCAACCAACAGTAAGAACCAAGCGTCCTGAAAACCTACGTCGGCCGTCGAGTTTTGCTCGGCGGCCGATTGCGTATCAGCGGAACGGTTCGTGCTGGTTATTTCGGCTTCATGCCATCACTGCGACTGCAATTCGTCGAATTGTTTCTGCTCGCCGTTCCTGTCGCCTGCATCGCCTGGACGGTCACGCACGAACAAATCTTCCATGAACTTCATCAATACTGCGTCGATCGCAGTCAGAACTGCCGTCGTTGGTACGAACGAAAATTCTTTTATCTCCTAACCTGCGAATACTGCTTCAGCCACTACGTCGCGCTTTTCTTCGTCGCGATGGCGCGTTTCCGTCTGCTGTTCCCTGACTGGCGCGGCTATGTTGTTGCGTTCTTCTCAGTGGTCTGGATCGCGAACCAGTATATGAGCATCTATAACCGGCTGCGTTTGGACATCAAGAGCGAACGATTGGAAGGCGAGATCAAGGAAGAAGTCGCCGCCGCCGCGAAGAGGCAAAACGGCAAATAGTGCCAACTTTGCGTTTCTTTGCGCCTTCGCGTCTTTGCGAGAGAATCGATCGTACAAAAAGGCTGGTTCACGCCAAGACGCAAAGTCGCAAAGGAGCGCAAAGAGAAATCAACTCACCGACCGGCAAATACTCTTCATTCGCCAAGACCCGGCTCAATCCTTCAACAGGCTATGTCGCTTCTCTGACTTCGCTTTCTCTGAGAGTTTGAAATTGTATTCGTAGAGCGCGTTCGCCCAGTTACCGTACATGGGATTCGGCGTCACGATGAAGTGAGTTCCGAACTGAGACTTGTTACGATCAGTTGCGTCCAGGCGAGTGGCGACGGTCTTGCTCTTCTCGAACACTTCGTCGAAGTCGTTTAGGTCATCACCCATCAGCAGCACGACATGATATTTCGCTCCAATGGTTTTCCGTCGCTTCGTTTTGCTCTCGACCGAAGGGTCGTCGCGCATCAATAACGTTTCGTTGTTGACCCTCGGAAAGCCAAGTCGCGTGAGGTTCTGTGCGGTTGCTTCCGTCGCTACGGGTTTGCGATTAGTCACATAAAACACGCGCACACCTTGCGAAGTCGCGTAGTTCAGAAATTCGACCGCGCCCGGCAGCGCAGTAGCGCGCGCTCGCTGCATCCACGCCTCCCAACCCTCGGGATAACCCTTTCGCTGTTTTATGTTCATCGCTGCATAAGTGCTGGTTGACCAAACCGTCTCGTCCAGATCGACGATGACCGCGCGCCGCATTCTGAGGCGATGGTTGCGCAAGTCGCGATCGAGCAACATGTGCGCAAGGTTGTAAGCCTGGTAACAAAGCGCCCGGTATTCGCCGGACTGTTGCACCCAGAGCGTGGCGAGGACTTCGTTTTCCTTATCGGCAGGCTCAGGTGATTGGGCAAACGCCGAACCATAGTTAACCGAAACAATCACTGCGACGGCGATAAGCAGATGGCGACTAATGCACTTTAGGTTTTTCATTCGACTCTCCGGGCAATTAAGAAAAGAGGCGACCGAAGCCGCCCCTAAAATAGCAAAGCTCAATCGATTTTCAACTACGGTCTAGCGTCTGGCTTTCGCGATGAACGCTTCGATATCGGCAACGCTCCGCGGGAGCGCCGCCGTCATCCATCGAACGCCGGTATCGGTGATGACCATATCGTCCTCGATGCGCACGCCGATGCCTTTGTATTTCTCGAACGCTGGTTTGATGGCGGCGATGAACTGTTCGTTTTGCGGGTTCTTCGGCAAGTTGTCGAGCGCATCGGGACGAACATAGATACCTGGTTCGTTGGTAAATACCACGCCCGGCACAAACGCCGCACCTCCGCCGACATCGTGAACATTCATCCCGAGCCAGTGTCCCGTACCGTGCATGAACCAAATCCGATACTGCCAGTCTGCATTTCGATCCGTGATCAAGCCGAGCCGCAACAATCCATCCTTGATTACTTCCGTCGCCGCGCGATTTATGTCTGACAGAGTCGCGCCCGGCTTAGAAACTCTCGCGACAGCCTCTTGCGCGTCGTAAACGACCTGGTAAACCTCGGCCTGTTCCTTGCTGAATTTCCCGTTGACTGGAAACGTTCGCGTCACATCCGCCGAGTAATGACCATATTCAGCGCCGACATCCATCAGCATGAGCTGCCCCGTCTTGACTGGCCCTTGCGATTCTTCGTAGTGAAGCGTCGTCGCGTTCGGCCCGCACCCAACAATATCGGGATAACCCCAGTTGTCCGCATTGCGCAGCTTGAACGTATACGCCACCTGCGCATCAACTTCGTATTCCCACTTCGCTTGCGACGCGAAGGCCTCTGCGCGCTGGTGCGCTTCGATGCTGATGTCGATCGCGTGCTGAAGAATTTCGAGTTCCATCGCGGATTTCTTCAGACGCATCTGCGCGAACATCGGAAACGCGGCCTGGACATTGAAGCCACTCTCTTTCGGCCAAGCCGCCGCGAGTCGCTGTTCCTGACGATATTCACGACTCTCGAACTGAGCGTTCCCCGGCGGATTCGCCAGCAGGTACACGGACGCCTGCTTCGCCTCCGCGGCCTGAAACAGTGGGCTCGATTCGGCGGCCGGTGCGTCTGGCGTTGAGCGCGCCGACATCAGCACACTTTCAGGCTTTGGTTGATAATTCTCGTGTTTTTGAACTGCCTTGATGAACGGATCGAACTCACTCGCTTCCCAAATCTCCTTCACGCCCGAAAGCTGCGCAACCTCTTCCGGACTGTACATGTGACCGGTCCAGGTCTCCGCCGCCGGACTTCGTCTCGGCACAAACAGAACCTCGGAAGGGTTCTGCGAAGGCATCAGCACGAGCGTGATGCGCTTCTGGTTCAGATTGGTGAGATAGAAAAGATTGTTCTCTTGTCTGAATGGAAAATCGACGTCGTTCGTGTAGACGCGCGGCTCAGCGCTGAACAGAACGAGCATCGATTTTGGCCCGATCGTTTCCGCGACTTGTTTGCGACGCGCGGCCAGCTCCTCAAGCCGCTTCGCATCGTCGAACACAGGCGCCGGGGGCGTGATTCGAATTACGGCCGCCGGCGGCGTATCCGTCTCGGCACGAACAACCGGCAGTGACGAAATTGACAGAACGGTGATGCCTATGACGATCGACATCACTTGAGACATGCGTAGCGTTCTCTTCATTGCTTAACTCCTGAGCGGTAAAGAATGGCGGATAACAGAACTCTATGGCTTGTTCGGCGGATTCAGGTTCGGGTTCTTAGGTTTCTTCGGCGGCGTAAATACGCGTGTCTCGCCGTTCGGTTTGATTAGGACCCACGATCCATCAGGATTTCTGAGCACTTGCGAGCCGTCCCTCATCCGGCGAATGTTCGGCGGATGCCCGCCCGGGCTCGGACGCGGCTGCCCCCGAAACGGATCAAAATCTTGCTGTCGCGGAAACCCATTCGGATCGCGCGCCCTGTTTGGATCGCGGTTCGGGTCGCGATTGGGATCGTGCACGGGGTCTTCTGGCCGCGGCACAACCGGCGGCACAGACTCCGCCTTCTGCTCGGGCTTGGTCGTCGTGCTCAGCGTTGATGACTGACTCTTCGACTTCTCCGCGGTTGACGACTTGGCGCTCTTGGCCTTTTCGTCCAGATTTGGATTCGGGTTCGGATTATTCGCCTCAAGCGATGGTGACGCGGTGTTGGTCGGCTGCGCGGCCTGCTCTGGTGAATTATTTGACGCCGGTTGCGCCGCGTTGTTCTGCGCCTGACGATTGCGATAAGCGTAAAAGCCCAGAGCGCCGCCACCCACCAACACCAACAAGATTGCCGCCCCGATCCACGGCATCATGCTGCGCCTCGCTGCTGGTCTTGCGACGGTCGCCGTGTTGCCTCCTGAAACGGTTCGCACGTTGGTCGCTTCACCAGCCACCAGGGTTTTCGCTTCGCTCGAGAATGACGGCGAAGAAGCTCGCTGTGTCTGATCGCCGATCAGTCGCGTCGCGGGTTCGTTCGCAACTGTGCTCGCGCTGCGGTAATTTGATCCTGACGGCGCAACCAGCGTTGGCGCATTCGCCAAGGTCGCATCAACATCGCCCGAGCGCAGCGCTTCACGCATCGCGGTCGCATTCACAAAACGATCGTCACGCCTTTGCGCTAATGATTTCGCGAGCACGTGCGCGGTCCCAGCGGAAACATCCGGTCGCACTTGATTCGCAAGTGGTAGAGGATCGGCTTGTCCGTTTACTATGGCCGCAGCCCGACTCAATGCATCAGCCGGTTTGAGGTTCGTCAGCAGATGAAACAGCGTCGCGCCCAGCGCGTAGATGTCGCTGCGCGGATCAGTTCCCTTGCCTTGAATCTGTTCAAGCGGCGCGTAATTCGGCGTATAGCCGTAGATGCTGGCCGACGTAGTCACCGCAGTCATCGGGCCGGCCGATCCTTTCGCCAAGCCAAAATCGAGCAGCACAATTTGGCCGCGGGCAGTCAGCTTCAGATTTTGCGGCTTGATATCGCGATGAATAATTTGGGGATCCTGCGTGTGCAGATAATCGAGCGCGTCACAAAGTTGATCCGCCCAACGCAAAACTTCCTCTTCCGGAAAAGGCCCATTGCTTTGGGTCAACATCGCCGCGAGGTCTTCACCAGCGACGTACTGCATTACCAGGAACTGGCCCTCGCTTTCGTTGAAGTGATCGCTGACGCGCGGCAGCGCCTGATGATGGAGTCGCGCCAGCAGACGCGCTTCACGCTCGAACTGCTTGCGCAACTTCTCGTCGGCAAAGAACGTTTCCTTCAGCGCGACGATCGTGTCCAGACGCTCATCGACCGCTTCGTAAACGGCGCCCATGCCCCCCTGGCCGAGCTGCCGCACGATGCGGTAACGTCCTTGTAAAGTAGTTCCTTCTGAAAGCATTACGGCTTAAAACAAAATCCGAGTCTACCATTCCGGGCAACGCAAGGCCAACGCATTCGGTTTCATTTTTTTGCTCCAACACAGCCCATCTTCGTTAGACGATCCAATTGTTTAAATGGTCTTTGACGTTAGATCGTTTGCGCGTATGCTAATCGCACATGAGCCAAACCATTTCGACGGATCGAGACGGCGACGTCATTGACGTCGGTCGTACCAAACCGCGCCGCCGCAGAGTTTGGAGATGGGTGTTGCTGGCCGCGATCATAATTCTCTTCATCGGGGGATCGCGCGCTATTTCAATTTATCTTTCGGCGCTTTGGTTTGGATCGCTCGGGTACTCAGCGGTCTTTTGGTTTATCTTCAGGGTTAAGCTCGAGCTGTTTCTGATCTTCCTGATTGCGACCACGGCAATTCTCCGCGGCGCACTGTGGTTGATTCAGAAAGCCTTTGCCGATTTCTCATTCGGCCAACGAACCGTTTATATAAATCAACAGCCCGTAAATTTTTCGCCGGCGCGAATTCTGCGGCCCCTGGCCTGGATCGTCTCGGCAATCGCCGGCGTGGTCGCCGCCTTAGGAATGCGCGAATCGTGGCGCATCTTCGCCCTTTACTTTCATCAGGCTCCCACCAGCGTTGCTGATCCAATCTTCAACAAGCCTATAGGCTTCTATCTCTTCACGCTGCCGGTTTACGACGCAATCAGCGAATGGATTTTGTACCTGGTGTTTATTGCGCTGGTCGCCGCGGTGATTTACGCGGCGCTGGCCATGACCCAACAGGGACTGTCGAGCGGCGGCGATTCCGGAAAAGCCAGGCGAGCCAGCTTAAGCGCGGTTTCGATTCCCCTGGCAATTTGGCTGGTGATTTTGGCTTGGCGGTTCCTGCTCTCGCGCTATCCGTTTCTTTGGGAAGATCATCAGACGTTCTCTGGCGTAAGTTTCGTCGAAGCGAACCACCTGATTCCTGCGCTCACTTGGGTGGCGATCGCACTCGTCGTCGCCGCCGTCATTTGTCTGATCAATGCCTTCACGATGAGAAAGCTGCGCGTGCTGATCGGAGCGCTCGCAATTCCCCTGGTCGTCTATATCGTCGGCACCGTCATTATTCCCGCGTACGTGACTAACTTCATCGTCAAGCCGAATGAGTTGGGACGCGAGACGCCTTACATCAATCACAACGTTACGTGGACGCGGCGCGCCTTCGGCATTGATCGCATCGAGCAGCGCAATTTTGATGTGCAGACGACGGT
>DATLVM010000078.1:0-3193 GCA_035577445.1 Pyrinomonadaceae bacterium
CGCAAAGAAGTTCGTCGCCGCGACGGAACCTATATTCGATTCGATCAAAACGCGGCGGTGCTGATTAAGGAAGATGGAACGCCGATCGGGACGCGCGTGTTCGGACCCGTAGCTCGCGAGCTGCGCGACAAGAATTACATGAAAATCGTTTCGCTGGCGCCGGAAGTTATCTGAAGTAGCGCAAACTTTAGTTTGCGAGGTGAATAGTTTGAAGGGAACGAAGAGAGCAAAGATTAAGAAGAACGATCAGGTGATCGTTGTCGCCGGCCGCGACAAAGGAAAGCGCGGTCGGGTACTCGCTGTGGCGCCCACTAAAGGCAAGTTGAAGGTGGAAGGCGCCGGCGTGATCAAGCGTCACCAGAAGGCTGCGGGCAATCGCGGCGGCGGCATCATCGACAAAGAATCCTGGATCGATATTTCGAATGTGCAGATCGTTGATCCGCAATCGGGCAAGGGGTCGCGCGTGGGTTATCAGAAGAACGACGACGGGACGAAGTTTCGAGTCGCGACTGCCAGCGGGCACTCGATCGAGAAATAGTCCGGCAAACTTTAGTTTGTCGTCGAATTAGCTGACGAAGAGTAGCGACAAACTGAAGTTTGTCGAACAAAGACAATGGCAAGACTTAAAGAGCGTTATCAAAAGGAAATCGCGCCGTCGCTGGCAAAGGAGTTCGGCATTGAGAACCCGATGGCTGTGCCGCGCCTCGACAAAATTGTCCTGAACATGGGCATGGGCGAAGCGATCGCGAATGCGAAGGTGCTCGACACGGCGACAACCGAACTGACTTCGATCGCCGGACAGAAGCCGGTGATTACGAAGGCGAAGAAGTCGATCGCCAGTTTCAAGCTGCGACAGGGAATGCCGATCGGCGTGATGGTGACACTGCGCGGCGAGCGCATGTATGAATTCTTTGATCGGCTGGTTTCAGTGGCGTTGCCGCGCGTCAGGGATTTCCGCGGCGTGTCACCGAAGGCTTTCGATGGACGCGGCAACTACACGATCGGAATTCGCGAGCAGCTGATCTTTCCTGAGATCGACTTCAACAAAGTCGATAAGCTGCGCGGGATGAATATCTCGATCGTGACTACCGCGCGCAACGACGATCAGGCACGGGCGCTTTTGAAGAGTTTGGGAATGCCTTTTAGGCAGTAAGCGGCCAAGAGCTAAGGGCAAATAAGAATGGCGAAAA
Organism: Pyrinomonadaceae bacterium; assembly: GCA_035577445.1. Lineage (GTDB taxonomy): Bacteria > Acidobacteriota > Blastocatellia > Pyrinomonadales > Pyrinomonadaceae > UBA11740. Next base: position 1,191 of record DATLVM010000078.1, read on the forward strand.
AATCATTAATCGCGAAAGCTAATCGGAAGCCGAAGTTCTCGTCGCGCGGATACACGCGTTGCCGGCGATGCGGTCGGCCCCGGGCGTACCTGCGCAAGTTTCACTTGTGCCGCATCTGTTTTCGCGAACTGGCGCTAGCCGGACAAATTCCGGGCGTCGTGAAATCAAGCTGGTAAAGCGTCGGTTGTCAGTAGTCAGTTGTCAGTTGTTGCCTGGCGACCGAAACAACTGACCACCGACAACGGACAACTGACGATTTGGAGTTTAAGGAATGACTGATCCTATTGCCGACATGTTGGCGCGAATTCGTAATGCGGTCTCGGCCAAGCATTCGCGCGTGGACATTCCGGCGTCAAAGTTGAAGCTGGAAATCGCGCGCATCCTGAAAGAGGAAGGCTACATCAATAACTTCGTCCTCAAGGGAGATGGCGCGAAGAAAATGCTGCGTATCTTTTTGCGCTACGACGCGCGCGGGACTTCTTCGATCACGCACGTGGCGCGCGTGTCGCGTCCCGGTCGCAGAGTGTACGTCGGCTCGCACCAGATTCCGCGCGTACTCGGGGGCTATGGCATCAACATAGTTTCGACTTCGCGGGGTTTGATGAGCGGCAAGACGGCGCGGAAGGAAAACATCGGCGGCGAAGTGCTGGCAGAAGTCTACTAACATTGCCGATTGCCAATTTTCGATTGATTTGGTTTTCAATTGGCAAATCGGAAATCGGAAATCGGAAATTGGAAATGAATTTATGTCTCGCATTGGTAAAAAACCGATAACCATTCCCAAGGGCGTCACCGTTACGATCAAGGATCGCGAACTCGAGGTGAAGGGCACGAAGGGCGTGCTGAAGACTCCGATTCCTGAAGGGATCAGTTTCAAGCAGGAGAACGAATCACTCGTCGCGGAGCGTACCTCCAAAGAGCAGGCGGCGCTGCACGGGCTGGCACGCGCGCTCGCGAACAACGCGATTGTCGGCGTGACCGAAGGCTTTTCCAAGCAGATGGACATTGTCGGTGTTGGTTACAAGGCCGATGTCCAGGGAAAGAAGATCGTTTTCGCGCTCGGCTATTCGCACCCAATCGAATTCCCTCTGCCGGAAGGAATCGAAGCGAAGGCGGAACGTCTGACGACCAAGGGAAGCATTCAGCAGTATCAGACGACCTTGACCTTGTCGGGAATCGACAAGCAGAAGCTTGGGCAGGTCTGCGCGGAAATGCATAAGCTGCGCAAGCCCGATGCGTACAAAGGCAAGGGCGTACGTTATGCTGACGTCCAATTGAAATTGAAGCCGGGCAAGACCGGTAAATGACATTTCCGATTTTCGATTGCCGATTTCCAATTGGCGGCTGGCGCTGGTTGAATTGGCAATCGGAAATTGGCAATCGGCAATGAATTAGAGATGGCTAATCGAAACAGAGCAGAAGTAAGAACGGCTGTCCACGGCCGCATTCGTCGCAAAGTGCGCGGTACGACTGAGCGCCCGCGGCTCGCCGTATATCGCAGTCTTAATCATATCTACGCGCAGCTAATCGATGATGAAAAGGCGAAGACCATCGCGTCAGCTTCGACGACTGAGAAGAGTCTGGGCGTGAAGAGCGGCGGCAACATCGACGCAGCCAAAAAGATCGGCCAGACGATCGCCGAGCGCGCGCTGGCGGCGGGAGTTGAGAGCGTGGTCTTTGATCGCGGCGGGTATCTTTATCACGGCCGGGTGAAAGCGCTGACTGATGCGGCCCGCGCGGCGGGACTCAACAAGAATGAAGTAGTCGAGGCGGAAGCGGCCGAGGCCGAAAAGCCTGAAGCTGCGGAAGCCGAGCCGGCTAAGCCCAAGGGCAAACAGAAAGAGCCGAAGGCGAAGACTAAGAAAGAAGCCGCTCCGAAAGAGGCGGGCGCCGGTGAATCCAAAGCCGAGCCCAAGGCCAAGAAAGAGGCAGCTCCGAAAGAAGCCAAGGAGCCCGAAGCCAGTCCTAAACCGGAGAAGGCTGAATCAGGTGACACTGTAGAC
>DATLVM010000079.1:0-3098 GCA_035577445.1 Pyrinomonadaceae bacterium
CGCTATCCTTCGGACCCTCACCCTAACCCTCTCCCACAGGGAGAGGGAACAGGACTTTTCGGCAGCCTGCTAGAAACTCCAGGTCGCTGCTGCGCCGTAAGCGTGCGCCATCCGGGAATACACCGGCGTCACGAATATCGATCGTTTCTGTCGGCTTTCCCAGAACGCTTCCTCTTCTTCGTTGCCATCGCCGCTGGCAGAACTCGTCCGGTGATGAGTCCGGTAGACGTACCTACCAATTCCATAACCCATCGCACTGCCCACCAGCACATCAGATAAGTAATGCTTCTGGCCAGTGAAGCGGGCTACGCTCACGGCGCTGGCAATTCCGTATGCGGCGATCTGAACACCGAGACGACCGTGATACTCGTTCGCGATCACCGTGGCCAATGACCATGCTTCAATGCTGTGACCGGAAGGAAAGGAAGAGCCGCCGTCAAAAAAGTCGCTGCGGCTTCGGCCACCTGATGGGCGCGTGCGTTGTGTGATCTCTTTCAGCGCGGTCACCACGATGGCGCTGTCGACCAGGGCTTCCGCGCCAAGTACGCCCGTCTCACGCGCTCGCGGATCGTGCCCAGCGCGACCGGCGATGTAAAAAGCTCCGGCCACCGCTCCTACGCCGTAAGCCGATCCGGCGTAGCTTACGATGCGACTGGCGTTGAGTTGGCCAGTCGATTCGGCCATCTCATCGCCCGTCTGCTGGTCCGTCGCAATCAACGCTGCCGTGCCGAGTCCTATCGGCGCGAGCCACCGCGCGTCGCGTTGATGCAGATGAAACGGCGCGGTCCAGATCGCTTTCTGATCGCGCAGGACATTCTTGAAGAACTCATGCTCGAGAGTCGGCGATGGCGATGCGAGCGGAGTTGGCGAAGGGGTTTGCGCGGCTGCGCTCAAGCTAATGCCGAGCATGAGCGCAAGCACACTAATACCGATTAGAGAAATCGATCGATTAGTAAAGCTCATGGTACTGCCTTGGTCTTTCCGGAGAGACTTGGTTACTTACTCACAACTACAATCACGAACGAGTCGGGCTTGATCGTTCGCTGAGGTCGACCGCCCGGGGTTGCGGGTGGCGCCTCGAGGTATTCGGCCGTGGGTAAGAATATCTTTTCCGTCTTGGAATCGAAAGCCATAGTGCGCGCACCTGTCTTCGTCTTCACTGCGCCTGCGTCTTCATAATCGTCGGGCGACTTCTCATGAAAAATACTCAGCACGCCTTCGCTGCACGACATGAAAATCAATTTAGCCTGAGGATCGAACCCGCCGAAATCGACGCCTCGGCCGATGGGGAAACTGTTGATGACTTTGCCTGAAGTCGCATCCATCACCACCAGCTTTGGTTCATTGCGGCAGCCGATGAAGAGGCGTTTCGTTTTGGCGTCATAGGCGAGACCAGTCGGAGTTTTGGCGACGCCGATAGGGAAGCGGTGTTTGACTTCGAGCGACTTGGGATCGAAGACAATCACTTCACTGGTGTCTTCGATGTTCAGATACACGACGCCGTCAGCCACAACTGCCGATTCGCCGTCGCCTTCGGCTTTCACGGTGCCGACGACTTCACCGGTCTTCGCGTCAATGGCCGAAATGTCATGGGTGCCATGATTATTGGTAAAGACGCGCTTGGTTCCCGGATCGTAATAGATTCCATCCGGGCCTTTGCCGACATCGATCTTCTTGATCGTTTTCAGCGTGTCGAGATCGAACATCGAGACTTTGTTTTCACGGCCGTTGCTGGTGAAGCCGTGCTTGAACTCAGACGCGATCGCGGCTCCATGAACGCCGGGCGTATCGGTGATCGTCCCGATCAACTTCCCGTTATCGGCGTCAACCACATTGACCTCGGTGCCGTGCGAAACATAGAGCCGTCGCGTGGCGCTGTCGATCGTGATGTAGTCAAAGCCGCCGTTTCCGGGCACTGAGTATTTTGTCTCGACTTTGTATCCCGTCCCGCTTTGCATACCGGCTACCGCGACAAAAATCGCAATGATTGCGCTCTTCATGGTGATCATGATTTCTCCTTTTGATGTAGGCGAGACCTATTCAGGCCGCTTCAATTTCTCGCCGTTCGGTCCGACTTGAATCTCAGATCGTCGCAAGCCGTGTTTGACGTGAGCTTCGTACGCGACTAGTTGACCATTCTTCGTTAATGATTCAACCATGGATATTGTTCCGCGACCGGCACTTTTCCTCAACGCATCCTGGACGGCGGCAGGCAAGGAATCCATTGCTACCTGCTCTTCGACTTCAACGATGTTGCCCTGACGGTCCATCAGAATGTCTTTCGTGTGGCCGTTGACGACGAGCGATGCTTCATAAAACTTTTGGCCGTGCTCGACCTCGCTGGCAAAGCCTTTAATCGTCGCGCCTTCGCTTTCCCTTACGACTGTCTGCTCGACCGCGGGCGGCAACTGCGATCGATTGATCTTTCTCTCTTGCGCCGGAGCGATGCAGAACAATACTCCGACTAGCAGCGGCGTAGCAAAAACTTTCATTCTCATCTTGGCAGATCTCCTCTTCGTAACATGGCATAGACCGTAGGCGTAACCACCAGCGACAAGAGTAGCGCGATCGTCAAACCACCGATGACGCCAATCGCCAGCGGTTGCAGCAACTCTGATCCCGCGCCAAATGCCAAAGCCAACGGCAGCATGCCGAGCATCGCCGCCAGCGAAGTCATCAGCACCGGGCGAAATCGCCTGCGGCCTGATCGCAAGAGCGCTTCGCGCAGAGTGTCACCGGCCGCCAGATGATCCTCGACCGCATCGAGCATCAGGATGCCGTTCTTGGCGACGATGCCGACGATCATGATCATACCCATCAGCGATACTACGTTGATTGTCATGCCGGTAATGAACAAGGCGAGCAGCACGCCTGAGAGCGCCAGCACCGCGCCTGTGACGATAGCGATCGGATGCGCGAACGATCGAAACTCAATCAGTAAGGTGATGAAGACCAGCATCACCGCGAGGATTAGCGAAATTATCAATTCCCGGAAGCTGCCCTGTTGCTCCTGATAAAGTCCGCCGTATTCGACAGTCATGCCCGGCGGCAGCTTGACGTCTTTGGCCAACTGACTGCGAATCTGGTTGATAGCAGTG
>DATLVM010000080.1:0-2510 GCA_035577445.1 Pyrinomonadaceae bacterium
CGCGCGCGTCGAAGGTTATCAAAACGCGGAGTGGGTCCTGGTCGATTACGGCGATTTCGTAGTGCACGTTTTTGATGATAAGGCGCGTCGCTTCTATGACCTGGAGCGGCTCTGGCGCGAAGCGAGACGTCTCGATGTTTCGAGCGACGATCTCGCGCGTACCGGTTCTTTGACAGAAGCATAATGATCGAAATCGTGGCCCTGTCGGATGCGATGCGCGAGGCTGTTGGCCTCGCCGAACGCGTCGCGACAACTGACGCGAACGTGCTCGTCACCGGCGAATCCGGCGCAGGCAAAGATGCGCTGGCGGCGTTCATTCATTCGCGTTCGGCGCGCGCCGCCCAGCCGCTCGTCAAGATCGATTGCGCGACTCTGCCGGGTGAGCTGCTTGAGTCGGAATTATTCGGCTACGAGCGAGGTGCGTTCACCGGAGCGACCGAAGCCAAGCCGGGTCGACTGGAAGCTGCGCATCGCGGCACGCTGGTGCTCGATGAGATCGCGCACTTGACGATGAATGCGCAGGCGAAACTGCTGCGCGTGATCGAGAATCGCGAGTTCGAACGGCTCGGTGGACGCAAAACGATCGAAGTTGACGCGCGGTTGATTGCGTTGACCAACGCCGACCTGAAGGATGCCGTCGAGCGGCGGGCGTTCCGCGACGACTTGTTCTACCGACTGAATGTCGTGCATATTGTCGCGCCGCCGTTGCGCGAAAGGCAGAAGGACATTCAGCCATTGAGCGAGCGGCTGATGCGAGCGTATGCCGAGAAACACGGACGGCCTGCGCGGAAGATTTCGCGCGAAGCGCAGCGAATTTTGAAAACATACGATTTCCCCGGCAACGTTCGCGAACTGGGAAACATCATTGAGCGCGCGGTGATCGTTTGTGAGGCCTCTGAGATTACGGAGACGGACTTAGCTGAGAGTGTGCGGGTCGCCGCTCGACAGCTTGAGCGGAAGGATCATCGGCCCACGCTGGCAGATATCGAGTGGGAGTACATTCGCGAGACGCTCTTGGCTACGAAAGGAAACAAAGCCGAAGCAGCGCGCATTCTCGGCATCAGCCGGAAGAACTTGTACGAGCGGCTGGCGAGAAAAAACGCAGACGTCAGAGATCAGAGGTCAGAGGTCGGAAGGGAGAGTTCAGAACTCAAAGACCCGAAATCGGAACTGCTCAAGTAATGTTCACGGCGTGGGCTGCGTCTCACTTCTGATCTCTGACTTCTGATCTCTGATATGAAGCTTCGCTTCATCTGGCCCGGCAAGACAAAGGACGAGCATCTGCGCGCGTTGCTTGCGGAATACTTGAAACGTCTCCAGCGCTTTGTTCGTTGTGAAGTGATCGAGACGCGCGACTTCAGTGGTTCTGATCGCGCACGCATTGAAAAGGAATCCGCGGCGCTGCTCGCGGCGATCACTGACGGCAGTTTGATGATGCTGCTCGATGTGGATGGTTGCGAGTGGAATTCACACGAACTTGCTGAGCAGGTGCAGCGTTGGGAAAACGATTCGGTGAAAGAGATCACCATCGTCATGGGAGGCCAGGACGGTGTTAGTGGCGAAGTTGAAAAACGGGCGCAGAAAAAATGGCGGCTCTCGCGCTTGACGCTGACACATGAGATGGCGCGGGTGCTCGCTGTCGAACAGATTTATCGGGCTTACACGATCAATCGTGGCATGCCATATCAGAAATAGATGTTTGGAGGGTGGGACTAATACAGATGGATAAGAGGAAAGCAAAGACATATCGGGACAAATTGTTGCAGCGGCGTGAAGCCCTCGTCGGTCAGGTGCAGGCCGCCGAAGCTTACAGCCGCGAGCGTGACGCGGAAGCGACGCAGGATCCGGCGGACATGGCCGCCAACGCTTATACGAAAGAACTTTTGATGTCGATGTCCACAAACGATCGGCAGCTTTTGGAGTCGATCGATTCGGCGCTTTACCGGATTGCCGGGGGCGACTACGGCTTTTGCGATAACTGTGGAGATGCAATTCAGGAGAAACGCCTCGAAGCCTTGCCGTGGGCGCATCATTGCGTGAAGTGTCAGGAATTGAACGAGAGAGGATTGCTGGTAGGAGAGGAAGAATAACGCTTCATCAGCATTCACGCTCGTGCGATAATCGCGGCCTTTTGAGAAATCGGAAGGCCGCATTTGTTTTTGGAGGTGGCACAGACTTTAGTCTGTGGTAGATCGGCTTCGGGACTGTTCACAGACTGAAGTCTGTGCCACTGGAAGCGCGGGCATCCTTACCCGCATCTTTCATGCTTTGCCATGCTAACAATTCATGAGCTTCGCACTCGCCATCGATCGTGCTTTTGACGCCGCTCTTGCACTCGTCTATCCACAAGCCTGCGCGATCTGTGGCCGCAACGTGGAATCACGTCACGACGGTGTCGCCTGCGCCGCATGTTGGGGAGCCACCCACTTGTTTAGTTCTGAAGATATGCTGTGCTGGAAGTGTGGGGCATTGAGTGTGGCGCAGGTCGTTGAAGCCAAACGCAAACAGGT
>DATLVM010000081.1:0-22741 GCA_035577445.1 Pyrinomonadaceae bacterium
AGTTTCAATAGCTTTCCTTTTTCTTCTGGCGTTTTCCGTGTCAGGTGTAACTCAGGACGATGATAACTGGCCGCCGCTAAGCTATCTCCGCCATGATTACAACGAGGCGAAGATTGTCGCGCGTGTCCGTGTGCGCGAAGCCGAGATCGTCAATCGCATCGGCGGCTATGAAGATTGGCGCATCGTCTGTGATGTCGTCGAACCATTCAAAGGCAAGTTGCGCAAAGGTCAGGAGTTCATCTTCTATCACGGCGCCGAAGCTGGATTTAAGAGAGAGATATTCCTGGGTGACAAAATCGTCTTCCTCATTCGCAACTACGTCGAGAAAGAAAAGAAGTGGGTCTACGCGGTGATTGAGAATTCGACGCTGCCTTACAATGAAGATCGCCTGAAGAAGCTGCGCACGATCGTGCGCACGCCACGTCATAAGCGGCGGACCTCGTCGGCGTAGCCGGCGATTGAAAGCAGCCCAGCACTTCAGTGCTGGGTAGATCGGCTAGTAGTGATTGAAAGCCCGCGAAGCGGGCGACAGAGGTTGATTCAAAAGCCCTGTCGCCCGCTTCGCGGGCTTGAGACGCCCTTTTGGTCCATTACCCCAGCGATAAATCGCTGGGCTATTTTCAAATCTCGCTGCGCGGAGAAATCAAACAATCACTTAATTCCGTCGCTACCGCTCCGGGTTCTGACACCCGCGCCATTATCCGCTCGCTACCGCTCGCGGTTCTGTAGCGCTTGCTCAGTTCATCCTCCAACGCATAATCTCTCGGCACCATGAACACTCGTCGCAAATTCTTGATTCAAGCTCCGCTCGCTGCGCTGGTTGGCGCCGCGACCTGGAAGCAAGCACTAACCGCGCAGACGCCTTCGCCAACTCCCACGACTGCGGGCGCGCCGCCGACGTTCGGCACTGGCCCCGGCTCTGGTCCAGCCGTCACGCCAGAAACATTCGCGGAAGCTGAAAAGCTGATGCAGGTGACGATGACGGCCACTGAACGGCAGCAGGCGGCCGACACGTGGCGCACTTCGCTCGCACAGTACCTCGAACGCCGCACCGGTCCACGGAAAGTAACGCTCAAAGACACCGATGCGCCGGCGATGCGTTGGAATCCAATGCTGCCGGGAATTCCGCCTCTGCGATTGCGCGATCAGTTCGTGAGATCGAAACCGGCGAACGAGCCATTGCCTTCGAGTGATGACGACATCGCCTTCGCGCCCGTAACTCAACTTTCGCGTTGGATTGAATCGCGGAAGCTGACGTCTGAGCGATTGACGAACATTTATCTCAAGCGTATCGAACGTTTCGATCCCAAGCTGCGAGCGATCATCACCTTAACGAAAGATCACGCGCTGGCTCGGGCGAAGCAGGCCGATGCAGAAATCGCCGCCGGAAAATATCGCGGGCCGTTGCACGGCATTCCTTACGGCGTGAAGGACCTGCTCGACACAAAGGACATTCCGACCACTTACGGCGCGGAGCCTTTTCGCAATCGCGTGCCGACGGCCGATTCGTTTGTCGTCCGTCGATTGAATGAAGCCGGCGCGGTTCTGCTCGCGAAACTTTCGCTCGGCGCGCTGGCGCTGAACGACATCTGGTTTGGCGGGCAGACGATGAACCCCTGGCTTTTGGAAGAGGGCGCGTCGGGATCGAGTGCTGGTCCGGGCGCAGCCACTTCGGCCGCGCTCGTCGCGTTCTCGGTGGGCAGCGAAACCGGCGGCAGCATCGTCAGTCCGGCGATGCGTTGCGGCATCACCGGATTTCGTCCGACGTTCGGCCGCGTCGCACGGACGGGTGCGATGACTCTGTGCTGGTCGCTCGACAAGCTTGGGCCAATGACGCGCTCAGTCGAAGACGCGCTCCTCGTGCTGCACGCGATCAGCGATCCGGATGGAGGCGATCCATCCAGCGTGCATAGCGCGCTGGACTTTAACGCGAATGCTTCCGTGGCTGGATTGAAGGTCGGTTACATCGCACCGTGGATGAAGGAATCTCCCGCGACGGATGTCGATCGCGCGGCGATGGAGACGATGAAGAAGCTCGGCATGCGCTTGCAGGAAGTGGCGCTGCCCGACTGGCCCTACAGTTCGCTGATGCCGATCCTGTTTGCGGAAGGCGCCGCGTCATTCGAAGAACTGGCGCTCAACAATCAACTGCGCGAACTCAAGGTGCAGGTGAAAGACGCCTGGCCCAACCTGTTTCGACAGTCGCGCTTTCTTTCGGCAGTCGATTTTGTCCAGGCCGATCGCTTGCGCCGCAAAGTCGCCCTCGAGATGGCCCGCATCTTTCGCGAAGTCGATTTGATGATCGTTCCTTCGCTGCGCGATGAGCAGTTGACGATCACCAACTTCACCGGGCATCCATCGCTGACAATGCGCGCGGGCTTCGTCGAAGTTTCCGAAGCGCGCAGCGACTGGGCGCCCGATCCGGCGAATCCTCTGCCGAAGTTCAATCCTCCGCGCCGCGTGCCGCACGGCATCACGATTCTCGGAAGGTTGTTCGACGATGGATTGCTGGGCCAGGTTGGCGTCGCGCTGGAACGCGCGTTCAATGTCGTGAAGGAAAGACCGGCGGGATTCTGAGGCAGCGATCGCGGCCGCCGCTTGTGTCAGAAGCCCGACCGTGAGGGAGGGCCTGTTTCGTGAGTAGCCCTCGCTGACGCGCGGGCTTCTGACACCTTCGGCGACGCGCATTTCATCTGGCTGGCGCACGACTCGACCTCGGCTTCGCACAACTGCCTTTCAACTTCGCTCAAATAACATCAAATTCCGCTTAACCTGACATCAACTGCCGACAAACGAAACCCGGCTGCGTCCAGCCAATCTTCAACTCCGCACAGCCGAGCTGCAACTCCGCACAGCCGAATCTCATTTCCGCGCAACTTTGCTCTAGTCGCGAAAGAATTTGCTTGAATTCCGCGCAGCTTGGTGACAGAATCCCGCGCACCTCGCGCAATACCTTTGAAATCCGAAGCAATTTCGCGGATTTCACTTGAAACAGCGTTCCCGACCGGCGTGGCCGCCGAACGCGTGACTTGCGGCGCTCCCACTAACCTCGAGAGCCCACAACGTTACATTCAGATAGTAGCGACCCGATCAATGCGCAACTTGAGTGGATGATCCCATCGCTATCCCGACAAGTCGGGACCCTCACCCAACCTCTCCCAAAGGGAGAGGAGAAGAAGCTCCGGGTTCTGACACCATGGTAGGGCGGTTAAAGCAGAAACCACGATGACCGAATCTTACCAAAGTCGCCTCCTCATGCTGGCCGGACGGCTCGACGAATACGCAAGCAGATATGAAAAGCTGAAGGACTCGCGGGCGGTGTTCACGCACACTTACGGGATCATAACTCGTACGCTGGCCGACAGGGTCGCTGATATTGGTTTTGACGACGCGGAGTGGGTTGTGTCCCTGGCCGAAGCTTTTGCCCGCCATTATCTTCTGGCTTTGGACGCGTTCGATCATAACGGCGAAACACCGAAAGCCTGGGCCGAAGTCTTTAGAGTCCTCAAGCTCAAGGATACTTCAGTCTTGGAGGACCTGGTGTTTGCCATGACCGCCCATATCGTAAATGATCTCCCACTCGCTTTGGTGGACGTGGGCTTAGGTGATTCGCGGCAGGTATCGCACATCCATGATTTTCATACCATGAACGACGTGCTCGGCAGCAATATCAAAGCTATTGAAGACAACGTCCTCGACAGATACGAACCTGCGCTCAGATGGCTGGATCATCTGGGGCATGGATACGATCAAATTCTTACCAATTATGGATTCCGCCTGAGCAGAGGAATGGCGTGGTATAACGCCGTCCGGCTCCTGGACCCAGCGTCTTCGATCGAAGCTAAAGGGTCGATTGAACGCAGCGCAGTTCAATTGATCGAGAATGTGCGGAATCCTCCCGTGTTGTCGTTGAGGATTGCATATCGTTTTCTTCGTTATGTTGCCGCACTGTTTCGCAGGTGGCCCAAAGCATAGAACCCTTCGCAAAGAAATCGAGTCAAGGTCGCTGGTCAGCATTGCTCGAAGAAACGAACTCAGCTGGGCCATCTTGATTTGAGCGGTTGATGTTACAGGCTATGGCAAGCAACAACGAGATCTATTATTTCGAGATCGGCAAAGGAGAATGGGCGGGAGCGTTCTTGTTTGACGTTACAGACTGGAAGCAATTCTGGAAGGCGAAGATTAGTCTCAAGCATCGCTTATTAACACTGGCGATGGCGCTGACGACAAAGCTTTTCAAGCGAGCAAACTTTCATTCGCGGATTACTGCTGCGCCTGACCAGGGCGAGGCTGGGATTGCCTCGAACTCTATTCGCCTTTACCGGTTCGGAATCACCCTCTTCATCTCAAATGAAGACTACGTGCTGCACCGGGACGGCAGCGGCGTCACCGTTAAGGGGCAAGAACGATTTGGACCGATACCGTTTCTATTCCGTGAGTATGTCGAGTACCCCGCAACCATACACGAAGGCGGCATGAGTTCGACCTATCACCTCCCCATGCTGGATTCGCAATGGATCGCGCGCTATCAAGTGCGACCTGACCGGAACCGAGTAGATGGCGTGCTTGAGTGCGCTTGGGGACGCGCGGAAGAAAAAATGAATCGAATTGCGTATTGACATACTTGACTCATCAAGTATTAGCCCTTTCCGGTGCAAGCGGGAGCTGCGGAGCAGCGCTAGGAGCTAAGCCCAAGGCGAGGCTCTGCGAGCCTTGGGTGGTGGTCGTTGGTTATCCCAGAGCCGCGAAGCGGCGACAGCGAGTTAACGGGCAGGCTGAACTATCGATGCTTTCGCCCCTTGCGGGGCTCAATCGCTCTACTTGGTTCGTTAACCCCCACGCGAAACCTTCAGCGACATCCTTCCGTACGCAGGGTGAATGCCCGGCTCGTCATCACGAAGGGAACTGCCATGTTCGAGAAACTTTTTCCCCAGAGCATCAATAATGCCTATCGAGGATCCAAGATCGCCCTTTGGCTCTTCGGTTTGGTCGTGGCCATGAAGATCACGCAGAGTCTGGCCGTCATCTTTAACGGTTACTATACTGCCCGGAACGCCGACGGGATCCCACTTGACACCTTCACGCCCGCCGCCGCGCAGGCAGCAGTGGCACTGTTCGCCCAAGCTTCGCTCTGGCGCCTGACCTTTTGTTTGATATGCGTAGTCGCATTGGTGCGATACCGCAGCGCGATTCCGTTGATGTTTGTAATGTTCGTGCTGAACTATCTCGCTAGTGAATTGATTTTACGATTCGTCCCGCTGGTTCGTACTGGAACGCCTTTAGGACCAACCGTAAACCTAATTCTGTTCGCTTTGATGGTAATCGGCTTGGCGCTGTCGCTACGGAGTCCGCGTCGGGAGCGAATGAGCTAAGGCAAAGGTACACGATAACGATTAGTGTGAAATAATAATCGCAGTACAAAGAGAGCCTTCATCGGCGCGTTTGTAAAGGAAGCGAAACCAAACAACGCGTAATCGGTTACGCTTGAATGATTACGCGCCGCCCGGTTAACTCTGAGGTTGGGCGCGATCTGTAACCTACACTCAAAACTATAACCGATTTCAAAGAGGTGGAGCGTCGGCGAACATGTCTGATGAACTAATTAAGAAACAGCTTGCGCGATGCATCAATGAGCTGGAAAGGAAGGCAAACGAAAATATTGAGCGTCACGCGTATACTGGCCCGGGCCGGAGCTTCTATTACGACATGTTAGACGCGGTTAAGATTTGCCGGGATCAGATGAGCAGAGTCCCTGAGTCAAACGATAATGTTGCTTATGCCGGTGATGTCGTGAGAACGCTTAAAGCGGCGCGCGAACGCTATCGTTATGAGGCCGCGGACGAAGGGGGCTATGGAGTATCTACTTTCCACATGATCATTGAGAAAATGACCTCCTTATTCGAGTCGCTCGGCGGGCGCAAGGAAGACCTTGAGATTCCGGCGGATAACCTTAAATCACAAATCCTCTACATGACTGGCGAGCCCTGGGAGCGGTGTTTTCGGGCCTTCGCGACGGGGGACTATATCGGCTGCTCGATTGAGGCGCAGAAAATCATTCTCGAGAAAACGGCGCCGCTGCGTCGTGAAGTCCTCCTCCTCATGCTGATCAGTCTTCGCCGGATGGGGCAGGATGACCGGGCTAAAGAGTTGTCATCCACGTTGATTCTTCCCGCCAACTATAACGATCCGTGGTTGACCGCCATGGTTGAGATGATCATTGGCATCAACCGCCCGGATGATGTCGGCGCTCTGGCTCAGAGTGAAGCACAACGCTGTCAGTTCAGTTTCTACGCGGGAGAAAGATTCTTGATAGACGGCCAGGAGGTTGCAGCTTCTGCCTCATTCAAGGCTTGCGCCAGCTTAAATGTTGATTGTGACGAGCGTTTTCTTGCGCTTGCCGAATTGCATCCGGCGAACCGTGCAGCCATAGTATCTATCTATCAACTCACGCTAAGAGCTCAACGGTATCAAGAAGCCCGAGACCCGATTCAGGCCATTGATCTCGCTACCCACGCTTACGAGATGGCCTGCCGTTACATCGGAGAGGGCGACCCGGTGACGATATCGCTCACGCTTCGTTTAGCGCTCTTACAAAAGGCTTATGGTTGACCTCGCGACACACTTTATGAACTAGATGTAGAATCAAAATCTGTCTCAGGTAGGGGCTGTCTAGTGACGCATTCACGCGAGGGAATCGGGAGAGCAAGTGAGCCAAGGGGTAGGGGCAAAGCGCAAAGGGAAAGATTTTCGCGCGGCTACCTCAGACTGATCAGGCTTCTCGTTTAAGAAAAAGAAATAGGGGACGCTCAATGCAGAAGGTGGCGAGAGATCATTTCGTAAAAGGAGTATTTGACCATGCCGGAACAAGGTACAGTGAAGTGGTACAACGACGAAAAGGGCTACGGCTTCATCGTGCGCGAGAGGGGTGCGGACGTTTTCGTCCACCACGCCTCAATCAACGCAGAGGGTTTCAAAAGTCTAGCCGAAGGAGACGTCGTTTCCTTCGACGTAGTTGAAGGCCCAAAGGGGCCACAGGCGAAGAATGTAACCAAAATCTCCTGAAGCCCGCCTGACAACCGCATCAACCCCGACACCCTTCGGCCAGGGAAGCCGTCGAACCCCGACGCGTCTGGTTGGACGCGATTGGCAACGCAAATTGATCGTCAAGGCAAGACGCAGTTATATTGCGCCGCGGAATAGGTTTGAAGTGTTTCTCGCGCGGAGGTTTTGAGGGGCCTATTATTCGCAAACAACACGTCGTTGGTTTGCCCATCACCGGTGTGGTACAGCAGCGCCACTGATCGGGAGCGGGTGCGAGGCGTAACTTGACCGGACGCAGTTTTCCCTTGCTTCCCCCGGTGGAACATGGTCTCAAGGACACTTAACACGATTCCGCGGAAACGACTTGAGGCCAAGCTACGCAAGGTGACGTAGCCTTGGCCTTAATACATAAGTCGCTACTTTTTAGAGGAAAAAGTAAGTGTCTACGGTCCCGTCAGGACGGTTCGAAAAGGCCGCTTCCCCTGCTTTCTGCGCGGGGGCGAAGTTGATGAAAGCGACGGCCGCGTCTCGATTGGGACGGTTGATGACGCGCCAGATCGCTCCGGGCCCAGCAGCTGCGGTAACGGCACCGGAGGCGCTTCGTTGCGCAGCCGCTACCGCTGTTTTGTAGATAGTTACTTCGTGGTCGTTCATTCCAGTTTCTCCTTCTTATGGTGATAAGGTGTGGTTTGCTTGAAGCAAGCCACCGGACTGCTTTTACGAAGAAGCAGAGTCTCATATATGTATGAGACCTGCTGGCATAACGTTTCGCTGGATTGTTCCCTTTGATTTACCACCGAAGCCGACACGCTCGGACGCGGAAGAGTACGGGACGTCTCGGTTAATATTGTTCCCGGCAAAGTATTTGGTCGGGCGGCTGTCATTTTGCGGACGGACGAAGCCGACCGCGAACCGCAATGGAGGAAAATTATCGAAGTCGCCTGCGAAGTGAAGTTGCGGGAGCAATATCAATTGCAGGATGGAGATGTCATCGCAGTTGAAGTTGCGGATTAAGAACACCCTAAAATGCCACTGCTGCCGGCGCCCAACATCACTACCAGAGCAATTGCAATATGGATCGGCGCGATTGCGATTCAGATCGGCGTAATTGCGACTGAGATCGGAGCAATTGCAACTTCGGCAGGTACAATTGAAACCTCCCTTGGAGTAATTGCGACTCAGATCGCCGCGATCTGAGTGCCGACAAGCTTCCGTCCTAATTGAAGGCTGTGAGCGAAACCACGATGAATTATCAGGTGTTCACCAAAACCGTCAGCCCGCAGCCGCTCGCCGCGGTGCGGCGTCGAGTGCGCATTGCGGAGGTTGCGAGAGCATGGAAGCCCGCGCTCGATCTTGTCTGGGAATTCCTCCGCAGGCATGAAGGCCTGCGAACCGACGGTCATAATTGCTTCGTTTACTACCACCCCGCAACTGGCCAAGCAGAGATGGTTGTCGACTTCGGCGTGCAGGTCATTCGGCCGTTTGAGGGCGCAGGCGAAGTAATCTGCACTGAGACGCCGGCGGGCGAAGTCGCCATGACCACGCATACCGGCAGCTATGGAAAACTAGCGGCCGCACATGACGCGATCAATTCGTGGCGCGCGGCAAGCGGCCGCACTTCCGCATGCTCCTGGGAAATCTATGGCGATTGGACCGACGACGAAGCGAAGCTCGAGACGCAGGTCGTCTATCTGTTGAGTTAGAGTTCCCGTTCGATCGATGCGCCGTCGAAACCCGCCGCGTTGGGGGCGCACCGGGGCAAAGACTCGCGTGCCGGAAATGCGGCAAGGCCCAACCGCGAACGGTTCGGGCCTTGCGCGTTCAAGTGGTTGCTCCGGCCGCCTAGTCGTTCGGCCGCTTAACCACCTTCGTCCTTGGCAAAGTCTCGGCAGTTGGATTGGTTCCGTTAGACTGAGGAGCTTCACCAACTGAAGTTCCGCCATCGGTCGCTTCAAATCCGACCGCCAACAGTTCGTCATTCAACCGCTGCGTTAGTTGGGCGATTGCGCGGACAGGATGCAGCGAACAGTCCGTTCCCCCCGGGTCCGAGTCCGCCGTTTGATTCTTCTCACACTCGCAGCTTGGACCTGTATTCTGGCTAAGGTGTGGGGGGACGAGAACGCAAGTCTTGCATCCGGAACAATAGAGATAATTCAGGTCACCGATGTGAAAGATTTCCTGAAAGCCTCCGTCCGACGGCACTAGCTGCAGATAGAGCGTTCCCTGGTCTTCTATGCTAATCGCGAAATAGGTGGCTTTTTCAAAAGATTTAATCTCAACGTTGGTGACCCGGCCACCTTCCTTTTCACCGCTGAAGGCTTTCTGCACAACTTCGATTACCCGGTCTTTGGTTCTGGCAAGTTGGACTTTGCCGTCCCATTTGACTGCGACGACCGCGAACCTGGGTTTGCTGCGGCCCCGGGTTGGGTTCTTCGAAACCTGAGACATGGCCGCGCTCGCCGCAGCCATTAAGACAACCAGCGCGAGCAGCGCTGAAACTGAATTTAGTTTTCGTGACATTGCGTTCTCCTGTTTGAGGTCAGATTGCGACGAACCTCGTCATCGCATTTTTGCTTGCGTTTGAGAGTGCTGTTTTGCAGAGAAGCGTAACGCGCGGGGTGCGGAACCTGAGCGATTTCCTCTTCCTTTGGAGAGGTTGGGTGAGAGTCCCTACCGCAGGTTGGTCGAGTATATAATTGTCATTTAATCCATTTGACTATGCCGAAGCAGTCAAAAACAGCTCCTCTATTTGTTGCTCTCCTCCGCGGAATCAACGTTGGCGGAAACAATATGATCAGCATGAGTTCGCTTAAGACCAGTTTCGAGCGAAAGGGTTTCACCGACGTCAGCACTTACATCAACAGCGGAAATATTATTTTTAGAGCTAAGGACGACGATGCACGCGAGTTGGAAAAAACGATCGAGCGCATGCTGGAGCGAGATTACAAGCTCGGCTGCAAGGTGGTGGTGCGCAGCTTTTCTGAAATGGCCGCGCTGGTTAAGAGCTTGCCGAAGACATGGAGCGACGAGCGCTGGAAGTACAACGTCATTTTCCTCAGGCCCTCAATCGATTCGAAAAGTGTTTTGGATACTCTGAATGCAAAGGCCGAGATCGAAGAAGTGATCTATCGTCGCGGTACCGTGTTATGGGCGACGAAGGTCAGCGACGCGAAGCAGAGTGCCTGGATTAAACTGCCGCGCAAGAAGATATTTCAGGACATGACCGTGCGGAACCTCAATACGACAAAGAAGATTTATGAGCTGATGAAAAGTAAGGATGAGGGATGAGGGAACTAGCGACTTCCTCGCTCAATAATCTCAAACTGGATTTTGGTGTCCGCGAATACTTGCCACAGGGCGACGCGGCCGTCTTTCACAATCGCTTTCCAAGCCGCGGGAATGCGCCAGCTCGCTTCTGAATCTCCTTTGAACGAGCCGCCGGCGAATCCGAACATCGCGAATGTTTGTTCACTGGCGCGAGCCTCGCCGGCAAACACTTCGTTAACTTCGATCGAGTAATCGGGAAACCATACGAAGTAGCCGCGCCAACCGGGAACCATCTTTTCTCTTCCGACGACTTCATTTCCAAGCGCATCGATAAAGCGATGATCGTCGCTCATCAATTCGCCGAGGCCATCAGCGTCGCGCGCATTGATCGAACGGATAAAGGCGAGAACCGTTTCGTGATTAGTCATAGGAAGTTATCCGCAGATTAACCAAATCTGGCAGATTGGCAAAGTGGAATTCTTGAGGGCCATGTGGGACGCGACTTTGGTCGGCGGCCTCGACGCTGAACGTTTGTCTGCCCGTCGATAAGACTTGCTGGTCTGATAGTGTCTTAACCGTTGTTCCGCTGATCGTTCGCCGTCGCGGGCGCTTCTTGATAGTTACGTCGACGCCGCGCTGCCTGGGCTTCTAATTGACGCAGCGTTTCGTGAACGGTAAGAACGACGTCCTTCAGTTTCTTCAAATCTGCCGTACTCTGATCACCCCTGGTCATCAAGGCGATCGCGATCTCATTACTGAGTTCGTTATGAAAAGGCATAGTGGCTGCTTTGTGCGACTCAAAAAGTGGCCGCCATCCTATCTACCCGACGTTACGTTCATGTTAACGCGGTGTTAAATCACCGGCGATCAACAATAGAAACTTCACCGCGCCATCATCTCGCCCTTTTCACAGAATTAATTTTGATTTAACCCGACGTTCACTCGCGTGTAACCGCGCCACTGTAGTCTCCGGCCTTACACCGCTCTTCTGAATTTTCAGGTTGCTTCTGTGCGTTGCGGAGTTCCACAGACTGATTCGCTCCGAGCTATGCAGCAATTCATTTCTCAAAACTTGGGCGCACAACACAAACAGCCCTCAGCAATTAAGGAGACTCAAATGCACCACCTAAGTGGATTGAAACGTGCGGTCACTATCGCAGTGTTAATAATCGCGACGATGTTGATAATGCCGGCCGCGATGCCGGCGCAGTCAGACACCGGTCGCGTCGCCGGTGTGCTCACGGATCAGAACGGCGCGGTCATCGCCGGCGCCACGGTCGTGATCAGAAACGATAAGACCGGTGAAGAAAGAACTGCGATCAGCTCAACCGAAGGAACATACATCGTTACTTCGCTGCGACCGTCGACTTATACGGTTACTGCTACGTCGCAAGGTCTGTCGGCGAAAGCGATGAATATTCAGGTCCTGGTCGGTCAGGAGCAGAAACTGGACATAATGCTGCAAGCAACTGGCCTCGAGGCGAAAGTTTATGTGGTCGCTGGAAACGAAGCGGCCCTGACAACTGACTCGGCCTCGATGGGCGCGAACGTGAATCCGCGCGAGGTGCAAGGTCTGCCTTTGAATGGCCGTCAGCTTTCCCAGCTTTACCTGCAAGCGCCAGGATCGGTCAACAGTGGATCGGGAACATACGGCGACATACGCTTCTCAGGTCGCGCGGTGGAGCAAAATGAAATTCGTTATGACGGAATTGAGGGCACTGCGATTATCGATACCAGCCCCGGAAACCTGAACGGCGAAGTTCCGACGCCATTCCGTTTGCAGTCGTCCCTCGAGAACGTGCAGGAGTTTCGGGTTGACTCGAACAACTATCCGGCGGAATTCGGAACGGGCACCGGCGGACAGATCAGCGTCATCACCAAATCGGGCGGCAACAAGTTTCATGGTTCAGCGTTTGAATACATCCGCAACGATGCGCTGGATGCCGCGAACTTCTTTGACAACATCATCGGTCAGAAGAGCAAGCTGCGATTGAACCAGTTCGGCGGCTCGGTTGGTGGCCCCATCAAACAGAACAAAGCGTTCTTCTTCTTTTCATACGAAGGGTATCGTCTGCGTGGCGGTATCAATTCGGTCGAAGCGGTTCCGGGATTGGCGTCGAGAATATGCGCGGCTCCGCTCGGCACCGGCTCGATTGCTTGCAATGCGACTACCGCGGCGTTGATTCCCGCGTTCCGCGCGCCTGATGCCGTGGTGCTGCGCGTCGGGCCCGATCTTTTCGATACGGTGCAGCGTCAAGCGACAAACATCGTGAACGAAACCGCTTTGGCGTTTCGGTTTGATTATCGCTTCAATACCAAGCATTCGGCTTACTTTCGCTTCTTCCGCGACCAGGGCAACAACATTCAACCTGAAGGCGTTACTGGCCGCACCGTTGTGATTCGCAGTCTGCCGCAGAACGGCGTGCTCGCGTTTCAATCAGTGCTGACGCCGACACTGCTGAACGAATTCAAGCTTGGTTACAACAGCGCGTTGTCGCGGATCAACGGCGTCGCGCCGACTTTCAATGGGATCGATTTCTCGAAGCTCTCGCTGAACATTGCGGGCAGCGTGGCCGGGTTTGCTTTGCCGGGACAGGGCGCCAATGCCGGCGTGGCGACGCCCGGCGGTTTGGTGCGCGCGAACAGCGCAACCAATGGCAGCGGTCAGCCTTACACGCCTTACACGCTGTCGTTCATCGACAACTTGTCCTGGACGCGCGGCAATCATTCCTTCAAGTTCGGCGGCGAGGTGCGCCAGATTCGCATGTGGACCGATCGCATCGGCGGCACGACTTACACCTGGGCGAGCATCAACAACTTCTTAACCAACTCGCTTCAGTCGACGCAGTTTCTTGGCGACGTGTCCGCGCCTTCACCGTTCTTCAACGGCTCAACCGGACAAGCGCAAGCGCGCCAGACCTATTACATTGGCTATGCGCAGGATGAATGGAAGATCAGGCCGAACCTGACGCTGAGTTATGGCCTGCGTTACGAGTACTACACGCCGCTCCGCGAGCAGGACAATCGCCAGATTCTGTTCGACATCGTCACGGGCGTGCTCCGCGATCCTTCCGGCGATCCTTACTCGTCTTCGAAGACGAACTTTGGCCCGCGCATCGCGATGACGTGGTCACCCAATCCGAACGGCAATGGATTTTTCGGCGGAGGCAAGACGGTCCTTCGTGGCGGCTTTGGCATCTACTACGGCCCGGGCCAGACGGAAGATCAGATTCAGCCGATTGAATCGAACCGGATCAGCTCGACGATCAGCGGCGGCAGCTTCCCGCAGGACACGAACGCGATCGTCGCGAATTTCGTCAACAATCCAAACAATCGATCGTACCAGCCGCGCGCTTACGCGCCTGACTACACGATTCCCGAAAAGATTTATCAGTACACGGCGTCGGTGCAGCAGGAGCTTCCTGCTCACGTCGTGCTGACGACTGCATTCGTCGGATCGCAGGGGCGCAACCTGTTTCTGCGCAGCGTGGCGAACCGCATTCTGCCCGGACAGACCTCGATTGCGGATGGAACGACGCTGCCTACTTCGTTTGGTGTTGTGAATCGCACGAACGGTTCCGGACAAGTGATCGCGGTCAATACGATTCGTGAATTCTCGATCGTGTCAGGCACTTCTTCGGTGCAGAACCCGTTTGCGGAAGTCGACTACAAAACGAGCGGCGGCCACGACAGCTATAAAGCTTTCCAGGCGTCTTTGACCAGGCGTTTCGACACCGGCGTCACCCTGAATTCGCAATACACGCTCGCAAGCTCCGTCGGCAACACAACTGGATCGAATGAAGCGCGCACAGCCGCGAACAATGCGCGAGCGTTGAGTGATTTCGACTACGACCTGGGCTCAAACAATTTCGATGTGCGTCACACATTCAACTTCAGCGCGATTTATGATCTGCCATTTGGACGCGGAAGGCAGCATGATCTTGGCAGCGCAGGCAACGCGATTCTCGGCAACTGGCAAGTAGGCGCGATCGTCAACGCGCGTTCAGGTGTGCCGCTGGAAATCGGTGTCGTGCGGCCCGATGTGGTGATTCAATGCGCGAACGTCGCGGGATGCGGCGGCTTGCCGAACGGCTTCGTGGCGCAATTGCCGGGAACGATTAACGCTGCGAGTCCGCTACCCGCCGGTTTCATCGCAGTGGTGAACACGCCGGGTGGCGGCGCGTCGCGCAATGTGCGGCGGCCAGATCTGATTGCCGGTGTGAATCCTTATCTGACTAATGATCGCTTGATTCTGAATCCGGCGGCCTTTACCACACCCGCGCCGGGACAATTCGGCAACGTGCCGAGGAACTTTCTACGTGGACCGAACTTCCGCCAATTCGATGTGATTCTGAATAAGCGATTCAAGTTTTCAGAGACGACGAATCTCGAATTTCGAACCGAGATCTTCAACATCTTCAACCGGGCGAACTTCGATATTCCCGGTTCGCGTCTGAATCTCGCGCTGCCCACAGTCAGCTGTGCCGGCGGCGTCTGCACGGCGAGTGGCGCAAACGTTCAACCGGGACAGGCTTATTCGCAGAGCGCGGCGGGCGGCACCTTTGGTCTGCTGCGCCAGACGGTTGTACGCGACGTGGGCCTCGGCACCAGCCGCCAGATTCAATTCGCGTTGCGGCTCAACTTCTAATGAACGTGGTCGTGAACGCAGGAAGCTAATAGAAATATTCCCTCTCCCAGAGGGAGAGGGGGTTAGCCTCCGTTGTGTGTTCTAACTTTTCATTTTCAAGAGCAGCTATGTCAGTCGTGGAAGCCGCACTAACTAATCGCGAAGCACAGACTCCGTCCGCGGATGATGTTTACGACGATGGCTACCTGCGAGTTGAGCATCGCAATTACTACATGGCCTGCGCCGGGCAATCGATTTTTTTGCCGCGCACGGAATTCTTGATCATCTCGCGATTGGTTCGCTCGATCGAGCGGGTGGTTTCAGCGGAAGAACTTTGGCGATCTGCGTGGGGTGATGAAAAGCCGTTCAACTCCGAGAGCCTGCATGTCTATATCTATCGGCTGCGGAACAAGCTGATGCCGCACAAGCTCCGGGTCGACACGGTTGTGAATGTTGGCTATCGGGTGTTACCGCCGCGCTCTCGTTAACATAAAGTTCATATCAGATTCAGATGGATTTAACGCCCGTCGTTTAGGCTCGGAACTCCCTCGCGCTACACTTTGGCTCGAAGCGGGTCGCCCCCGCAAAGCCAAATCAAGGAGCCGAAATGATGAGCGAAACGAACAGCCGCCGGCGCTCTGAAGGCGTTGGATTGCAACCTGTCGCGATCGTCGTGGCGATGTTAATCGGCGCGGGAGTCGTCGCCGCACAGTCGCCGCCAGAGAAGCCAGTGCAGGCGACGAGCGCGCGCGCGGTTTCCGAAGGTAAAACCGTTACCGAACCGAGCAGTGATAACTCGACCGTCAGCGATCGACTCAAGCAACTCGAGGACGAAGTCGCAGCGATGCGCGAACTAATTGCGAATCAGCAACGGATGATCGACACGCTATCGGCAAAGGCAAACGTCGTTGATGCTGTGGCCGACCCGAAAGATTCAGTTGTGACTGAGAAGGTTGATTCGCCGGCAGCTCAAAAAGACGCACAGCCAATCGAAGATCGCGTAAAGAAACTCGAGGGCAAGGTTCTTTCGATTGGACCGTTTCGATTCAGCGGCGATTTTCGTTTGCGCTTCGACGGCATCTTTCGCGGCGCGGACAACACGCCTCCGACGGGCTTGGCGCCGCTGACGCATCAACAGAATGCGCGCATGCGTTACCGGCTGCGATTCAACTTTGACACCGACATCAATCCGAAAGTCAGTTTCCACGGACAGCTGGCAACGGGGCCTGTCAATAACGGGCTGACAATGGATCAGGATTTTGGCGAGATAAGCGCGCGCCATCCGTTCTTCATCAGCGAAGCGTGGATCGATTATCACCCGAACAAGGCAACACAGCTTCAGGGCGGACGCGTGCAGGAAATCTTTGCGGACAACTCGCGCTTTCTGTTTGACGATGACATTCGCTTCAACGGCTTCAACGAAAAGTATGTCGTGTCGTTCAAGCAGAACGGACTGAAGGCGGCGAGCCTCGAGTTGCGCGCCGGTCAATACATTTTAAGTAATCCGAACGTCGCGATTGTGACGGCGGGCAGCCCGCTTGCTTTGGCCGGCGACAAAGTCGGCTCGACCGGGCGCGCTGCGAATCTTTTCCACCAGGGGCTGCTCCTGAATCAGAAGTTCAACGATCGCTGGAGCAGCCAGGCCGGCGGTGACGTTCAGCTCTATCGCAATCCGAATCAAATTCAGTTGGCATCGACGACGGCGGGCGTGCCGATCATCGTTCAGAACGGATTGGGACTGACGCTTTCGGGGCCATTAACCGGCGCCGGTAACGCGACGACGACGAACGGCGGCGCAATTTACACCGCGCCCAGTTTTCGCATCGCGCGCGTGACCTATCGTTTGAATTGGGCCGGATGGAAGAGCGGCAATCGCGCGTTTCCGGTCGTTTTCAACGTTCAAGCCGCGCGAAATATCGGCATTGGTTTGCCCGAGCGTGACGCGTTCCTTGGTTCGTTTCAGGTCGGCAGAGTTGTGAATCGCGGCGACGTGTCGTTCCTGTATGTGTTCGCGCAGAAGGGCGCGAACTCGATGATCTCGCAAGTGACCGACGACGATCTCGGCACCAACAGCGGCGTCAACATTCGCACGCATCATCTGCGTTTCGATTATGGCGTCGCCAGAAAGATCACTTTGCAGAGCCTGCTCTACATTCAAAACGAGCGACGCAACAGCGGAGACTTTCCCAGCTTCTTCGTGCCGCTGAACGCGTTCACGCCACGCCAGTTTCGTTTGCAGGAACAGATTGTCTTCAGTTTTTGACGTAGTGTCAGAAGCCCGACCGTCAGGGAGGGCCAGTTAACATAGCGGCCCTCCCTGACGGTCGGGCTTCTGACACAACCGGAACTACAGTTTCGTTATAGACAGGAGATCCCCAATGTCACTTTCAAAATTCACTACGCTGGCCGCAATCGCAGCTTTGTCGATCACTTTGTTCGGATGCGGAGGCGGCGGTTCGAGCAGTGAAGTTCGGCTGCAAGGCGCGGGCGCCACGTTTCCCAATCCGCTCTATCAAAAGTGGATTAGCGAGTACGGCAAGGCGCACACGAACGTGAAGATCGATTATCAGTCGATCGGATCGGGCGGCGGCATCAAGCAGATTCAGGCGCGCACAGTTGATTTTGGCGCTTCGGATGCGCCGATGACTGACGCCGAATTGAAGGCTTCGCCGGCAGAACTGCTGCACGTGCCAACGGTGCTCGGCGCGGTGGTAATTACCTACAACCTTCAGGGCACGCCCCGGCCTCTACGTTTTTCGCCGGACGTTATTGCGGACATTTTTCTCGGCAAGATCACGAAGTGGAATGACGCGCGAATCAAAGCCGATAACGCAGATGCGAACTTGCCCGCAACCGACATCACGGTCGTGCATCGCGCCGAATCGAGCGGCACGTCGTTCGTCTTCACCGATTACCTTGCGAAAGTCAGCGCTGACTGGAAACAAAAAGTTGGCGCGGACAAAGCCCCGAATTGGCCGGTGGGCCAGGGCGGCAAAGGCAACGAAGGCGTCACCGGGCAGATCAAGCAACAGCCGAACACGATTGGCTATGTTGAGCTGGCTTACGCCACGCAGAACAAACTCCCGGTCGCGCTGATCAAAAACGCCTCTGGCAATTTCGTCGAGCCGACGATCGATAACGTCACGGCCGCAGCCGCAGGTTCAGCCGCAAGCACGCCTGACGATCTCCGCGTTTCCATCACCAACGCGACCGGCGCGAGTGCTTATCCGATTTCGAGCTACACCTACATTCTGATTTACAAGGACCAGCCGGACGCGATCAAAGGAAAGACGGTCGTCGATTATCTCTGGTGGGGAATTCACGACGGCGAAGCGTTCGCGAAGGATTTGCAGTACGCGCCACTGCCGGCAGAGATCGTGAAGCGGTCCGAGGCGAAAATTAATTCGATCACTTCGGGTGGAAAGCCATTGCGGTAGGTTTGTCTCCCTCTCCCTTTGGGAGAGGGCTGGGGTAAGGGCACTGGCGCGGCCGGAATTTGATTTCGCTTTTACGGTTCGTGAGTCGCAAGAAGAAGGAAAATAAGAATGGCTGCGACGCTAAGCCCTCACCCTAACCCTCTCCCAAAGGGAGGGGGAACCAAAACACCGAGCCTCATTTCATCGATGTCGCGCCGGCTTTCGCCGACCGGCAATTTCGGCGACGCGATTTTTCGTGCGGCGATGTTTGGGGCGGCGTTACTGGTGGTTGTGATTGTCATCACGATGATCAGCGCGCTGGCCTGGCATTCCACGCTTTCGATCAAGCAGTTCGGTTTCGGGTTCCTGACCAGCCGCGAATGGGATCCCGTCAAAGGTCAGTTCGGTGGGCTCGCGTTTATCTACGGGACCATCGTTTCTTCGCTGATCGCTCTGTTGATTAGCGTGCCGCTCAGCCTGGGCATCGCGATCTTTCTGGTGGAACAGGCGCCGCGATTGCTCGCGCGGCCGATCACGTTTCTGGTCGAGTTGCTCGCCGCGATTCCTTCGGTCGTTTACGGCTTGTGGGGCATCTTCGTGCTCGCGCCTTTCCTGCGCGTTCATGTCGACCCGCAGCTCGCGCGTTGGTTCGGTTGGACGCCGTTCTTTCAGGGACCAATCACCGGAATCGGTTTGCTGACCGGCGGAATCATTCTCGCGATCATGGTGACGCCGATCATCTCCGCGGTGGTGCGCGACGTTTTGGCCGCGGTGCCGAACACGCAACGCGAAGCCGCGCTGGCATTGGGCGCGACAAAATGGGAAACGACTCTGGTTGTTTTGGTGAACGGAGCGCCGGGAATAGCGGGCGCGGTGATTCTCGGGTTGGGCCGAGCGATTGGCGAAACGATGGCGGTGACGATGGTCATCGGAAACCGTCCCGAAATCAGTGCGTCGCTGTTTCGACCTTCATACACGCTGGCGTCCGTCATCGCAAATGAATTCACGGAAGCAACGGCCGACATTTATCTGAGTTCGCTGATCGAACTCGGCTTGATTCTCTTCCTGGTTACTTTCGTAGTGAATGCGATGGCGAGGGTGATGGTTTGGCGCGTGACGAGGAGGACGGCAGGCGCATGAAGCGGAGTTCCCTCTCCCCCTGGGAGAGGGCTAGGGTGAGGGACCTAGCGGTAGCCAGTTCTTGAAGATTGTTTGCGAGGGAGTCTGCGATTTGCAGACTCACTCGCAAAAGGAAAGGGGAAACATCTACTAGCGCTAAGCCCTCATCCCCAACCCGTCTCCCAGAGGGAGAAGGGAGCAGAATTATGAAGGTTCTTTCAAGCTCAGACCGATCGCGCCGTTCAGTCAGCGCAGTGATGACTTCGCTGACGGCGCTGTGCACATTCGCCGCCGTAGGGATCCTGTTCGTCATTCTCGCGTACATTGCGATGCGCGGAGTTGCGGCATTGAATCTGCGATTTTTAATTGACACTCCTCGCCCCGTAGGCGAAGGCGGCGGCATCGGCAACGCGATTGTTGGGTCGGGCCTGTTGCTGCTGCTTTCGTGCGTGGTGGGAATTCCAATCGGTATTGCGTGCGGCGTTTACCTGTCAGAGTTCGGCGGCGGCTGGTTGGTCAGCGGCGTGAGATTTCTGATCGATACTCTGACCGGCATCCCTTCCATCGTCACGGGTGTATTTGTCTACGCAGTGATCGTTCTGCGCATGAATCATTTTTCAGCGTTCGCCGGCGGCATCGCACTCGCGCTAATCATGATTCCGATCGTCGCGCGGACGACTGAAGAGATGATCAAGTTGGTGCCGCAGAGCTTGCGTGAAGGCGCGCTGGCGCTCGGCGCTCCACAATGGCGAATGACGTTGGGAGTCGTGCTGCCAGCGGCGGCATCGGGTATTGCGACCGGCGCGATGCTGGCGATCGCGCGCGTGTCAGGCGAAACCGCGCCGTTGCTTTTCACGGCGTTCGGCAGTCGCTTCTATCCGCGCAATCTCAACGAGCCGATCGCCTCGTTGACGGTGCAGATTTACAACTATGCGATCTCGCCGTACGACGAGTGGCATGCGCAGGCGTGGGCGGCGACGTTGGTGCTGATGGCGCTGATTCTTTCAATCAACGTCATTGTCCGATTCCTGACGCGACAGAAATTCAGTTAATCAATGACACCGTCCGCATCATTCGCCGCGCCGAAGTTCGAAGTGAACGCTCAAGCCTCGCCGGGCCCGACCGCGACTAAAATTGAAGTCGATCAGCTCAACTTCTATTACGGCAAGACGCAGGCGCTGAAGGATATTTCGATCAAGGTACCTGAACGACAGGTCATGGCGTTCATCGGACCGTCGGGTTGCGGCAAGACGACTTTTCTCCGGACGCTGAATCGCATGAACGATGTGATTGCGGCAACGCGTGTCGAAGGAACTGTCACTATCGACGGCGAAGACATTTATGCGCCCGGCGCCGACGTCGTTGATTTGCGACGCAAGGTCGGAATGGTTTTTCAGAAGTCGAATCCATTTCCGAAATCGATTTTTGACAATGTCGCATACGGATTGAGGATTAATCGCGTAACATCCAGCCGCAGCGAGCTTGACGCCCGCGTCGAAGAGGCTTTGAAAGACGCGGCGCTGTGGACTGAGGTAAAAGACCGTCTGAAGAGTTCGGCGTTGGGGTTGTCGGGAGGTCAACAACAGCGGCTGTGCATCGCGCGCGCTCTGGCGATTCGTCCCGAAGTGATCCTGATGGACGAACCGGCGTCGGCGCTCGATCCGATCGCGACTTCGAAAATCGAAGAGCTGATCGTCGATCTGAAGAAGCAATATACAATCGTGATCGTCACGCACAACATGCAGCAGGCGGCGCGCGTGTCGGACTTGACGGCGTTCTTTCTGCTGGGCAAGCTGATCGAAGTCAACAGCACCGAAAAGATGTTCACGGCGCCGAACGAGAGACTGACCGAAGATTACATCACGGGAAGATTTGGATGAGCACTGAAGTTCACCGGCATCTTGATCAGGAATTGGACGAACTGCGCGACGCGATTTTGCGTCTGGGCGGCGAAACCGAAGCCGCGCTGCGCCACGCTATGCATTCGCTCGCGGAAAGAGACACCGGTGAGGCCCGCGAGGTTTTAGAGCATGACGACACAGTCGATCAGCTCGAAGTAGAAGTCGATCGGCGCGCGATTGACATCTTTGCGTTGCGTCAACCGGCCGCGCGCGACCTGCGATTCGTGATGTCGGTCACGAAGATGGCCCCGGTGCTCGAGCGCATTGCCGACCATGCGTGCAACATCGCGCGCGCGGCGATCGAGCTCACTAATGAACCGGAGCTGAACAGCCTCATCCGAATTCAGCAAATGGGCGAGATCGCGTCGTCGATGCTGGCGAGCGCGCTGGATGCTTTTACTCGCAGCGACCCAGCTGCGGCGCGAGAAGTCATTAAGCGTGACGCGGAAATCAACAATCTTTACAACCAAATCTTTCATGACTTGATTGATTTGATGGCGAAAGAGCCGGCCACCGCGACTCGCGATGCGCGCTTGCTGTTTGTCGCGAAACACCTTGAACGAATCGGGGATTACGTAACGGATATTTGCGAGTTAACTGTCTACATGGCCGAGGCCGCGATCATTAAGCATCGTCATTGAGCGTAGCTTTTGATTTTCTGATCTGAGTTACTAGCCACTGCTACGGAAAGTGTGATTGAATGGCGGGCGCTTTCATTCATCCCGAATACTTTTCGACGCACACGAATGACCACGACAGTAGCCATTGCGCTCGTAATCGTTCTGATCGCACTGATCTTTGATTTCACCAACGGGTTTCACGACGCGGCGAATTCGATCGCGACGGTGGTGTCGACGCGCGTGCTGTCGCCTCGGTACGCAGTGATGTGGGCAGCGCTCTTCAACTTCATTGCCTTCGCGATTTTCGGTACGCGCGTGGCGAAAACCATCGGCGGCGATCTGGTGCGCATCGATCTGATTCGCCAGGACGTGCGCTTGTACGTGCTCTGTGCGGGTTTGCTGGGCGCCATTATTTGGAACCTCATTACCTGGTACCTGGGGTTGCCCACTTCCAGTTCGCACGCGTTGATTGGCGGTTATGGCGGAGCGGCCATCGCGGCATTTCGTGGCGTCAGCGGATTATTGAAGCCTGAAGGCTGGATTAAGACTCTGATTTTCATCGTTGCGTCGCCGGTCATTGGATTCACCATCGGGTTTGTTTTCATGGTCGCCGTGTATTGGATATTTCATCGATGGACGCCGGCGCAGGTGGACAAAACATTTCGCCGAGGTCAGTTGCTCTCGGCCGCAGCATATTCTCTGGGCCATGGCGGTAACGACGCACAGAAGACGATGGGAATAATTACCGCG
>DATLVM010000082.1:0-3566 GCA_035577445.1 Pyrinomonadaceae bacterium
CTGTCCGCGAATGATGACGCGGCCGATCTCACGGGGACATATTTCAGCCAGGAAGTGATTCGGGAATTCCAGGTGGTCACATCGGGTGGGATCGCCGAGTTCGGCCGGGCCTCAGCCGGCATCGTGAACATCGTGACGAAATCCGGAACGAACAACTGGCACGGCGACCTGTATGGCTTCGCACGCAACCAGCGATTCGACGCGCGTAATCCGCTGGCGCCGCAAAAAGATTTGCTGACACAAGCCCAGTATGGTGCGACGCTCAGCGGCCCGGTGCATCGCAATCGAACCTTCTTCTTTGCCAATTTCGAGCAGTTGCGGAGAAATTATTCGGCGGTAATTACGATCGCGCCGGCAGCGGTCGCTACAATCAATAATCGGTTGACCGCGACGAGCTATCGCGGGCCACGCATTGAAACTGGAGTCGTGCCTGCGAACTTCGATACGACGAATTTCTTCGGGCGCATCGATCATAAGCTGAATGATCGCAATCAACTTACTGCGCGTTACAGCCTCTACCGCATCAATGCGATCAACTCGCGCAGCGTCGGTGGACTGAATGCGGTTAGTCGGGGCTCAGGACTCGACGATACCGATCAGACAATCGCCGTGAATGAGATCGTGACGATCAATAGCCGCACGCTGAACGAAGCGCGGTTTCAATTCACGCACAGCCGTCTCGATGCGCCGATCAATGACACCGTCGGGCCGGCTGTTTCGATTTCCGGAGTAGCGAACCTTGGCGCCGCGACTTCCTCGCCGCTCGCGCGCGACATCGATCAAGTCGAAGCGGTCGAGAATCTTTCGACGCAGCGCGGCTCGCATTCACGAAAAGCGGGAATTGATTTGCTCTACAACCGCGTGAATGTTGTTTTTCCGGGAGCTGTTCAGGGCGCTTACAGCTTCACCTCTCTGAGTAATTTTCTCACCGGGAATTACAGCACGTTTCAGCAAGCGTTCGGCGCGCCCAGCCAATCTCAATCAAATCCGAATGTAGGTTTCTTTCTGCAGGACGAGTGGCGCGTGCGATCGAGTCTAACGATCAATGCGGGCCTCAGGTACGACCTGCAATTTCTGCCGCAACCGATTCAAACGGATAAGAACAATTTCGCGCCGCGGCTAGGCTTTGCCTATGCTCCGGGAGATCGAAAGACCGTCATTCGATTGAGCGCGGGTATCTACCACGATCGAATTCCTTTACGCGCGACGTCGAACGCTTTGCAGCGCGATGGATCGAAATATGTCGTGGCGCAGTTTTCGCCGACGCAGGCTGGCGCGCCAATTTTTCCAAACGTCCTCGCCGCGCAGCCAACGACTCTGTTGACCAAGCCAAACATCACGCGGATCGATCCGAACATCGAGACCAGCTACAGCGAACAACTGAATCTCCAGATCGAGCGCGAGTTGCCGGGTCAAGCTCTGCTGTCTGTTGGTTATCTGCATCTGCGCGGTTTGCATCTGATTCTGCAACGGAACGTGAACGTGCCCCGCTTTCCCGCTTCGGCGGGCGTGCCCAACCTCGGACGCCCCGATCCGAATTGGGGCAACATTTCGCGTTACGAGAGCTCTGGCGATTCCTATTACAACGCGATGGTCGTTTCGTTCAATAAGCGTGCGCGTTCATGGGCCGGCGTGCGCATCTCTTACACGCTGTCAAAGACAATCGACGATGCGGGGAATTTCTTTTTCTCGACGCCGCAGGATAATTTCAACGTGCGCGACGATCGCGGTTTGTCCGACAACGATCAGCGGCATCGGTTCGTTTTAAGTGGTTCGTTCCAAGCGCCGGAGAAGGGTTCAAAGATCCCGAAGGCAGTGCGAGGATTTGAACTGAGCTACATTTTCACCTGCGCGTCGCGCTTGCCGTTCAATGTTCTGCTTGGCAGCGATCGCAACTTTGATACGAACAATAACGATCGGCCGATCGGAGTTGGCCGCAACACCGGTCAAGGATTTAGTTACGCTGCGCTCGATATTCGCCTCAGCCGAAAATTCAGAATCACCGAGCACGCGAGTCTCGAGCTTTCCGCCGACGGCTTCAATCTCATGAATCGAGCGAACTATTCGGTGCCGAATAATACGTTTGGATCCGGCACGACTCCCTTGCCGACCTTCGGCCAACCAACGCAGGCTTTCGATCCAAGGCAGTTTCAGTTGGGAATGAAGTTGAATTTCTAGTTGCCGGAAAACTCCGCTCAAGCGCGCCCTCCACTGCCGCCTTCAATGAATCTGCTCAGATGTGTGCGTCTTCATCCACTCTGCGCGCAGCAAGAAGCTTCCGCCAACCACCACGCGCTCGCCTACGGTTAACCCTTCCAGCACCGGATAGAAACCATTGCTCTCCGCGCGAACGCTAACCGGTCGCATCACAAACTCATTTGATTTGTCTGTAGCAACAAAGACGAACTGCTGGTTGCCGATGATCTGCACGGCATCCTTAGGAATAACTGGCATGGTCTTTTCGGCTGCTCCCAGGGCGCCGAAAGCCACGTTTACATACATTCCGATCTTGAACATCCCGCGCGGGTTCGCCATCTCGATGCGCACTTGCGCTGTCCGCGTCGCGGGATCGATCTTGGGATCGACGTAAGTCACGCGGCCACGAAATACCTGTCCGGGATACGCGTCAGAGGTCACATTCGCGCCACTGCCGACGCGGACACTCGCGAGATCCTTTTCGTAGACCTGTCCGACGACCCACATGGTCGACAAATCGGTGACTCGCATCAGTTCCTTGTTTGCTTCGATCACTTCGCCGGGATTAACTGAGCGACTGGTGATTGTGCCCGCATTTGGCGCTGTTACATTCACTTCCGAGCTGACCTGCGAGGTTGAATTCATTGAATCAATTCGTTGCGCCGACAATCCAAGCAGCATTAGTTTCTGACGAAGAGTAGCAACGTTCGACTCAGCATCGCGAAGCTGCGACGTCGCCATCTCAAGTTCCTGCCGGCTCGCCGCACCAATCTCCACGAGTTTCATGGTCCGCATATGATGCCGGTGATGTTCGTCCAGGACTGCCGCCGCCGTCAGATAGCGGGCCTGCGCATCCGCAAGTTCGTTGCTGAAGACAACCGCGACGCGCTGGCCTCGTTTCACATTTTGACCTAGTTCGGCGCTGACGTTGCGAACAATCCCGCCCACAAGTGACATGACAGGAGTCTCTTTGTAACTATTTGCCTGCACTACGCCGGTAGCTAATTGTGCGGCGGCCTCTGTTGATGGCGCTTCGCCCACAGTTTCGATCTTCAATTGCACGTTGCGCGCTTGTTCAGGCGTCAGCGTCAGACGTTGTTCCGCTGTCGCTATTGGTGTTTGCGACGACTCCTGAAACGAAACCGTGCGAGGGGCAGGGACAGGCTTACCACCTTGCTTCGGCCAGAGCAGCCAAGTGGCGACAATTGAGATGAGGGCGATTGCAACGACCGCGATGATGATTAGGGCTGAGCGACGACGTTTCTGTGGTGCAGCAGACGGTGATGCTGATTCGGCAGCTCGGTCAGTCCGTTCGACGTTTGGTTGATCGTTCATCACAATATCTCCGCGGCTAGGCCGCCCCATGTGCG
>DATLVM010000083.1:0-6538 GCA_035577445.1 Pyrinomonadaceae bacterium
TACTTCGCTAACTTCGTCCCCTCACCCCAGCCCTCTCCCAGAGGGAGAGGGAGAATCAATCGGTAACTCGATGACAAACTTCGCTCCGGTTCCGCCTTCGGCATCTTCAACCCAAACGCGGCCGTGATGTGCTTCGACGATGCCGCGTGCGATTGCCAATCCCATGCCGCTGCCGGGCACGCGGCGATCGGAGACATCGCCGTCCCGCATGGCGCGAAAGAATTTTTCGAATACTCGATCGCGGACATCAGCACGAATACCCGGCCCACGATCTTCGACGGTGATCTCGATCGAGTTTCCCTTCAACTGTTTCGCGCGGACAATGATGGGCGATTCGGGCGGAGAGTATTTCGCGGCGTTGTCGATCAGAGTGTAGATCGCTTCCGAGACTGCATGTTCGTCAACTGTTACGAGGGGCAAGTCGTCGATCCATACTTCCATCGGATGAGTGCGAGTGCGTGGCTCGGCACGCTTCAACGCGGTGTTGACGATCTCGTCAACTGAAGCTGGTTGCAGTTGCAAACGCATATCGCCGGCATCGATGCGCGCGAGTTTCGTCAGACTCTCGACAAAACGATCGAGACGATCGGCCTCTTCGTCGATCACTTGCAGCATTTCTTTGCGGGCTTCTTTATCGAGCACAGGTTCAGTTTTATCTCGCTCAGTTCCGTAAATGTCGTCGAGCATCGCGGTCGCGGAGGCCTTGATCGAAGTAAGCGGCGTCCGAAAATCGTGTGTGACCGCGTCGAGCAGAGCGGACTTGAGACGCTCACTCTGCTTCAAAGCCTTTGCCTGACTCGACCGCTCAAACGAATCCTGCAATTCATAGTAAAGGCGCTCGACTTCGCCTTTCGCGGATTCAGCTTCTTCGGCTCGGTGCTTCGCGCTGCCGGAAAGTTGGCCCACCGTAATCGCGGTGACCATGAACGCGATGAAGGCGATCCAATTGTCGGGATCGCGGATCGCGAAAGTCCCATACGGAGGCAGAAAAAGAAAATTGAAGCTGAGGATTCCGACCAGCGCCGCCGCCACGGCCGGACCGGAACCCCACGTTCGCGCAACGACCAGAATGATTAAGAGGAAGGCCAGCGCGACCGTCGTCGGATTGATGTGGGGCCCGAGCAACTTCAGCGTTGCCGTCGTTATGCCGACCGCGAAGATAGCTACCGCGAAGCCGAACCATTTTGATTTGACTGGTAAAAGGGACTTCATTCGCACGCGAGTGTCAGAACCGGGAGCGGTAGCGACCGGATCAATGGACGCCGGCGAATCACTTGATCCCGTCGCTACCGCTCCGGGTTCTGACACGACTTATTGGCGCGGCGATTGTAATCGACTAGCTCGATCAGCGCATGCCCGGTGGACGGCCACCATCTCTCCAAACTTGATAAAAAAGTAAGGAATGCTATAATCAGGCCGAAATCGGAAGAAACCGACCAAATGAAGATTTCCGCGCATGAAGAATACGGCCTTCGCTGTCTGGTGCAATTAGCTCGCGCCGAGGCCGATGATGAATCGCTGACGTTGAACCAGATTGCCGATCGCGAGGGTCTGTCAGTCGCGAACGCGGGCAAGTTGATGTGGATTTTGGTGAAGGCAGGTTTGGTGCAATCGCAGCGCGGCGCGAATGGCGGATACACGTTGGCGCGACCCGCCGCCGACATTCGTTTGAATGAAGTGATCCGCATCCTGGATGAAGACACGGTCGATGGTTTTTGCAAGACACACACCGGCGTCCTCGATGCGTGCATTCATACGAGTGAGTGCGGCATTCGTCCGGTAATCGTCGGGCTGCACGAGATTGTGCAGAATGCTTTGTCAGAAATCACTCTGGCTGAGTTGATCGGATCGGAAGAGAAAGTTGATGCGCGGCTGCATCAGATTCAGAAGATGCAGAGTCCGTTGCGAACTGCGCGTGGCGCAAACTGAGAAATAAAATGAGCACTGCTGAGATACTCGCAAATCGCGAATACAAATACGGCTGGGTCACGGACATCGAGGCTGAGACGATCCCGCGTGGCCTGAGCGAAGACACGGTGCGGCTGATTTCGGCGAAGAAAGACGAGCCGGAGTGGCTGCTCGATTTCCGCCTCAAGGCCTATCGCAATTGGCTCACGATGCCCGAGCCGCGTAACTGGCCCAACATCGTGTTTCCTGAAGTCGATTACCAGGACATGATTTATTACAGCGCTCCCAAGCAGAAGGCCAAGAAGGCCAGCCTGGATGAAGTCGATCCCGAGTTGCTGCGTACGTTCGAGAAGCTCGGCATTCCTTTGTCTGAGCAGAAGCAGCTGGCGAACGTCGCGGTTGATGCGGTATTCGACTCAGTTTCGGTGGCGACGACATACAAGGCGAAGCTGAAGAAGCATGGCGTGATCTTCTGCTCGTTCAGCGAAGCCGTGAAGGAACACCCTGAGATCGTTAAGAAGTATCTCGGCTCAGTCGTGCCGACCAACGACAACTTTTACGCGGCCTTGAACAGCGCGGTCTTCTCTGATGGAAGTTTCTGCTTCATTCCGAAAGGCGTGCGCTGTCCGATGGAATTATCGACGTACTTCCGCATCAACAATTCGGAATCCGGACAATTCGAACGCACGCTGATCGTCGCCGAAGAAGGCGCGTACGTGTCGTATCTCGAAGGTTGCACCGCGCCGCAGTTCGACAAGAACCAGTTGCACGCGGCGGTGGTTGAGTTAATCGCCCTCGATGACGCCGAAATCAAATACTCAACAGTGCAGAACTGGTACGCGGGTGACGAGACCGGCAAGGGCGGCATTTACAACTTCGTGACGAAGCGCGGTAAGTGCGCCGGTCGCAATTCCAAGATTTCCTGGACACAGGTCGAAACCGGATCGGCGATTACCTGGAAATATCCTTCGTGCATCTTGATGGGTGATAACTCGATCGGCGAGTTCTATTCGGTGGCGCTCACGAACCACGCGCAGGAAGCCGACACCGGAACGAAGATGATTCATCTCGGCAAGAACACGCGCTCAACGATCATCTCGAAGGGCATCGCCGCGGGCCGAGCAAACAACAGCTATCGCGGCTTGGTGAAGATCATGCCGAAAGCTGAGAACGCGCGGAACTACACTCAATGCGATTCGATGCTGATTGGCAGCAACTGTAACGCGAACACTTTTCCGTACATCGAGGTGATGAATAACACCTCGAGCGTCGAGCACGAAGCATCGACCTCGAAGATTAGCGAGGAGCAGTTGTTCTACTTAATGCAGCGCGGCATCTCGCAAGAGGATGCTGTGAGCTTAATTATTAACGGTTTTTGTAAAGACGTATTCCTGCATCTCCCGATGGAGTTTGCCGTGGAAGCGACGCGCCTGCTGGGATTGAAGTTGGAAGGGGCGGTGGGATAAGTGTGTCAGAAGCCCGACCGTAAGGGAGGGCTCGTTTAGCTCGAGCATCCTCTCTTAGGTCGGGCTTTGAATGATTGGAGAATCACTTGTTAGAGATTAGAAACCTTCATGCATCGGTTGATGGCAACGAGATTTTGAAAGGCATCAACCTGAAAATTAATAAAGGCGAAGTCCACGCCATCATGGGTCCGAACGGATCGGGGAAATCGACGCTGGCGAAAGTGCTCGCCGGCCACCCCGCTTATGAAGTCACCGCCGGTGAAGTGATTTACAACGGCAAGAACCTTCTGGAAATGACGCCCGATGAACGTGCGCGATCAGGCGTATTCATGGCCTTTCAATATCCGGTCGAAGTGCCCGGCGTTTCGAATGCCCAGTTTCTCCGGCTCGCTTATAACGAGAAACAGAAGCATATCGGCGGTGAAGAACTCGATCCTTTGGAGTTCAAGGACCTGCTGAAAGAGAAAGCCGCGATCGTCGAAATGGACGCGAGCTTCATGTCGCGATCGGTGAACGAAGGATTCTCTGGCGGCGAGAAGAAGCGCAACGAGATTCTTCAGATGGCCGTGTTGGATCCGGACCTGGCCGTGCTCGATGAAACTGATTCGGGTCTCGATATTGATGCGCTGCGGATCGTCGCCGAGGGCGTCAATAAACTTCACAGTCCTGATAAGGCTGCGATCGTCGTCACGCACTATCAGCGCTTGCTCAACTACATCATTCCGGATTTTGTGCACGTGCTCTCGGGCGGGCGAATCGTAAAAGAAGGCGGTAAGGAACTCGCGCTCGAACTGGAAGAGAAGGGTTACGACTGGTTGAAGACTGCGAACGGAGCGAACGCCACCGCTGCACCGCAGGCTGGTTAAGACGTGAATTAATGATGACACCTGAACTAGTCACCGAAGCAACCCGTTATCAAGAGGCGTTTCGCCAGGCCACGCAAACCCGGGCCGCGGACGAACCGGCCTGGCTCCAAACTCTGCGCGAAAGCTCTTTCGCGGAATTCGAGCGAGCAGGTTTTCCAAACGTCAAACAAGAGGAGTGGAAGTACACCAACGTCACTCCAATTGCCAGGACGAACTTTGTCCCAGTCCTGACTGCGAACGGAACTGCGTTGAGCAAAGGCGCAGATCACAGCGGGCTGGCGCCTTTTATCTATGATGAAGCGCGCGAAAGCAGGCTGGTGTTCGTGAATGGAATGTTTCGCGAAGAACTCTCATCGAAGTCAGCCCTGCCGGCAGGCGTGTTAGCGATGGATCTGCGCGCAGCGCTCCGCGATGACGAGCACGAAAAGACGGTGCGCGAGTACCTCGAGCATCCGGTTTTGGCCAATGGATTTGCGGCGCTCAACACCGCTCTGTTTACCAGCGGGTTGTTTCTCAAGATACCTCGCGGAGTTAGCATCGCAGCGCCTATCCATCTATTGTTCGTTGGTGAAGGCGCCACTGACGCCGCGCCGCCGGCGGCATTTCCCCGCGTGATGATCGTCGCCGAAGAGAACAGCGCGGCCACGATAATCGAGAGCTATGCGAGTCCCAGCGACGACAGCGTATATCTGACTAACGTCATCATTGACTTCTCGCTCGCAGATGGCGCGCGGCTTCAGCACTACAAGATCCAGCGCGAGAGTATGGGCGCGTTTCATGTTGCCACAACCAGGGCCGAGCTGGGACCCAGCTCGGCGTATCACACCACGACGATCAACTTTGGCGCAGCGCTTTCCCGTCACGACATCCACGTGCAGATGGATCACGAAGGCGCCGAATGTGCGGTCGATGGCTTGTACATGGTCGACGGGAGTCAGCATACCGACACGCATTCACTGATTGATCACCGTCAGCCGCATTGCACCAGCCGCCAACTCTACAAAGGGATTCTCGACGGCAAATCGCGGGCGGTCTTCAATGGCAAAGTGTTCGTGCGACATGGCGCGCAGCAAACTGACGCGCAGCAAACAAACAAGAATCTACTGCTCTCAAACGAAGCGCAGGTCGACACGAAGCCGCAGCTTGAAATTTTTGCGGACGATGTGAAGTGCGCCCACGGCGCTGCCATTGGCCAACTGGAAGACGAAGAGCTGTTCTATCTCGAAAGCCGGGGCATCAATCCCGCTCTGGCGAGGAACATGCTTACGTACGGCTTTGCGGGAGAGGTGATCGAGAGAATTAAGATTGATTCGATCAGGCGCGAACTGGATGACGTGGTGTTGAATCGCCTGCATACCGATTTGTGAGGAGCTCGAATGGGATTGACTTATGTGAAGGGCAAAGTGGCTGGACCGAAGGGTAAGCAAACCGGAGTCGAGTTTCTTGTCGACAGCGGTGCGAAGTATACGTTGCTGCCTTGGAAGAGCTGGAAGGCGATTGGCCTAAAACCCAAGCGGAGCATGACTTTCATTCTCGCTGACGGAACCAGAATCGAGCGCGATATTTCAGAGTGTTTTATCGAGCTGCCCCAAGGTGAGACTCACACCCCGGTAATCATGGGAAAGCGTGGTGACGAGGCGTTGTTGGGCGTTGTGACACTTGAAGAATTGGGACTGGTACTTAATCCGTTTGATCGCACCCTTCATCCAGCGCAACTTACGCTGATGTCGGTGAAGTAAGAATACATGGCAACCGTCGTCGAAGAACTAATTCCAATCAAGCCAAAGCCCAGCGAGGCCTGGAACGTCGAACGAATTCGCAAAGACTTTCCGGTCCTCACGCAGACCGTCAACGGCAAGCCGCTCATCTACCTCGACAACGCTGCATCGTCACAAGTGCCCACGATGGTGATTGAGCGCGGCGCGCAATACCTTCAGCACGAACACTCGAATATCCATCGCGGCGTTCATTATCTCAGCATGAAGGCGACGACCGCCTACGAAGGCGCGCGCGAAAAAGTGAAGCGCTTCATTAATGCGCGCGAAGCGAAGGAATGCATCTTTGTGCGCGGCGCGACCGAAGGCATAAATCTCGTGATGCACGGCTACGGCCGCAAGTTCATCGGCGCGGGCGACGAGATCATCATCTCCGCGATGGAGCATCACGCCAACATCGTCCCCTGGCAAATGCTCTGCGAAGAAAAAGGCGCAAAGCTTCGCGTGATTCCAATGAACGATGCGGGCGAGTTGCTGCTCGACGAGTACGATGGCCTCTTGAACGAGCGTACGAAGCTCGTCG
>DATLVM010000084.1:0-7706 GCA_035577445.1 Pyrinomonadaceae bacterium
CAGTTCACCCGCCAGAACTTCATCTGCGATCGTGATGATCGCGCGCGCGGTATTCGGTGAAAACAGCGGGCCATCGAGCGACTTGTCCGGCATCAACGCGTTCAGCTTTGCGAATTCGCCTTCGGCATCACTTGTTTGACCTTTGCCGAGGAACGCTGTGCCGCGCGCGTAATGCCACATGGCGGTCAGGTAAGCGCTCAATGCCGGCGGTTCGGGCTCGCGCAACATCTCGTCCCACTTTCCGAAACGCGTCAACGCGTAGTACGGCACGACGCGAAAACCGGCGAGCAGCGGAACCGCCTTCAACGTTTCGTCGTTGACTTGCGAAGCTACTTTGCGCGCGGCTTCGATTGCGACCTTGCTGTTTCCTTCGGCCGTGGCCGCGAACCAAAGGAAGTGCAGGTTGTGCGGATAGTAGGCCATCGGATAGAGGCCCTGCGCGCGACACTGCGAGATGTAATCCTCATCAGCAGCAATGGCCATCACGTTGCTTTTCTCGGCGTCGGCGTAGCGACCGACGCGCTGATAGATGTGCGCCGGCATGTGCACCATGTGCCCGGCAGCAGGCATCAACGTGAGCAGTCGATCCGCGGCGGCTTCGGCTTTGTCGGCCGAGAACGCTTCCATCAAGTGAATGTAAAGATGCAGGGCGCCGGGATGATTCGGATCCTTCGCAATCACTTTTTCGGTGAGCGCGACAATTTCGGGCGTGCGGTCATAAGGCGTTCCGTCTTTGGTCCAGTAACCCCACGGGCGCAAGTCCATCACCGACTCAACATAAAGCATCGAGATGTCATCGTCGTCGGGGAACTGGAGGTGCACCTTGCGCATGGCATCGGCATAGGCAACGTCGTTCGCTCGCCGCTCTTCGGCTTTTCCGGTGTAGCGATACTTCAGAGCATCGATGAGTGCCTGTTCGCGCGGCGATGCTTTCGCTTTCAGTGCGATGGCTTTCCCGATCGCTTCAAGAGCTTTCGGCTCGGCGGCGGGATCCATCGGCGCGTTGATGTTCGGCCCGAGCGCCAGCGCTTCTCCCCAAAACGCAATCGCCAGGTTCGGATCGAGACGCTCAGCTTCGCGATACGCTCGGCCGGCTTCCGCATGATTGAACGCGTACGACAGATTCAGGCCTTGATTCATGAAAAGCTGTGCCTGCGCATTCTTCGTCGAGACGGGAAACTTGTGATCGCCCAGTTTCTGCAAGCGTGGGGCAATCGCTCCCGTCGGCGAGACGCCTTGCTGCGCAGGTTCTTTGTAGTGAACATGATTGGGCGATTTTTGATCTTGCGCGCAGGCGATGCGAAAGCCAGTCACGGTCAAGATGGCAGCGAAAACTACAATTGCGAAACGCGATTCTTTCATGTCGGTCCCTCTCGAGTTTGATATTCAGAATTGTGGGAGAAGGATTCTATAATCGCGCTGAGAAAGCTACAAGAGTTTTCGTGATAGGGCCGTCGATGCGCGGCCAGCGTGTGTTCGGATGGACGGCTGCCGCTACAATAGTTTGCCTGGTTTAGCGTGGAGAGTTAGATGATCGGAGAGAGTCTTAACCAAACGCCTCGTTGGGTTCGCATGTGTGCCAGGACAATTCGTGCCCTTCCCAGGGGACGTTACCCGTTGATGAATTTACTTTGCCGGCGACCGATCAAGCCGTTCATTCATCCGCTGGGTATAACTCAGGGCCGAATGCGATTTGTTTGTGATCCCAGAGATGGAATTTCGCGCGAAGCTTGCTTCATGGGTTACTACGAGCCGCAGGAGACGGTCTTAGTGCAAAACCTGTTGCGGCCAGGCATGTGCTTCGTTGATGTGGGAGCTAATTGGGGTTATTACACTTTGCTGGGAGCGGACCTGGTTGGCCCAACGGGCCGAGTAGTTTCCTTCGAACCACACCCCACCCTCTATTCTCTACTTGAGAGAAACCTTTCCATGAATGGCCTGGCATGCACCATTCTGCCGATTGCAGTGGCTGATAAAGTTGGTGAGATGACCTTGACAGGTTTTGATCAGGAAGATGGCAATTGGGGCGTGAGTAAGCTCGTTGCTTCATCGGAAAGAGAGCGTCCCGAATTTCGCGTACGAACCGGTTTGTTGGAAACGCTACTGGATGACGCGGGTGTTGACGAAGTCGATCTGCTCAAGATTGATATTGAGGGCGCCGAAGCTTTGGTCATTCCCACCATCAAGAGAGGACTCGCACAGGGGCGCTATAAACGAATACTCCTTGAGCTTCATCCCCCGGTGTTGTCGCAGCAGGGCGTATCGAGTGAAATCTTAAATCAACAAATACTCGACCACGGTTATCGAGGCTTCACGATCGATCACACTCCGCAAGTTTATCGGAGCGCGGCTTATCACCTGCCGCGATCTGCGGCGACATTCCTTTCTCACCTCGACGGCGACGCGAGATTCGCTGCGTGGCCTCATGTGCTGTTTCTTGCGCCAGGCGTTCAACCCTCCTGGTAAGAAATTTGTTTACTCGAACTTCAAATGAGGGTCAGGCGCCATGCGCCTCTTTCATTTTCAGTGAGAATTCCCGGCTTGAAGTAAGCGATTAATCCCATGAGGCCGTTGACCGCTAGAATGAGCATCAGAATCAGGAAGACGTAGCGCAACCGGTACAAGCTGCCGAGATTTATCACGGCCAAAGCCAGCGCGGTTATGCCCATCATGATCGACCCAAGCAGAAACCATGCGCTCAGATTAGATCGGGCCCGCCACAAACCAAAGAGAGCGAGCAATTCAGCAATGTACGTCAATAACATCTCGCCGCCGCTGACTAGCCTTCCGATCAGACCTACTTGCTTCCCGCGCGCCAGCCAATAATTAGGAAATGGCGCCAGGAACCCAATGGCCCAGGCTCTCGGGAGATAACGGACGACGTCAACCATGGTTTCGAATTCGACGTCGCTATCAATGTTTGAGCCAGCCTCCTTGTTGAAGTGAAGCCACCCCTGTCGTAACTCTGAAAGTCTGATTGCCGGCAGATTAATCCGCTGGCCGGGAGCTGCTCGACGCGTTGAAGGGCCGGCGGTTGCTGCGATCCGCGCCTCGTTAGTCTCGAATTCCTCCGGCGCCTGATGATTCACAATCATTGAGGCCAACACCACTAGCGCTGCACTTGCCATGTGGGCAGGGAGAAACTTTTTGTCGCGTAGCTGTCTGATCAGAATCAAGCCAAGACCGGCTATTAGGATGGCAAACACGATCACACCCCAAAATCCGCTGCGCGTCAGGCTGATGAGGTAGAGAGAGCTTACTCCGGCGACGGTGGTCGCCAGTCCTTTCAGCCACGACAACTGTTTCGTCAGCCACACAGCAATAATCAATATCAAGGTCAGAAATGTAGCGAAGAACAGAGGGTCCTTGAGGATTTGCGTCGTGTGGATCAGAAAGGAAGGCCAGACAGCCAGGACGCCGCAAGCAACGAGGCCAACTCGCCGGTCAAACACCAGTTTACCTAATTGGAAGACAAGGCAAAGGATCGCGACATATAAAAAAATATTAACTGGCTCCGCGGTTAGGCTATTCACTCGGGATCCGAAAAGCGCAGCAGGTAAAGAATAGATCCTTTCATGTATCTGGGCCGGGGTCTTGAGCCATGCTAAAGGACCTTTACTGGTCATTAC
Organism: Pyrinomonadaceae bacterium; assembly: GCA_035577445.1. Classification (GTDB taxonomy): domain Bacteria; phylum Acidobacteriota; class Blastocatellia; order Pyrinomonadales; family Pyrinomonadaceae; genus UBA11740. The sequence continues at coordinate 3,630 of DATLVM010000084.1, forward strand.
TTCTGCTAAGGAACTGACTTCGGCGATGTAGACAACGCAGTCCGGAGTGATTGTTATTGTGCATCCATTCTGATCGATCGAAGGTGAAATCCTTTGCCGACCGCTGACGTAAATAACCACGGTCAACATCAAGTGCAATCCTATTGCAAGTAGCAGCAGCCGAGTGACTGTCGTTCGGGTGATCATTTAGTTTGCAGAGCGATGCGCCGATAAACTTCCAGGTAACCCTTTCCACCCACGTCGACCAAATCGAAATATTTCTTAGCGACGCGCTGGCAGCGCTGACGGATATCAGGAAGCTCAACCAGTTTCAAGACATGGCTGGCTGCCTCTTCGTACGCATCGTCATGAAAGTTGTTTATTACAAACCCTACGCCTTCGTTTGTAAGAAGATCATCGAGATCTCCAATCCCCGAATTGGAAATAACTGGTAAGCCCGCGGCGAGGTATTCGGCAATCTTGGCAGGCGACGCAGCAATTTGCGCGAAAGTCGCTTTGCGGAACGAGACTCCAATCCGCCCGCGGCGCAAATAGGTCGGAACCTCATCGGGTTGAGCTGCGACGACTGAAAAGTCCTCTGGATTTAGACCAAGACGTTGGAACAGGTTCGCGATGTCAGCGGCGGGAGAGTGCGTCAGAATTCGCAGGAGAGCATTAGGCTGGCGCTCCCGAAGTCGAATGAAGAAGCGACCCACTTCTTCCATCAGATGCAAGCCCGTTGCTGTGCCCGCATAGACTACCTCCAACCGATTCGAAACTGATTCAGAAGCCTTTGATTCAAACCGCCGAAGATCGGTGCAACATGGGATGATCACGATTCTCCCGGCCTCCGCCAGATCTTCTTTGACCAACCAATCGCACATTCGACGAGTCAAGACCACCACCTGATCGGCTTGGCGCAAACCGATTCTTTCGAGGGCCTTGATTAGGCGAAACGGAAGTGAATCTGCTTTCCAGTTGCCTATGTCCACATATTCCTCGGCCATTAGCCCACGCACATCGAATATCAATCGGCGCCGCGTCGCCGCCCGCGCCAGCAATGCCATTGCCAGCGGCAGATGTGATCGCGCGTGCAGAACATCAATTTTGCGGGAGCGCGCCAATCGCGCCGCCACGCAAGCTCCGACGACAACATCAAAGGCCGTGGCCGGCAGTGAAGGTCTCTTGTGATAGGGTCTGCAAATCCAGGTGATTCCTTCGTTAGACAGATCCTTCTCTTGAGTTTCCAGTTCGTCCTGAGACCAACCTTGCTTCATTTGCGGTTCGAAGGTTAACAGGCTGACGCCGATGCCGGCAGCCGCGAGTTGGCGCAGATACGGAAGAACCTGGGTCTGAACCAGCGGTTCGCGCAAACCGAAGTAGCATATGTAGAGGGTCTTCATTCAGTGCTCGACTTCGCCCGTGTTGATATTGTTTTCAGTTTCGTACTGCTTGCGAAGCGTCACCGTCCGCGTCAAAATCTCGACTCAGTATGGTCGCGATACTCTAACGTATGGACCACGTTGCACCAAGAACAGCACTCATAGTTAAGATAGCCGGATCGGGCAACGCGCGACGGTGCCCGGCTTGCGACTCTGCGGAGGCACGCGAGGCAGGTCTAAAGAATAATTACCCGATTCTCTCGTGTTTGGGTTGCGGGACGATTTATTCTGCACGTCTTCCAGCGTCCGATTACTCTTATGCTAACTATTATGAGGGCGATAATCTGTTCGTACCGGATGCGATCGTTGAGAGGATTGCAGAGATCGTCGAAGGCTTTGGCGCCTATCGCGCGCACAATCGACTGTTGGACATCGGGTTCGGCGCTGGCAGTTATATTTCAGCGGCGGCGAACGCAGGCTGGAACGTAAGTGGAGTAGAAGTCTCGAAACCTGCTTTTGCTCAGGCGCGCGATGCCGGTCGTGACGTTTTTTTTGGACAGCTTTACGAAGGTCGCTATCCCGAGAACTATTTTGATGTAGTCCTGGCAGTTGAAGTCCTCGAGCATTTGCCACAGCCACGCGATTTCGTTCTGGAGGTCGCCAGAGTACTCAGGCCGGGAGGATTGTTTTGGGCCAGTACGCCACATGGCCGCGGGCTATCGTATCGTTTGCTCGGTGTGAAATGGAGTACTGTCTCGCCTCCGGAACATCTGCAACTCTTTTCACGAAGAGGGATAGAGTTGCTTCTTACCAATGCAGGTTTTCAACGAGTGGAGGTAAGTACCCATGCCCTGAACCCGGCCGAATTGATTTATGCATTGCGGTCGCGTATCAGGCCGTTTGCTGGTCCAAATGCGGTCGATGATCAGCGCGAAGGCCCCAGACGGGTGGCATCAGCTTATAGGCTCAACACCGCTCTCATGAAGAGTCACGCGCGCCGCAGCGCAAAAAGGATCATAAACGGTCTGCTCAATACTGTGAGGTGCGGGGATAATCTGAAGATCAGAGCGGTCTTGTAGAGTCAGGATAAAAACTCAATGGAGCACGAACCTCTGTTCTCTGTAATCATTCCGACTCATAATCGAGCAGAGTTGATTCTCAAGACGCTGAATTCGGTGCTGTCTCAAACTCATCAAAGTTACGAAGTTATCGTTGTTGACGACGCTTCGACTGACGATACGGAACAGGTTCTGGCATCACTGATACGAACCCAGACGATCAGGTATGTCAGACATGAACAGAACTACGAGCGAGCACAATCACGTAATACCGGAATGAAGAATGCGCGAGGAAGGTTCGTAACATTTCTTGATTCAGACGATCTCATGTATTCGACTAACCTTGAGGACGCGGCCAATTTCATCAAGGCCGATCCGACGACGAAACTGTTTCACAATCTCTATCAGTTGGTTGATGAGAACGACCGCGTGCTGTGCAAATATGACTTTCCGTCTTTGGAAGATCCACTCCGAGCGATCACTGGCGGAAATTTCCTGGCCAGCATCGGAGTATTTATCCATCGCGAGATTTATGAGAATTACAGCTTTGACACCAATCCTCTCCTGACAGGTTCTGAGGATTGGGACTTTTGGTTGAGGGTTGTTCCTCATTACCAGCCCGGACGAATCAACAAGGTCAATAGCGCGGTGGTCCAACATGGCGCCAGATCAATCAATCACATGGAACTCGACAGAATGGAACGCAGGTTCAAATACCTGACCGGTAAGATTAGCGACGATCCGAAGTTGAGTTCGGTCTATGCGAATTATTTGAAGCGCCTTGAAGCCGGCTCTCTGCTCTACACCAGCACGGTCGCTAACTTAATGTGTCGTCACTCTGACGCACTAAGACTGTTGCGGCGTGCGGCGTCTCTCGATTTAGGCCTCGTGGGCTCGCGCAGTTTTATGAAAGCTCTGGGCATCGCGCTGTTGAGATGGAATAAGGGACACTGAGGCGATCGCCCGATTGAGGCAAGAGATAGGCCCGCCAAAGTTTTGCATCAACCCGGGTAAGCGCTCACTCTGTGACACGCCAGCGGTGAGGGATCAGCATACCCCCGGCATTTTGCGGCGCGGGAACTCCGGTCCGGTAAAAATCGCCGCCCTCAACTGTGATCTCAGTCGCCTGCGGGACGCAGTCGGCGACAATATCATTAATCGTGCATAGTAAGGTCACCGAGTATTGTCCCTGTAAAAGAGGGAACCGCTCGATGACACAAGAGAACTGGCCGGTCTCAGGCACGACGCCGAAATTCGAGCCGAGCATCGCGTTACCAAGAAGCAACATTTGTTGTCCGCTGAGCGTGAGAACATTGATATAGAGTGAGAGGTGTCCCGTCGCAGAGGAACGGCGGACGTAAGAGAGTGAAAACTCAACCTCCTGACCGCATTGAATAACATCGATGGGGCTGCCATCTTTCTTGCGGACGGAAATGCTCGTAAACCTTATCTTTCCGTCTCCCTGTCGATCGGTTCGCTCCGCGAGATTGTTAGCCTCTTGCACATACGTCGATGAGAGGTAAGCATCAATCACCTGCCGGGTGTCGCCCGCGAGAGTGAGCTGCCCGCGATCCAGTAGAAATGCTTTCTGGCACAGACTCTCGATCGCGGCCATGTCATGGGTGACGAGCAGAACCGTGCGCCCGGCCTTGGCCACG
>DATLVM010000085.1:0-7643 GCA_035577445.1 Pyrinomonadaceae bacterium
CAAGCTGAAAGTTGCGAGTTCGAGCCACGTCGCCCGCTCCACTTTCTTTAATAATTCCCGGAGTTGATTTTCAAAAGTAGAGGAACATTAGAAACGTCCTGAAAACGTTGCGCAAATTTGTCTGCGCAAGTTTCAGCCCCACCCTTTGTAGTCCACCTTTATGACATCTGGGCTGCAACGCCGGTTGAGAATCTTGATGTATCCGCGCACTTAGCTTGGCGACTACGTTGCGCCTGTGCTCACTCGCGTCAACCTCATTCGAGTATTCGATGCGCAGTAACAATGGAAGGCCGATTGATGTGACCATCGGCCTCCTTCGCCTTAACCGCGGAAGGCGAGTTCACGTTAATGCTGCTGTTCTTCTTCTTTGAGCTGAGCATAAGGCCGAGGGCTTCCTTCGCAAGACTGAAGACAGTTCGTCGATTTTGAAGGACCACCTTCAGCCAGGCTAGCTTGGTGGTCTGCGGAAAATAGATTCCGCGAAAGACCAACCGCGAAATCAAGTGAAAGACGCGAGGGCCCACCGCCTTGTGTCTCATCGACTGAATCACTTCCCAATTCCGCTCCGGACTGTACGAAGCGGCCCACGCATGACGAAGCTCTCGATGGGTTTCATCGATAGTCATCTTGAGCGGTTTATGGGCCATCGAGTATCGCTCAAACTTCAACCAGTGTTTGGGCCGGATCAGGCGACCGTCTTTCAGCAGACGTTTATACAGTGGCGTTGAGGGGAAGGGAGTCAGTTGACCGAAGATGGGAAGGCCGGCTGGCCAGGTACGAACCTGTTCCAGTATGCGATCCGCGACTCCCGGCGTGTCATTATCCAAACCGATGATGAATGAGGTGACCGCGTGAATATTCCGTTCGGCGAGCCGGTTGAGCACGGTCCCGTATTCCTCCGGCTTGTTGAAGCTCTTCGCAACGTCCGCGAGGTTGACAGGATCGATCGACTCCATCCCAATAAAAATCATCCTGCCACCCGACCGAGCGATCAGATCAACCAGTTCTTCATCGCGCAGTAGATTAGCGCTAATTTGCGCTGTCCAGGGAACCTGGGCATTCGCCGCGATGATGTCGCGGAGCAGTGATTTCGTGCGTTTGATACTGATGGCAAAGTTATCGTCGACGAAAAACACCGTGACGAAGCCGCTTTCTTTCCGCGCGCGCGCTTTCAATTTCAGAAGTTCGTCAACAATGCTTTGATTGGTGCGGAAGCGAATTGAATCACCGAAAAAACCAGTGACTGTGCAGAACTCGCAGCCATAAGGACAACCGCGGCCTGATTCGATTGGAATGATACGAAAGGTCCGCCAGCGCGGACCAACGCGCGACAACAAAGGCCGCAAAAGGCGTGGGAAGAAATCAAACTGCTCGAGATCGAGTGATTCCCAGGGGATGGCTGGATACGGCTGGAGACTTGGCTTGCGTTCTTTGCCCGTTTCGTCAATCGGCGCGTAGACCTCTTTGAGTTCACCACGCGCGGCATCCTCAACTATGCTGGGCCACGTTTCATCTGCTTCGCCGAGAGCAATCGCATCAACATGACGCAGGCCTCCGTCACGTCCCAGCGCTTCGTCAGGAACCTCAGTAACGTGCGGTCCACCCATCACGACCGGCACGCCGGCGGCGCGAATAGCGTCGGCGACGCGGTAGGCTTTCTCGGCCATTCTGGTCATGGCGCCGATTCCGACAAGCTGGATGTTTTGCTCACGCACAAACTGAACAATCTCGTCATCGCTCATCGTGCGAGCGTTGGCATCGATCAGAATCACTTCATGCTCGGGTGGGGTAATTGCTTGCAGCAGAAACATCCAAAGGTGCGGCATAAAGTTGCGCGTCACCCCGTTGTCAGGGTTGTAGAGCAGGATTTTCATGTTCCGTTCTCCGTCGGTCCTGTGGGATAAATTAAGCCGTTTCAACTTGCGCTGAATTGCGCAACGGGATGACAAGAGGAGGAGCCGGAAAACTCAACCAGATGACAAGCAGGCTATTCACGTAGCACTATACCACTGTGTGTGCGCTAACACGCAGAAAAAGAATGCGACATAAATCGGCCCTTTTCAAGGCATCGTGGATGAATTGCGGGTTTGGCGGCTGGGGTGATTGAGTGAGCAGGCTGTGTCTCGCTAGCAATGACCTAGTGCATATTGAATGGCCCGCCACGCGGCTCGGGTGGCAAATCGGGACGCGAGGAATCCTGCAAAACTTCGTGTAGCTCCAGCACGTTCGTCTTGAAGTAGGCGTCTTTTGGCAGCGTGCCCGACTGAGCGTGACCTTTCACAAATGCGTCGGAGCGAACCCAGTTAAGAAAATCCTGCCGGCTCTTCCAGGTCGTGAAGACAATATAAGGATCGCCTTCGTTTACGGGGCGCAGGATCTGATTCGAAACGAATCCTTCCATCTTGTCCACCAGTCCGGCTCGCTCTCGGAAGACTTTCTCAAAGGCGTCTGAGTACTCCGGCTTGACGTAAAGGCGATTAGCAACAGTGATCATTCGTGCGGGTCTCCTACGATCAAAGAATGTCCGACTTTGCCCAACAAGCGAACACCTGTAAAACAGGGTGCACTAGTTTTGTTTCGCCAACGTCTCTCCCAATACCAGAAGTTCATCGAGGGCGGAACGGTTCATCAGTTTACCGCCGACAATCACCGCGCGTATCCGCTTAGTGTTATGAATATCGTCGAGAGGGTTTGCGTCCAGAAGGATCAAATCCGCAAGCTTGCCAACCTCGATCGTGCCCAGGTCTTTACTTTTGTTAAGCACGCCCGCGGGCGTTGACGTTGCCGCCTGAAGCGCCTGCATTGGCGTTAAGCCACACTGAACCAGGAGAGCCAACTCTTCATGTAGGCTGAAACCGGGAATCCGTGGTCCGGCAATATCGGTCCCGGCGATTAACGTGACTCCGGCCGTGTGCATCTGCCTCACCACTTCGCACAATTCAGCAAACGTCCGTTTCCATTGCGGGAGATCCGCGGCCGGCAGCTTGGATTGTTCCAGCATCTTTTTGTTCGAGACGGCAACATAGCGGAGATTCGCGTTAGGCGGTAACGACGGGTCCGAGAAGTCGATTGACGTGCGATAGGCAATCAAAGTCGGATCCGCGACGGTGTGGTTCCGAGCGAAGCGAGCGAATAGCTTGTCGGCTTCATCTGCGCGGAACTGGCGAATCGCTTCGAACAGTTTGCGGCCCTGCAAAGCCGCGGTGAAAGTCCCTTCAAAGAGAGTTTCCGTGTGTTCTATCGTGGCTTCGCCGGCGTCGGACGCTTCCGCCGGAGTAACTGTGATGGGAATGTGTCCCACGAGCGTCAGACGCTGCTTTTTCGCTTCGTCGATCGCCGCGAAGTACGAATCTCTCGGCATGCGGCGGTGGACTTTGATGAAATCGACGCCGGCTTCCTTCAGCGCGCGGACGACGCCGCGAGTTTCGTCCGGATTGCCGGGGACCATCTGATACTGATTGAACTTCTGTCCGTTGAGAATTGGACCAGCACGAAAAATGCGCGGGCCAACCAGGATTCCGGTTGCGATCTTTGTGCGCCAGTCATCGAGTTCACTCAGACGCCCGCCCATGTCACGCACGGTCGTAACTCCGTTGGCAATGAGCACAGGTAAGGCGCTGGCCGTCGTCCAACTCAGATGCACATGCGCATCCCACAATCCGGGGATCAGGAATTTGCCGGCGCCGTTAAAAACCTGTGCGCCGCGCGGCAAAGAAACTTCCGCGCTCTTGCCAATTGTGACGATGCGATCACCGACAATCACGACCGTCGAGTCGGGCATCGCCGATCTGCCGGTGGCATCAATGACTGTGACGTGAGTGATGACGAGCGGGCGAGGCCCCGATTTCGTTCGCACTTGTGAGATTAATGTGAAAGACGCAAGACAGAGAATCAGGAGGGGTAAAACGATGGTTCTAATCATAGGCCTTCTCGTTCTACCCTTTTGGATGCCGATGCTTACTATGCTTTAGATTGTGCCGAGCCTCAGCTTCTTCAACTGAGTGGCTTTCGGTTAGCTTGAGGTCCTTCTTGGCCATCTGGACCAGCTTCTGAAAGTGCGTGTGAAGCGTTGCGATTTCCCCTTCGGTAAGGTCTTCGACGTCGATTAGGTTATTGCTCGCGCCTTCCAGCGCCGCAACTATTTCGTTGAGTTTCAGGTGAATCGCCTGCGCATCCTTGTTTTGCGTGCGCTGAATCAGAAAGACCATCAGGAAGGTTACGATCGTCGTGCTGGTGTTTATGACGAGTTGCCAGGTGTCAGAGTAGTGAAACAATGGCCCGGTAAGTCCCCAGACAATTATCACCAACAGAGCGAGAATGAACGACATTGACGTTCCGGTAGCTTTCGTAGCCTTGAGCGAGAACCGCTCGAGGATCTGGCTGAGCTTGTTGCTTTTCTTTCGGACCATAATTACCCCGGACAGGCGCTATTCCGCGCTCTTATCTTTCTCGTCCATGGCATCACTCTTTTGACCGTCCAAAGTATCTTTGAGGAATAGCGGAGTGTCAGGTTCCTCTTGGAGGATTTCCTCAACCGGTTCTTTGGTCTCTTTGTCGCTCAACCCCTGACCGAGTTCGAAACCGGCTTGCCAGTACTTCGTGTCTTCGGAATTGAGTCCAGCTTCAACTCCGCGCTCGAACTCGCGCGAATTCGCATCCGTATTTGTCTTTTGGCTCTCGTTCATGGTCGTCTCCTCTGAGTTAAATAGTTCTGCTCGATGTCCTCGGCCTAACCTATCGCTGCCGGGTTGCCGTTTCGCTCGGCAAGGTTGGCTACAATGGCTGTCAACGTGGCGGGCTCGACCGGCTTCGGAATGTGCAATTGGTAGCCAGCCAGGAGCACCCGTCTGCGGTCTTCGATTCCGGCATAAGCCGTCAACGCCGCAGCTGGAATTCTTCCTCCCCGTTCCGCCGGAAGCTGGCGTACTTTATTGATCAGCCAATAGCCATCCATCTCCGGCATACCAATGTCGCTTACAAGTACGTCGAATGGTCGTCGCTCCATTTCTTCCAGCGCTTCAATGGCCGATCCAAAAGAGACCACTTCGGCACCGTGGACCATCAACGCTGCAGCAACGAGCTCGCGGGAGTCTCGTTCATCATCGACTACGAGCACCCGAAGACCGTTAAGCGAGGGCTGTGGGTCGGTTGAAGTATTACCTTCGATGCTTGGCTGCGAAGTCTTTTCAATATCGCTAATGTCGGGCTGTACTCTCGTCACCGGGAGTACGACTTTGAAGGTGGTGCCCGCTCCTGTGCCCGGACTTTCAGCCGTCACCGTTCCACCGTGCAGCTCAACTAACTGGCGCACGATAGAGAGCCCCAGTCCAAGCCCGCCGTGCCTTCGTCTGCTCGATGAGTCTAATTGACGGAAGCGATCAAAGACGTGGAGGAGCAGCTCGGGATCGATCCCTTGGCCTGTATCACTGATGGTGACTTCAACCTGAGAGTCGCAGCGCTCCAGCCGCACTTCCACGCGCCCGCCTTCAGGCGTGAACTTGATCGCGTTGGACAAGAGATTCCAAATAATCTGCTGGAGCCTGTCGGGGTCGCCGGAGATCGGACCTGTTTCCGGATCAATCGCAGTGTGGAGATGAATGGTTCTGGCATCTGCTGCCGGCCTTACGCCTTCGACGACCGCCTCGATTATCTGGTCGATTTCTACTGAGCGTACTTCAAGGCGAAGCTTCCCCGTGATGATGCGGGAGATATCAAGCAGATCGTCAATGATCTCTCTCTGCGCGCGGGCGTTGCGCAAGATGGTCTCAACTGCGCGTTTTGAGTCTTGCTCGTCGAGTTTGCCGCTGACCAGCATCTCTGACCAGCCGAGAATTGCGGTCAGGGGCGTACGCAATTCATGTGACACCGTGGCCAGAAACGCATCCTTGATGCTGTTAGCTGTATCGGCCTCCGCGCGTGCCGCCTGCGCGCTTGCCAATAGAACCCTGCGTTCTTCCTCAGCTTGTTTGCGGTCTGTGATGTCGCGGATATTGCATTGAATAACCGGATGCCTGTCTTCGTCATAGACGTTGCTGACAAACTCCACTTCCCGTAGCTTTCCGTCAGTCGTTTGCAGCGGCAAGTTTTCGTAGCGAAGATAGCCATTCAACTGCAATTCTCTAAACGCTTGTTGGCTTGCATTCTTATCGCTGAACAGACCGATTTCCCAAAGCTCCTTTCCCAGAAATTCGTCGCGCGAGTAACCCAACAACTCCATCATAAATGGATTCACGTCGGTGATTTTTAGAGAGGCGGCATTAAGAATAAGTATGCCGTCTCGGGCAGATTCGAAGAGCCGCCGGTAACGGATCTCCGAAGTCCGCAGCCTGTCGTCGTCCCGAGCGGAGGGCGTAAGTCCTTCCGGCCTCACCTTGAGCTGGGTGACATTGTCGGCCTCTGCGAGCAAGGGGTCGACCGTCCGGATTACACGTGTCCTAACTTGTTTTGTGGATGGCATCGGGAACCTCTCCTTGGTCGATTGAAAGTGTCTGACTCTCAACTCTCCAATAATGTCTTTTGGGAACTCGAGTTCACGCCGCAGTCTTCGCACGGGCCAACTCCGGCTCGCCAACCAGTTCCTCAAAGAGAGTCCGGTAATGGATCATTGCCTGGCGCAGATCTTCAGTATTGGCCTGCCCCTTTCTTTGACGGAGCGCGATGTCGTGGGCCGTCCGGTAATTCTCAAGGACCAACGGGTGGTCCACGGAGATATCTGCCGCCCGCTGTTCAAAGTCGCTTACGGGATAGCCACGTGTAGACATCACATCGCCCAACAGCTGGTCGGCCTCAGTCACTGCACCTCCGGGGCCGTCAACGAACCGCGCTTCTACCCGGCGCCACGATTCCAGGAAGCGCGAACGATCACCTTGGGCGAGCGGTCGGATATTCAAACTCTCCACTCGCGCAGTGCGCTCGTTGAGCCCCGCCTCCGCATGCCGCCGGCTCCCGTCTTCCTTCACAGCGCGGTCGTATTCCGAGCCGCCAAACTGCGTGCGCAATCTCTCGGTCCGGCGCTTTCGCAGAGAAACCCCGACTGCAATGGCCGCAATAATGACCCCAACCACAATCGTGGCGGCGGCTATGATGATGGCCAAATCTCTTGCACTTAACGTCGTAATGTTCATTACTTGCCTCCAGTTTTTGTACTACCTGAGTGACCTCTCCCAGAGCCGAAGCGGTCTCGTCGAGCGAAATGGAACCACTCGCTCGCAATTTTGTGAGGGCTTTTTCTCGCAGGTCTCCTGTGTGATCGCGTCTTAAGCCTTAACCGCGACGGCCAGCGACCAGGTTGTATATCAAGATGATCACTGCGACCACTATCAAGATGTGAATCAGATTGCCACCGAAGTGTCCGATGAATCCCAGTAACCATAAGACCACCAGGATTACCAATATTGTCCACAGCATTTTTCACTCTCTTTTCCTGACATCAGTGTTTGAATACAGGTCTTCCTTTTCGTCTCTTAGAACTGCGACAAGTTGAGCTCGCCGCGCGCTAAATTCCAAACCGCCACGAGCATTCGCTTCACGCTATCGACTTTCATTTCTAACATTGGATTTGCTCCTTCTTGTTTGCAGTCTTCGGTCCGTTCCTGGCAAGAACAAACGGCACAAGAAAGAGGTCGCTGGCCTGGTCTCGGGTG
>DATLVM010000086.1:0-2369 GCA_035577445.1 Pyrinomonadaceae bacterium
CCTGTCCGATTCCCCCGGAGAGGCTCGCCCCGGAGGACCAAGTTACTCCGTCCCTGGAAGTCGCCGTGATGGAACTCTTGCCTGAAGTTCCAACGCTCACGTAAAGGCCATTCCCGAAAGCAACCCCAAGCCAAGACGCAGTTTGCGGAGTGCGCGCAGTCCAGTTGATGCCGTCAGGAGAAGTCACGCAGTCACCCGCGTTCTGGCCAAGGTAAACAAACTGCCCATTCGCGTAGAGTGCGGCCTTGCGCCAGATACCACTTACCGAAATAGAGCCTGATTTCCAGTGAAGCCCGTCATGCGAATAGAAATTTGTCGCAGCACAGAGGTAAACATAAAGCCCGCCGCCGTAGGTGACTTGCGATGACGGAGTGCCAGCCGTAAGCAAAAGGTTGGAACTCCACGTATAACCGGGCCATTGAAGTTGGTACAGTCCGTTGGTCGCATTGAGAGCCGCGTTAATTGCGTCAAAGGTGCTCGCCAGATTGATTGCGAGCCTCGCGGTATTGGTCGCGTTCTGAGCCGAGCCGAGCGGATCCCACAAATTGGTGTTGGCTATGGCCAGTTGATTTGTCGCCGTCTGTGCCGCCCCAAGAGCATCCCACCGGTTGCTATTAGCGATCGCCAGTCCGTTTGTCGCCGCTTGAGCTGACCCCAATGGATCCCAGAGATTCGTGTTAGCTATTGCGAGCTGATTCGTCGCAGTTTGCGCGGCGCCCAAAGCATCGAACGTCCCTGCCAAGTTTACCGCCAGCCGTGCCGTGTTGGTTGCGTTCTGTGCTGAGCCCAATGGATCCCATCTGTTTGTATTGGCGATCGCTAATTGATTGGTAGCAGTCTGAGCGGCGCCCAGGGGATCCCAAAGGTTGGTATTCGCAATAGCGAGCTGGTTGGTTGCCGTGAGAGCTGCACCTGCAGGATCGTAAGCACCCGAAGACGTCCACGCCGCTGAGCCCAGAGCATTCGTCCCCTGGTAAACCAAGTTACTTGAGGAGAGCCAAAGACTGTTTGAGCTAGTAAACGCGCCGGTCGCTAAACCGTTGGTCGCGTTCAAAGCTGCCCCGGCCGGATCGTAAGCAGTGATCGACGTCCACGCGGCAGACCCTAAAACATTCGTCGCCTGCCATGTCAGGTTACTCGCAGCTACCCACAGCGAATTTGAAGTTGTGTAAGCGCCCGACGACAGGACGTTGGTCGCCTGCCACATGAGATTGCTTGCCGCAATCCAAAGGGAATTCGAAGAGCTGAGGGATGACCCGAGAGGATCCCAAAGGTTCGTATTGGCGATTGCCAGAGCATTCGTCGCGATTCGAGCCGCTCCAAATTGTTCGTACTGGCTTGGGGGAGCCCACGCCCCGAGATGAGAGTTGCCGACAGCTCCATGCAACAAGAGAGGATTCAAGCCCAGCGTGACCGCCAGGACTATCAACAGGCGCCGCATGGCGTTTAGTGCCACTCCCCGCCCCAATAGACCCAGGTCTGGCCGTTGACGTCCACCACGAAGCTGCTGAAAGCTGGCGGAGGCAGGATCGGCGGACCTGCATAATCAATCGAGTCCTGTACTGCAGAGATTGGAAGCCCGGAGGTATTTTCGGGCGGCGCAGGTGTTAAAAGGCACTGATACGTGCCAAACGGACCTTCGTTCACTATTGAGCCATTTCTGCCGGGTGACTTCGACCCTATCAGTCAAAGCAAACCTCTGTCAATGGCATCGATCGCCTGTAAGTAATTGTCCCACGATATGGTAAGCACGCTCGCCAGCGCATCCCGCTCCTTTTCAATCAGCTGAATATCCTCGGAAACCAGTGCCAGGGCCCGAGATACAATCTTGTCCGAACCCAGTTTCACGATCAGGTCTTTAGCCGTCGCGTCCGGACAAGAGGTGAGCGCCAGCGCGATCGTGTTGCGCAGGCATTCCTCGATTGTGATGCGGTAAGGCGGCTTTATCGCCCGGCTGCGGAAGATATGCCCGATCGCGAGCTGTTTGAACATCCGAATGGTCCCACCAGCCCGGAGCGTGCGGATGCTCATCAGCTCTTCGTCGCACCCGAAATTCTTCAGGATCCTTAACCCTCCGATCAGGTTGTACCAGCTCTTATGCAGCACGTAGCAGGCGCCCATCATCGCGCTTAGCCGGTACATGTCTTGAGCCCGCCTGTCTTCTCTCCATTTCGCCGTCAGGATCCGCCAGCGCACCTCCGCTGTTTCATCGCAAATCACCATGCGCGCGCCGTTATACTCCCCGATCGCAGCGTCGAGACTTGGCCGGTTTTCGTCCAGCGCAAGGCACTTGCCGCAGAGCACGAGCTGCTCAGTGCCTGGAAGAGTGCCGTAAACCTTTTCCACCCAGCGAGGCGGAAAGACCACGT
>DATLVM010000087.1:0-3842 GCA_035577445.1 Pyrinomonadaceae bacterium
TAAGCGCATAATCCCTCGCCTTTCTTTCAAAGGGAATCTAGTTGCAGTTCTCTTCTCGCTGGTCGGCCAGCACTATTACCTGACGTTGAGACATTCGGTTAAGCGCGGCGCAATCGAATCGAACGTGCGCGCATATGTCGAGAAGCAGTTGAAGGAGTGGAACGAGAAGCAGCACAAGTTTCGCGCAAAGTTGTTCAAGCCACTTCAGCCAACACTTGAACGTTGGAGTAAGTCGCTGGCGAAAAAGGCTGCGGCGGAAAAGAAAAAGAAAGGCTGAGGTGGCACAGACTTCAGACTGTGATTTATGATCGCTGTACTAAGGTGTTCGTGAGGAAGCACTGCACAGACTGAAGTCTGTGCCACCTCAGAGTTCATTGGAAGCACCGCACAGATTGAAGTCTGTGCCACTACAGGGTTCATTAGAAGCGCTGCACAGATTGAAGTCTGACCACTACATCGCGTCGTCGATGTTTTGCGCCGCAGCGTTGAGGGCTTCAAACAACTCCTCAGGTGAGATGTTCGCCTTCTTGAACTTAACCTCAACCTTGAATTCCCTGCCCGGCGCTTCGAAGCGATAGACGTAAGGTTCAGACGCTCCGGTCGGATCGATGTAAGCCTTGCGCGCTTTGCGTGCACCGTCGCGGGTCAAGCCTTCGACGCCGATCTGTTCCGCCATCGCACGCATCGATTCGTCGTCGGGCTGGCGGACGATTTGCAGCAGCAGAGACTTCGAATTGATTTCTGAGTCGCGACAGATTTCCCGAATCTCTGCCGGGATTGCCGCAATCGACAGAGCCTCTGTCACCGTGCTGCGGCTCTTGCCCACTTTCTTTGCGACTTCCTCGTGCGTGTAACCGAATCTTTCACACAAGGCGCGCAAGCCATCAGCTTCTTCCCACGGAGTGAGGTCCTTGCGCTGCATGTTTTCGATCAGCGCGATCTCGGCGACCTCGCTTACGTCCACATCCATTTCAATGCAAGGTATCTCGGTCAGGCCAGCCGCAGTCCCAGCGCGCCAGCGTCGTTCGCCGGCGATAATCGTCCATCGGCCCGTCCGCATCGGCTTGACCAACAGCGGTTCAAGCACGCCCTTCTCTTTGATCGACGCAGTAAGTTCCGTCAGATCGCCGATTTCCCGGCGCGGCTGGTCGGGATTCGCGTCCAGCTTGTCGATCGGCAACATCCGACCGACGTGGGTGGTTTTGGTTTGCGTCAACTCTTCGACGTAATGCGCGTCGTGACGCATGCTTAAGCCTGCGGGCAGCCCTCTTCTAGACACGGCTCAGTACCTCTTTGCAAAGTTTTTCGTACTCAATTGCGCCCGACGACTGCGGCGCAAAGGTGAAGATTGATTCTTTGTAGGCCGGCGATTCTTCCAGGCGCACGCTCTTGGTGATTACCGTCTCAAACAGTCTAGGGCCAAAGACACGCCGGATTTGTTCGTAGACTTCCTTGCCCAGGGTGGTGCGTTTGTCATGCAACGTCACAAGTACGCCGACAATTTCGAGTTTTGGGTTGGGCCGAGCTTTTACCTTCTCGATTGTCTCAAGCAAATCGTCGGTGCCTTCCAGCGCGAAGTACGATGATTGAATCGGAATCAAGACGTGCGACGATGCGACCAGCGCATTTACCGTAATCAAGCCCAGCGTCGGCGGCGTGTCGATGATGATTACCTTGTATTGTTTCTTGAGCGGCTCCATTCGATCCTTCAGCCGGAACGGAGCGTCGAAATCACCCACCAACTTCGATTCGAGTTTGGCCAGGCTGATGCGCGCGGGAATTACATCCAGGTTTTCGTTGGTCGTCGCGTAAACCGGAAGTTCATTACTTCCCTGCCCGTCCATCATCAACTCGTACGCTGATCGATCGATCTTCATTGGATCGAGAAACGAAATAGAGCTGTTGGCTTGGGGATCGAGATCGAGGAGAAGCGTTTTCGATCCGCGGCGGGCAAACGCGGCTGCCAGGTTGATGGCGGTGGTGGTTTTTCCGACGCCACCTTTTTGATTAGTAATCGCGATTATCAATCTGGTAACGCAAACTTTTAGTTTGCGAGAGAATCATAATCTGGCTCGCAAGCTAAAGCTTGCGTTACACTCTACATCGGCAAATCACTGGCGTCACCGATCACGTCGGGCCACTCTTCTTCTCCGGCTTCGCTTTCAGATTCTTGCTCCTCATCAGAAACAGAATTCTTAGAGGCCTGAATCACTTCGGAATCTACAAATATGGGGCAGTCAGCGCGCAAGGCCAAAGCGATCGCATCAGACGGCCGCGAATCAAGCCGCATCGTTTCGCCATCGGCCCCACTCATTTCAATCACTGCATAGAATGTGTTGTCACGAAGCGAGGTCACAACAACTCGATCCACCGTCAATCCCAACTCGACAATCAAGTTGCGCAGCAGATCGTGGGTCATCGGACGCGGCGGGGCAATCTTTTCAATCTCCAGCGCGATCGCATTCGCTTCGTAGGCGCCGACCCAAATCGGCAACATTGTTTCGCTGTTGACGTCCTTCAGGATGATAATCGGCGTGCCGCTGTTCGGATCCATCATCAACGCGCGAATCTTAACCTCGATGTCCATGTTCGGTTCCCTATTGTACACAATATCCAAAGTTAAGGGGCGATGACTTCTCCATAGAGACTGTTTTGTTTAGCCGTAGTGATTCTGACTTTGACAACTTCTCCGAGCTCCGAATCGTTGCCGGGAAAATTTACAACCTTGTGACAGGTCGAGTGCCCGGTCACGTCGCTCTCTGATTTTGAACTCGCGCCCTCAACCAGCACCTCGAGCACCCGGCCCACATAACCATCGAAGATCCTCTTCTGTAGTTTACGTTGAGTCTGCTCGAGTTCGAAGAACCGCGCTGACTTCTCTTCTCTGGTTACGTCATCTGCGAGTTTAGCAGCGGGCGTGCTGCGTCGTTCTGAGTACTTGAAGATATAGAGGCTGTCGTATCCGACGCGCTCAACCAATTGAACGGTCTCGCGAAAGTCCTCGACCGTTTCTCCCGGGAATCCCACAATGACGTCGCTGGTGATCGACATCTTGCGACGCGCATTCTTCACTGCTTCAATTCGCTTCATGTAATCGGCGGCTGTGTGTCCGCGGCGCATGGCGCGCAGGACTCGATCACTGCCCGACTGAACTGGAAGATGAATCCAGTTGCAAAGATTTTCGTGCTCATCTATCGCGGCAACGATGTCCGGATGAAAGTCGCGCGGGAACGAAGTCGTGAACTTGATCCGCTCCATCTCCGTTGCCGCAACCGCACGCAGCAAACGACAGAACGGAGTCGCGCCCTTGAAGCCTTCAAGGCCCGCTTCGGTTCTTGGTCGATAGCTATTTACGTTTTGGCCAATCAGGTGAATTTCTTTGTAGCCATGGCGGCGCAGTTCGTGAACTTCAGCAACTATGTCGGCAGCCGTGCGACTTTTTTCCCGGCCGCGTGAGAAAGGCACGATACAGTAAGTACAGAACTTGTTACAGCCCTCGATGATCGGAACGAAGGCCACGTATTTTGAAGTTCGCGCCGTCGCCGGCACATCCCACACTTCGCCTTCTGCTCGCTCATCCAGATCGATGACGCGGCGGTCGCCCTCTAAAGCTCGAGAGATTAACTGCGGCAGGCGATCGGTCGCGCGTGTTCCGGCGACGATATTCACCAGCGGGCTCGCATCAAAAATCGCCGGACCTTCCAATTGCGCGACGCACCCCATGACGCCGACCACCGGCTCGTTTCCCAATCTCTGCCGGCGCACCTCGCCAATGCGCGTGAAGACTTTGTGCTCCGCGCGTTCGCGCACTGAACACGTATTGAAGATCACCACGTCGGCGT
>DATLVM010000088.1:0-7357 GCA_035577445.1 Pyrinomonadaceae bacterium
AGCTGAAACTATTGATGCTTTCGCCCCTTGCGGCGCTCAATCGCTCTTGGGTCGTTAACCCCAAGGCTCGCGGAGCCTCGCCTTGGGCTTAGTTCTGAACGCTGCTGACGCAGCTTCAGCTCTAATTCGAGTGACCACGACTAGCTCCATCGATAGCTGAGTCAAATATATCAATGCCTGAATTAGGGCAGCAACAAAACCTAGAGAACACTTTCACATGCCCCCGATTTGATGTTATCCTCAACACATACCAGTCATACATGGCCCAGCAAAATTCATTCGACATCGTATCGCAGGTGGATCGCGCGGAAGTCTCGAACGCGATTCATCAAACTGTCAAAGAGGTGCGCCAGCGCTTCGACTTCAAAGGCAGCAATGCCAATGTTGCTCTGGAAGAGAACGATCTCGTTCTCTCGGCTGAAGACGAGACCAAGCTTCGCAACATGAACGATATCTTTCAGCAGAAATTGGTGCGTCGCGGCGTGCCTTTGAAGGCTCTGTCGTACGGCACGATTGAACCCGCGGCTGGCGGCACAGTTCGCCAGCGCGTACAGATTCAGCAGGGTATTCCGCAAGAGAAAGCTAAAGAAATCGTCAAGTCCATCAAAGATTCGAAGGCGAAAGTGCAGGCATCGATTCAGGGTGACACCGTGCGCGTGTCGAGCAAAGACCGCGATACGCTGCAACAAGTTATCGCCGGATTGAAAGCGAAAGACTTTGGCATCAACATGCAGTTTACGAACTATCGAACGAACTAGTGAATCGTAAATCGCGAATCGCAAATAGATGAGTCCTACTATCCAACCGGCAACTCTCGACGACGTGCGGCTGAGCGCGAAGCGGATATTCGATCTCATTTCGACGGAGCTACAGTTAGTCGAAGAAGAGTTCGAGCGACAGGCGCGATCGAATATTCAAGTCATCGCCTACATCGGCGAGTACCTGCGACGTTCGGGTGGCAAGCGCGTGCGACCGGCGCTGACTATCCTTTCGAACTACGCGGTGGGCGGCGACGGTGGTAATCAAAGTTCGATTCGCATGGCGACGGTGATGGAATTTCTCCATACGGCCACGCTGGTCCACGATGATGTGATCGACAAAGCCGAGACCCGTCGCAACCGCCCGTCAATAAACGCCGAGTTCGGTAACCAAACCGCCGTGTTGATGGGTGACTGGCTCTACATGTCCGCGTTCGAAACAAGTTTGGCCGAACGCTCGCTCGAGATTCTCGACATTCTGACAGCGGTAACGCGGAAGATGACTGAAGGCGAGTTGCTTCAGCTAACTTTACTCAGTCGCACAGACATTTCCGAAGAGCAGTACTTCGACGTCATCGCGCGCAAGACGGCGTACCTGTTCAGCGCCTGTTGTGAAATTGGCGCGCTGATCGGTGGCGCCGATCGGCAAACCCAAAATCTATTGCGCGATTATGGAATGAATCTGGGCATCGCGTTTCAGCTTGTTGACGACCTGCTGGATTTCACGAGCAGCGAAGAAGTTCTGGGCAAGCCTGCCGGCGCCGACTTGCTGGAAGGCAAAGTTTCGCTGCCGTTGATTTTCCTGCTGCAGCGTGATCCAGACATGCGCACGGCAGTTCAAACTGTGATCGCCGACGGCAGTTACGAAAGAGTCTCTCGCGCTTCGCTGTTGGCGTCCCTTGATGAAAGCGGTGCGCTTGCCTTGGCCCATGAACGGGCGATTGAGTATGCGGAAGCTGCGCGCGCATCTCTGGACGGGTTGAATGGCTCGCCGCACGCGGCTGCTCTTAGGTCGATTCCTACCTATATCGTCGAGCGCGATCGATAAAATCGATTGCCAACCGCTGGCGCTCAATCTACAATCTCAGTTAATGCCGACGGTACTCCGAATTGGACCGTACCGGTTCTTCTTTTACGCGGGCGATCGGGGTGAACCGCTGCACGTTCACGTCGAGCGTGACGAGTGTCTCGCGAAGTTCTGACTCGATCCGGTCCGCTTGGATCGGAGTGGCGGCTTTAGTAGTGGCGAAGTGAACCGGCTTGAGAAATTGATAGCCGAGCATGTTGAGGAGCTAATCAATCACTGGAATGAGTTCTTTAGTCGTTGAAATTAGAGCACAGAGTTTGGTGATCACTGACGATACTTTGAGTGTCGATCTTAGCGACGGTCGCTCAATCTCAGTGCCGCTTTCCTGGTATCCGCGTCTTAATCATGCGACGCTCAATGAGCGCGGTAATTGGCGCTGGATTGGAGATCGAGAAGGAATACATTGGCCGGATCTCGATGAAGATATAAGTATCGAGAACCTGGTTTTTGGCAAGCCCTCAGGCGAAAGCCAGGAGTCGCTCAAGCGTTGGTTGGAAGAACGAAAACGGATCGATGGCTAACGAAACACTCATAGCCAAGCTCGAGCTTAATCTGCGACAGTCGCGCGGGGCGCGCACGCGTCTGGCTGCACGCTTGGCCGAGTTGGAATCGGAGGCCGAGATTGTCCGAGGTGAATTGGCGGAGATGGACACGTTGGCCGGGCAAACCGAAGCGGCGATTCTGAGATTGCTTTCAAACGTGATGACAGGTCCGGCGACGCAGGTGGGGACGCGCTCAGTAGGTGACCTCGAGATCGAGTTCGAACGACGGTTGGCAGCCTCAGAATTATCAAATCACCCATCACCGCCCGTGCGCCACAATGTGCCGCCGGTCAAGACAAACATCACGCCCATCGACGATCGTTATTACGATCGGACGATCCCTCAGGCTACGACTTTGATTTTGCGGGAGGCCGGCGGCCCGCTTCATGTGAATGATATCTACAACCGATTGATTGAAGGTGGGTTCACCTTCACCGGCAACAACCCAACGATTAGTATCGCCGTCTCGCTCAATCGCAATACTCGTTTCCGTAAAGTCGCGCCGGGCACCTTCGACCTGGTCATTCGCGATGCAGCGAAAGCCTCATAAGTATCATCCGCAGATGTTTCAGAACCGCGAGCGGTAGCGAGCGGATCAAGAAGGATGTAGGCAATAAAATGCTTTATTCCAAGGCCGTGATCGATCCGCTCGCTACCGCTCGCGGTTCTGACACTTCTGTGCAGATAATTCAGATTAACTTCTTCTTCACCTCTGCAAGCAAAGCCTTGGCCTCGGCGTCGGACAACTTCTCAACATCTGCATCCCGCAATTCATCGACGACCTTCTGATTCGCCAAATCGAATAGCGAGTTCTGCGCAGCAATTCGTCGCCGCGCCGCGCGGGTGGCAGCGGCGTTCAGCGCGCCGCTCGTATCAGTCGCCAGCGACTCTGCTCCGGCTGCAACGCCGGTCGCCTGTTGCGCCTCAATCGCAGCTATTTCGTCAGCGAAGACATCGAGTTCGTACCGCTCAAGCCTGTGCAACACTTCGCGTGCACGATCGAGCGTCGCCGGCGGCATGCCCGCCAGGCGCGCGACTTCAATTCCATATGACTTCGAAGCACGACCACGCTCGAGCCGATGGAGAAACACGACTTCACCTTCGCGTTCGGTCGCGGTGATTTGATAATTCTGCGCGCCAGGCAGACGTTCAGCGAGTTCGGTAAGTTCGTGATAATGCGTGGCGAACAGAGTCTTCGCGCAATGTTCCGGCGAATCGTGCAAGTACTCAGCCACTGACCAGGCGATCGATAATCCATCGAATGTCGCCGTGCCGCGCCCGATCTCATCGAGCAGCACCAGTGAGCGAGGCGTCGCGTTGTGCAGAATCGCGGCTGTCTCGATCATCTCGGTCATAAACGTCGAACGACCTCGAGCAAGATCATCTGAAGCGCCGACGCGCGTCCAGACTCGATCGAGCAAAGGCAGGCGCGCTTTCTCAGCGGGAACGAATGATCCCATCTGCGCGAGGATGGAGATGATCGCGGTCTGCCGCAGGATTGTGCTCTTGCCGCCCATGTTGGGGCCGGTGATGATCAGCAAGCGATCAGTTGAGTTGTTGAGATAGACGCTGTTGGGAATGAACGGCTCTCGATTGAACACTTCGATTACCGGATGACGGCCGTGAATGATTTCGATCTCGTCACCGTCATGCATCGTTGGTCGCACGTGGCGACGTTTGACTGCTGTTTCTGCCAGTCCGCTCAACGCATCGAGGCATGCTAAGGCGCGCGCGGTCGCGAGAATGCGAGGAGTCTCAGCCGAAACTGCGCGACAGATCGCATTGAAGACTTCCGCTTCGACTTGCAGCATGCGCTCTTCCGCGCCGAGCACCTTCGCTTCCCATTCCTTCAGAGCAGCGGTGGTGAATCGTTCAGCGTTCGCCAGCGTCTGTCGTCGTTCATAATCATCCGGCACGCGCGCGGCGTTCGCTTTCGAAACCTCGATGAAGTAGCCGAAGACGTTGTTATAGCGAATGCGCAAAGTGCCGATGCCTGTGCGCGCACGTTCTTCGGCTTCAAGGCCGGCAATGATCTGCTTCGCATCGCGACTGATTGAGCGGAGTTCATCGAGCTCTGATGAATAGCCGTCGCGAATGACTCCGCCGTCGATGAGTTTCGCCGGCGGATCATCCTGAATCGCCGATTCAATCAGCGCCCGGACATCGGCGAGTTCATCGAGCGCGTCATGCAAAACCTGAAGTAGAGAGCTTTCAGAATTCGCGAGAGCTTCGCGCACTTGCGGCGCCTGATCGAGCGAACGCCGCAAGGCGACGAGATCGCGCGGCGTCGTTGAACCAAGATTCAAACGGCCTGCTAGTCGCTCCACGTCGGCCACTTCCTTTAGCAGCAGGCGAAGCCGATCGCGTTTGATTTGCGAAGCGTGAAGCTCGGCAACCGCGCCGTGACGCGCTTCAATTTCACCGCGCCTGACGGATGGACGCAGCAGCCATGAGCGCAGCAGACGCGCGCCCATCCCGGTCACCGTTTCATCAATTACTTTGATCAGGGAAGTGGCGCCTTCGCTGAGCCCTTCAATCAGTTCAAGGTTGCGGACCGTGACGCTGTCCAGGACCAGGTGATCCTGCGGCTCGAAGTAAACGATGTCGGTGATGTGCGAGGCAGCTGCGCGTTGAGTTTCCTGGGCGTAACGAAGACATGCGCCGGCGGCGCGAATCGCTTCGGTCTTCTTCGTAATTCCGTAGCCATCCAGCGACCGCGCCCCGAATTGCTTCAATAGGAGAGCTGCGCACTCGGGCTCTTGCCACAGCCAATCGTCGACTGATGTCAGCGTGGCGCCTGAAGGAAGGGTTTCGGGTGAGATTGAGCGGGTGTCGAGTGTTGGGGATTGGGGATTGTTTCCCTCTCCCTCTGGGAGAGGGTTAGGGTGAGGGGTTACGACGCTTTCCTCACCTAACATTTCTTCTGCTTCGGTCGAGTTACCCACGACCGAAGCAGATAACTCTCTTCTGTCTTCGTCGCCTAAGCTTCGCTCCCTCACCCCAGCCCTCTCCCAACGGGAGAGGGAGCTAACCTCCGATTGCATCGGAAGCGGCGCGGTTTTCAATTCATCTCTAAAACCAGATCGCACCAATGCCGCAATCGAATTAGGAAACAACAACTCCTTCGGTTGATAAGATTCAACGTCCGCGGCAATAACCGCCCACGCGTCTTTTCCGCTCGCTTGCGTCGCGCGAAATTCTCCGGTGGATAAATCGAGAAAAGCGGCGCCGCAAGTTTCTCCCCTGGCGCAGACTGCTGCGAGGTAAATCGTTTCGCGTGCTTCGAGCAACTGCGGATCGATTGGCGTACCCGGCGTGACGATCCGCACGACATCGCGCTGCACCAGCTTCTTCGCTTTCGAAGCATCTTCCGTCTGTTCGCAGATGGCGACGCGATACCCCTTCCGTACTAATTTCGCGATGTAGTTCGCGGCCGAGTGATGCGGGACTCCGCACATTGGAATGGGATCTTTGCTTTCTTTATGGCGAGCGGTGAGGGTAATTTGCAGCTCGCGCGCGCCAATGATCGCGTCATCAAAGAACAGTTCGTAGAAGTCGCCCAGGCGAAAAAAGAGTAGCGCTCCGGGATGCTGAGCCTTCAGCTCACGGTATTGCCTGAGCATTGGGGTGGGGTTATTAACAGAATTTGAGCTACGCACTAAGTTATTTTCGTTTGAAGGATTTAACAACTGTGGTGGGTGGTCTCTCAGTTCCCCGAGTTCCCCCCGTTCCCCTAAAAGAGCGCAAGAAGAGCGCAACGGAATCGACTCGTTGAGCACCAAGTATACGGCCCTCTTGACTGGCATGCAGGTAGACTTGGAATGACTCCAGCGATTTATGCCCGCTCCACGACATAACCAATTTCACGTCCTTGTTGGTTGCGTCCATCATGTCGGTGATGAAGGTGTGACGCAAGCTGTGTAGAGTAAAGCCATATGCTTGACCGTACTCAAGTCCGGCTTTTAAAGCGGCTTCTAAAACTGTCTCACCTATTTGCTTGTCGAATGATTCCCTCCTGGCATGGGGAAACAGATATTCATCATCTGTGAGTCCGTCCATTATTCTCTGTTGAACTACTTCCCTAATGGGATTCCAGAGTGGGATATCTCGTGCGTTTTCTGTCTTTGTCGCGTCAAGTCGAAGTCTATTCATTGTCCAAATGAACTGTGAGAGCTTTATTCGAAGCACTTCGTTCAGCCGACCACCAGTCATGCGGAGCAATTGTACGGTGTCAGCGGCGTCTCGCCATCGAGCATCATGCTGATTCTGATGTGACCGTACTCTGGGAGGTGCCTGAAGAGTCTGCACGAGTGTGGCGTATTCCGAAGGTTCGACGACTCGACGTTCATATTTGGTTCTACGATTGACTTTGAGTGTGGGACGCCTCCAAGTTGCCAAGTCTGCTTTACGCTCCTGTGCGGCCTTCATCATTCCTTGAACACGACTCATATAGGAGCCTGCCGTATTCTTGTGGAGTTCTGAGCGAAAACAAAGAATTTGATAGAACTCTCTTAGGTCTGTTTCTTTACAGTCCCTTATTAAACGATTCGGACCGAAGTGCTGAACAAAATCTCTTACGACTTTGTAGATTGACTCGTTGTTCGCTCTGTAGTTGTAGGATTTTGCCTGGCCACGAATGTCTTGCTCTCGCTTGTAGATCTCAAATGCCTCTTGCGCCGTGGTTGGCTTGACTCTGATTTCACCGCGTTCTAGAGCGTCGATGTCATCCATGGCCTGACGTAGATCTTTTTCAGCATCCCGCTTGAGCAAAAAACCTTTCTTGCGAAGTTGGTGTTTTTTGTAGCGGCGTTGATAGCCGTGCAACACTTGACCGCCAAGGCCAGTGTACTGATAAAAATTCTTTGCCATCTTGCTTCGATTGCTACGGAGAGTGGGATCGTTAGGACCGCTTGTTTTCAGTTTCCTGATTTCTATCCGCCTGTTTTTTGAAGCGAGATTATAGTGTTGAG
>DATLVM010000089.1:0-7913 GCA_035577445.1 Pyrinomonadaceae bacterium
AGGATTGGCCACCGTCTTAAATGAAATCGCCGACGCTTCGCAAGTGGGGATTGAAATCTACGAAGATCGCACGCCGATTCGCAGTGAGGTAAAAGGCTTCTGCGAGATTCTGGGCCTGGATCCGCTCTATCTGGCGAATGAAGGCAAGATCGTTTGCGTGGTGCCGCGTGAAGATGCCGACAGCGCTCTGGCCGCGCTCAAATCACATCCGTTGGGCCAGGGAGCTGCGAAGATTGGCGAAGTGACCAACGGCCGCGCCGGGCGCGTGGTGATGCAGACCGTCTTCGGCGGGCGCCGCATTGTCGATATGCTCGTCGGCGAACAATTACCGCGGATTTGTTAGCGACCAAGACACGAGAGTGCGTACAAAGAGAGGAATGTGATGTCCGACAACCCAATCAAAGCGACTGAGGGAGTTAAGATTCGCATCAAGGACCAGGGCGAGGTCGTGGAATTAGATTATGACGGCGCCATCTGTCAACATCCGGGATCACTTTGGTGGGGGACCGCAGTTGGCTTTCGGGCCATGCAAGCAGCCGCCCAGGCTCTCTCTCAAGACGATCTGTGGTCGCGCGACAATCTCTACATCGTCAGCGGTCATCCGGGTCCCGGGGTGAAAGATACGATCGAGTATGTGACCGGCGCGCCGGGTCGTGATCGCTACAAAGTCATCGTGGCTGAGGGTTGCGAGATGAAGTGCAACAGCCAGATGAAATATGAATGGTGGGTCAGCGACGGTGAGAAAACTGCGAACATCAATTTGCGGCCGGACTTTGTGCCGCGAGAGTTCTACGATCTTTCTGATCGCCTCGAGACCGACCAGACAACCAAGGAAGACATCAAATCGTTCCGGATCTTCAAGGTGAACCTCTCCACGCGCATCTGGAACGCGCCTTTGGAAGAGAGCTTCCGGGTTGAAGTAATCGACCAGCCTCTACAACCGGGAGAGGTGCCTGAGGCCGCACGCGCAGAGGACTATTTCGATCTGAAATGACGGCGACTCACCTGACCGCTCGCACCACCGAACTAACAATAAGATCAAGATAACTGTTCCGACTGTTTTCATGGCAAGCTGATGAAGCGTAATCATTCATTTGCTAATGAGGATGCCTTTCTCGCCGCGGTGACGAAGGTCTATGACGATGGGTGGTCCGACTATGCCCGCACCTGGCAAGAACGCGATGACTTGCAGGATGAGGAATGGCGGCAGTTCACGGCAGCCATCAAGCCCGGGGGGACGGTGCTTGATGTCGGGTGTAATTCAGGAAGAGACACGAGGCAGCTACTCGATCTTGGGTACCGAGTGACCGGACTTGACGTCAGCGAGCAAGCCTTACGGCTGTGCCGGGAACAGTGTCCGGAGGCACGTACGATTAAGATGAGCCTCCTGGACCTGGCAGATCTCAAAGAGCAGTTCGACGGAATTTGGTTTTCCTACGTCCTGGTACATATCCCATTCAAACTGTTGCCCGAGGCACTCGCCACACTTAATAGCGTATTGCATCCCGAAGGCTCGATGATGATC
The DNA here is from genome assembly GCA_035577445.1 of Pyrinomonadaceae bacterium. GTDB lineage: Bacteria > Acidobacteriota > Blastocatellia > Pyrinomonadales > Pyrinomonadaceae > UBA11740. Next base: position 1,526 of record DATLVM010000089.1, read on the forward strand.
CTGGTGACCGTTGTCGAAGAGTCCCAAGAGAAGATTCACAACAGCAACGTGATGTTCGATGAGCACGGTGTGCCGCGAAAAGTTCCGGTGGCCCACTGGGCCCCTGAACCGCTGATCGCGCGCGTCCGATCCCGCTTCGAGATTAGCTGGATGAATCTTAGACCATTTGTTGATGGGTGGGCCCAGCTTAGTCTTCTTGTCCGGCCGCGACGTTCGCCAGCCGACCACCAGGAGCATTGATCCCTGTGAAGCGCCACGAAGACAGCGTACCTGCGCGGTCGCTGAGTCAACTGGAATTGAAGAGATTCCAGCGCGAGGGCTTGCTCACTGACTTTCAACTCTATTCGGCCGAGCGCGCTGAGGCGATTAGGGTCGCCTTAAGGAATGTGCTCTCGCACCCATCGACCGCACCCTGCCATCAAGCGCTTCAGCCGGAACAGCGGCTCGCATTTGATCGACACCTTGACCGCCGGCTTGTTTATGAGCTGTGCACTCTTCCGCAAATAATCCGCCCTATCACCCAAATCCTCGGTAACGACGTGATGTTGTTCAGGACACAGTTCTTCGAGAAGCCTCCGCATGGTCTGGAGATCCCGTGGCATCAGGAGTCCTATTTTTGGGGAGTAGAGGGAAGATTCGTCACGATGTGGCTGGCGGTGGACGAAGCGACCCCGGAGAACGGCGCCATGCGGGTCATCACCGGCAGTCACGTTGACACGCGAGAGCATTTGCCGGTCCCGCCTGACAGCAACTACTGGAGTACATTCACCCGCGCGGCAATACCACGCGAATCTGATCGGATCGTCGATTGTTCAATGCCCGCCGGACATTTCATGTTGTTTGATGACCTGCTTCATAATTCGCCATCCAATTCCACCGCGCTGCCTCGCTTGAGCTTTACGGCTCGCTATGCACGACCTGACTTTGCCAGGGTTCACGATCACGCGGACTACCCCGACCAGGGGTGCGTGATGGTGAGCGGCCAAAAACGAAACTCCGGGCTGCGCTTCTTGTCCCCGCCGGATAATGGGCCGGGGCTCGCCGCCGTCTGAAGTTCCAGTGCAGGACAATCACCACGACCCTGGGAAATTCTGAACCGGACATTGTGTGCTGGAACTAGCTTTGCCCGAAAAGTCGGCTTGGAGTGCCTAATGCTGTGAGCGCGGACGTCCTCGTCCGCATTGAGCGCGAAGCGCGAATTTGGCTCAATGATTTCCTTGAAACTCTACGCCCATTGCACGCAAGGTTGCGGACGAGGACGTCCGCGCTCCCAGCATCAGGCGCGCTCGTTTCAATGAAATCGACTTTTCGGGCAATGCTTCTGGAACTCTCAGGCGAAAAGATCTTTCGCCACGCTTACCCAGCCCTTGGAAAAGCGGTCTTAGCGAGGGCTCACGACTTCCTTCCTACTGAACGCCAACGCTAAAATTTCGGGACAGGCAGGCCTGCTCTTTCATGCAAAAACACAAGCTTTTCGCGCAATAGCCTCTCCTTATCCTGACTGAGGCCGTACGCCGCAAGGCGTTCGAATGCTTCGTTGATCTGATTGGCCTGCCTTACGCGACAAGCGCTATCGATTTTGGGAGAAGTCATGATCTCGTGCCAGGTACTGGTCTTGCTCAGGCGAGACTGTTGGGCCGAATGTTGCCGGTATTTCAGCAGCGGCCGGTTGATGAAATCGATTTCCCCGGCGGCCGCAATAAGTAACATAATCCATCCATCGTGGACCAACGGACCATCGCCGGAAATCGGCAATACCAGTTCCTTAAGGTTTGCGCGGAATGCCACCGTACAACCGCAAACCAGATTCTCGCGCAGCTGAACATCAAGCGCCCGGCCGCTTTTTACCAATCTTTGCTTTCGACCGTTGAAACCAAGCCGATCAAACAATGTCTCGGCAAAAGGCTTGAGCGTTTCATCGACGAGCTCGGCGTTCGAGAAGACCAGCGAGAGCTGAGGCTTTGCTTCAAAAATTCGTTCGACTGATTCGAGCTTGTCACGATGCCAGACGTCATCCTGATCGCTGAGCAGGATCACATCGCCGCGGCAAAGACTTATGGCTTTTTCAAAGTTCTTAGGGGTGCCCAGGTTCGATTCGTTGACTGAAAGGCGCACCGGAAAACCGGCGGTGGCCGCAAACTCTTCGATCAACCTGAGCGTATCGTCAGTCGACTGATCGTCCGAAATAACCAGCTCATCCGGTGTCCGTGTCTGGGCAGCAAAACTCTCGAGCTGCTCTTTTAGATAAGCAGCGCCGTTATAAGTGCCCAGCGCTATTGAGAGATTCATTGTTTTAATTCGCGCTGTAATCCAGCCGGTTTCGCCGCAACCCAAAGACTGTGTTGGCCACAAACGATTTCAGGTTTGCGATTCGAAAGCGACACAGCTCGGCGGGCGAAAATTCAATGGTCATTGCCATTGTCCACCTCCGTCTTGATGAAGGCTGCCGAACGTTTGACATGCGGCGATAGACCCGACAAGGGCGAATCGAGAAATATCTTCGCTTTGCGCCGCGATGGATCTGTAATACCCATCCGAAGGAAGTTCGTTAAAAACGGATCATGGGGTCTCATTCCCGCATACGGTGTCAGGTTAAGGTCGATGATGTAATGGTGATCGCGACCGTCGTGCACGATGTCGATGCAACCGAACTCCACTGGGCTGTGCTCGACGAAGGTCGCAACGTCTCGCTTCAGCGTCACGCTAATCTCCGAGTGACCTGTGCCCGCCTTCAGCTGTTCGAGGTCGGTGACAAAGTTCGTGTCGCGCGAATCGCCTGACAGTTTCTTGATGATGCGCGGCGCAAAAGCTTTGACGATAATGACGTGCTGCCCTGAAAAGTAAACGCGATAGAAAGAATCTTCAGAGTTGGCGATGTACTTTTCAACCACGACAGCGGGGTCAGTCCACGTGCTCTCCGGAATCATTTTTCGCGGTACGGTTTGGTAGCGGTAGGCCCCGATGTCACGAGAGATCAAGTGCTCCAGGCCGGCGACCGCAATGCTCTCTGGCGGCAGCGACCTTTCCAATTCACCACCATAGTTAAGGTCGGTTTTAACGAACAGGATTTCGTCAGAGGAACCGGACTGCGCTGCCTTTGCTGAAGCAAGCCCGATGCTTTCGAGATGTGCATGTAGGGCCGACTTGCGAATGTCCCGAACGAAACCGTTGATAACATAGACTCCGCGCGCCATGAAACGATCAGTAAGCTCACGAATGGCCAGAGGCAATCGACTACGAAGTGAGAGGTTGATGTGGAAACAAACTGCGATGCATGAATCGCAAACGCGATCGAATTGCGCGGACGGAAATTCGCGGAAAGGATCAACCTCAATCCGTAGGGCATCGTCGCCGAGAACGTGACGCAGCAGAAAACCTTCCCACGCTTGCCACTCCAGGACTGCGACCGCACTGCGTTCCGGCCCGCGTTGCGACGTGAGATCGTTGGACTGTCCGCGGGCGGAAGCGCCATCGTTTGCGATTACCATCGGCTAAGATTATCCCTAGCCACACGCGAAAATCGAGCGACGTGACAGAAGAGGGATGGCCCAGAACTTCACCGCTGTTGGTGCAGTCGTATTCGGGTCTGGGCGACCGCTATCCGCATTAGTTTCGCACGTAGTCGCAGGCTCCAACCCAGCGGCTGCGGCTCTTCGAGGCGTTCGCTGATCATGAGAAAGGTCACGGCAGCCATCGCGGCCAAGTGCCCCTGCGCCAGAAGCATAGGAAATAACATCAACGCCCAGCACGATCCGGCGCACCAAAGTCCATGGGAAATCCCGAAACGAAAAGCATCACGATCTGCGGCCATCCCGAACGCCGCAAGTTCACGATGATTATGACCGCGATTCAGGCACCGCTGTTTTATGGGAGAGCACTGCCACACGAATGCGATGAGGCCCACTACCGCCGCGGGCAGATATGATTGCGGCGCAACCAGGCCCAGCACGAGCTTGACTGTCAGTAGTACGCCGCCGGCGGTCATCCAAATTGCGGCATATCCAACTACGAAAAGAATAACGGACCAGGCGCGCCGGCGTTTGAAACTGCGCTCGACTACGTGACCAATCGGGGCAATCAACGTCGGCGACATCATCGCGACCAGCATAAGAGCCCAGCCAGCGGCCATGGAAGACGGTGGATTCATCGCCAGCAGCATCTGAAATGAAACCAGCGATGCTCCCGAGTCTGTGACCGGACAGTGAGCAAAAGTCATGATGCCTCCGGGGTTAACCAGAAGCATCATCCATGCGATCGCGCTTATGAGCAGTATCGGGCTATATATCCATGCGCGCTCTGGACCGCTTATCGTCATTGTCCTTGCCGGTAGACACTGACTCGCCCAATGGTGATCTTGGCAGCATCCGCAACAGGATTACTGGGCGTAATTCTCACGTCGAGCGAATTCGCATCCAGCGCATTGTCAACGAACAGATTGTCGATGACGTCCGTGATGTCTATCACGAAGGTGAGCCCTTCGCCGCCATGTGCGCCGTCTTTTAAAGAAGCTCTCCGAAGTCCGAAAAGCGCCACAGTTCCTACATGCTGTTGATTGACCGAGACGTCGAGTTTATTAGCGTCGATGTTTCCTCGAACGTTCTCAAGCTGGAGATATGCCCGGTCAGGCAGCGACTCGTTAGAAGCGGCCGCCAGACTCCGGGCCACCTTCTTCTGAACTTTGGCATTAAGCTTGACGGTTGCACGGGCCCCTGAACTCTTTAACTGAACAGGTCCTTCATTGGCTCCGACAAGTTCAGCCTTATCCCCTGTATCCATACTTCCTCCCGCTGCTGCTGCGGCTGCGGCGGGCGCCGTCTGTAATTTCGCCAGCCTCTGCGCCATCTTGTTAGCCGGTTGGATCGCCAGCGCCGTCACCGTTAAGCTTTCATAAGTATAGTTCAACTGATTCAAACTCTTTACGTCGGCTGGGGTATAGATCCAGGAGCTGCCATCGGGCATTGGCATTGCGAATTTCCGGCCGCCCACGGCCGCGGGTCCTTTGAGCCAGTTCTGATCGGTGGGGTTATCGTTTCCTTTCGCGTTCCACGCCGCCCACATTCGATCGATGTTGCAATGGTGTAGATAGAAGATCGGATCGAGCGCTGCCAGGCCTGGATCACTCATCAATCCATAGGTGTCATTTGGCCCGTTGCCTCCGACGTCAACGTGCACGAGATTATGCGGATTGCTTTCGAGGTTTCCGTTGGTTCCGCCCCCATGCGAGAAACCTGTTTTTGGACCGCCGAAGCCGGGGAACTTGGTAACTACGTTGCTGCCGGTGTAAACGGTATTGCTCATGTTCTTCTCTGACGCCGGAGGAATCTCAACAAAGATTTTACCGTTCGACTGTGGTCCGTAACGGGCTTTTACGAACAGCGGGTTCGGGCTTCCGTCCGGTAATTTCGCTTGCGTGAAGGCCGGCGGAATCTCATTTTGATGGGCTGGGCCAAAGTAATTCCAGTAAGGCAAGGCCCAGGTCTTAGGACCACCGAGAGTCAGCACGGCCATGCGGATTTGCGCCTCGAGTGCGATCAGATAGCCACGATGCCATGGAGGGAAATACCAAGTCTGGTGCTGACACTGATCCCAATACAGCCTTCTGACGGCCAACGTTGGGAGCGGGGTGGTTGGCACCTGCGGCGGCGAAGGAAGGTGCCCCCATCCGGGAAACTGCGGCAAGCCTATTTCCTGTCCGTGAATCGCCGCGAAGAACCACCAGCTGTTTTGATCCTTTAGAGCGCGCGACTGCATTTTGCCCACGCCCTTCGCGTACCATAAGAGATCCTGATTCTTGAAAGTGCCGCCGTTATTCCACGCACTCTTTCTTGTTATGGTGGCCATCTGTTTTCTCCTTTTCGTCAGGACATAATTGCTCTCGTAGCTTCCCAGGCTGCTTGGTTATTCCAATTAGAATGCACCCTGTAACTCGATCAACCGGCTGGCGCCGTTTCTACCGGCAGTGCACATCCGGCAGATAAAGACTCCCGGGCCGACTGGATTTCCCCGATCATCTTTTCCGTCCCAGGTCACGGTGTGCCGCCCTCGAGTCTGCTTCGCCTCACTCACTAGCGTGCGGACGTGGAAGGCAAACTTATTCCACAGTCCCAGGAAAACGTTCTCGGTATCTTCAGTTAATGTGTAGCTGATCTCGACCGTCCCATCGTCGTTCGGCAATTGGGCCAACTGCAAGTTCTGACTTGGTTCGAAGGCTTGCTGCTTCGCTGAGGTGGAAGTCTTACTCTGTCCACCCGCCGTCAGCGCGACGGAATCCTGCCTCGAGTTAGCTGGCTCGACGCGTTCCATGGCCGCGCCCAATCCGCGAGTGCGCGCGGCAAAGTCGCCCTTCTTGCCGCCGCCGATGTTCAGCTGGAACACTTGTTGGCCTGAG
>DATLVM010000090.1:0-4340 GCA_035577445.1 Pyrinomonadaceae bacterium
GTTTTGATCGCCGGCGAGAACGGCACGGGCAAAGAAGTCATCGCCCGATCGCTCCACGCGATCTCTAATCGTTCATCGAAGCCATTGGTGTCGGTCAATGCCGGCGCGCTGCCCGAAGGTTTATTCGAAAGCGAACTTTTCGGTCACGTGCGCGGCGCGTTCACCGACGCAAAAACCGATCGCGTGGGCCGATTTGAACTCGCCGACGGAGGCACGCTCTTTCTCGACGAGATCTCGAACGTGCCGATGAACCTGCAAGCTAAACTTCTGCGCGTACTTGAAACCGGCGAGTTCGAACGAGTCGGCTCATCAAAAACTCATAAAGTTAATGTGCGGGTGCTCTCTGCTACTAATGCTGATTTGAAGGCCGATGTTGCCGCCGGAGAGTTTCGACAGGATTTGATGTTTCGTCTCAACACGGTCGAAATTCACCTGCCGCCGTTGCGTGAACGCCGGGAAGACATCGCGCCGCTCGCCGAACACTTTTTGCGGCTTCACAGCGAGCGCTATCGACGCGATCGGATCAGCTTCACCCCGCAGGCCCTCGAAGCTCTGCGTCAGCATTCCTGGCCCGGCAACGTGCGCGAGTTGGATCACGTGATTGAGCGCGCAGTTCTATTGGGCTCTGGAGACACCGTGAGCGCGATGGATCTTGCGCTCCAAACCACGCCCTCGGCGCAACTGTCCGCGCGCCTGGAAGAGATGAGCCTCGAGGACGCTGAACGGCTACTGATTACCAAGGCTCTGGCGCGATTCGAAGGCAATGCGAATCGGGCGGCGGAAGCATTGGGCCTGAGCCGCAGCGCACTGTACCGGCGCATGCAAAAGTATCGGTTATGATAAGACCGTGAGCACACCCGGTCCGCCATCAAAACAAGCCTCTACCTTTTCCCACCTCGACGCCGCATCGCGTCGCGCCCACCTGAAATTTGAAGGAAGAGTAACGATGCTCGCGCTAGCTGCGGGTCTTCCGGGAGTGGCCGTCTGCGCTCTGCTGCTGTGGCTGAACGGATATTCGGCGCGCACGCAATGGACAGTCGATCTGCTGCTGATCTTTTTCTGGCTGGCGATATCGGCAAACCTCAAGAATCGCGTGGTGCGGCCGCTGCAAACGCTCTCGAACATTCTGGCGGCGATCCGAGAAGGCGACTATTCGATTCGCGGCCGGCGAGCCGCGAGCGGCGATGCTTTGGGCGAAGTGATGCTCGAGGTAAACGATCTTGGGGCAACTTTGCGAGGTCAGCGGCTGGGGGCCATGGAAGCGACGACACTGCTTCGTACCGTGATGGCGGAAATCGATTCGGCAATTTTCGCTTTCGATCCCGAGCAACGCTTGAGGTTGGTGAATCGAGCCGGGGAGAAACTTCTCGCGCAATCTGAGTCGCGATTGCTCGGTCGAACAAGTCAGGAGCTTGGTCTATCAGAGTGCCTGCATGGCCATCATCAAGCTCCTTACACGATGCAGATGAATTTTCCGGGCGCCGTCGGGCGTTGGGAAATTCGTTGCGGCACTTTTCGCGAAGGCGGCATGCAGCATCAGTTGCTGGTGCTGACCGATCTCAGCAAGACCCTGCGTGAAGAAGAACGTTCGGCGTGGCAGCGCCTGCTGCGCGTGCTGGGACATGAACTGAATAATTCGCTTGCCCCTATCAAATCGGTCGCGGGCAGTCTCGCTGATTTGATGAAACGGGATTCGCAACCCGATGACTGGCGCGAAGACATGCATCGAGGCCTGGAAGTGATCTCGGCGCGCGCCGAATCCTTGTCGCGCTTCATCGAATCGTATTCGAAGCTTGCCCGGTTGCCGCCGCCGCGGTTTGAACAACTTAAGATCGGCGAGTTGGTTGAGCGGGTTGCAGCGCTCGAGACACGGTTGCCGGTTAAGGTGCGACGAACAGAGGACGTCCTGGTGCAGGCCGACGGCGCTCAACTTGAGCAGTTGCTGATTAATTTGATTCGTAACGCGGTGGACGCGTCGCTCGAAACACACGGAGACGTCGACGTCGGTTGGACGCGGAAGGACGGCCAGGTCGTCATAACCGTCACGGACGAAGGACTCGGTCTCGCCAACACAGCCAATCTTTTCGTTCCGTTCTTTACGACAAAGGCGGCGGGCTCGGGAATTGGACTCGTGCTTTCGCGTCAGATCGCGGAGTCACACGGAGGCACCGTGACACTCTACAATCGCGCCGACAGAAGCGGCTGTGAAGCGAAACTGACTCTGCCGGTGTGAATGCCTCAGTCAGAAGGTCGTCAATTCATCACAACGGTATCGACCTGAGTATTCCAGGGCCCGCGTCACTCTCGTTTTCGGCTTGCTCTCGAATTGTCGTAACTTATCTGTACTGTGGTGCGGAGATATTCCGGCAATGAGTGATTGGTGGGAGCGTCAGATTCAACGAGCCGATCAGTTGGCCCTCGAGGCCAGCGGGACGAAAGAGCTCGTTACTTTCTACGCGCAATTACTGCGTGCCCAAAAAGGAATCTACGACTGCTTACGCAGCACAAAGGATTGGCTACCATCGGGAGATCTCAATCGCGACCTTAAGATCCTCGATTCGGCTGTGCCGATCCTCTTCGAGACGGTTCGAGTCCATGGGCCGAGCAGTCTCAGCGACGAAGCTCGTCAATTATCGTCGGGAAGAGCTTTGGGCGAAGTGCTTCTAAGCTACTGGCAGAGTCCGTCAGACGTTCAATTCTTTGCCAAAGCTGCTTTGCAACCATACGGTCGTTGGCTGGCTGAAAGTGGTGGCAAGATTGTTGACAGGGAAGCTCAATCCGGCGAACGCTATTGTCCCTTTTGCGGCGGCAATCCTCAGGTCAGTCTCCTGCAAAATAAAGAGTTGTCGGCAGAGAGCGGCACGCGCTATCTGATTTGTGCCGTCTGTTTGTCCTCGTGGGAATTTCGCCGGGTCGTTTGCGCCCATTGTGGAGAGGAATGACCGGCCAAGCTCGGTTATTTCCAGTCGCCGGAGTTCGATCATGTGCGCATCGAAGCGTGCGATACTTGCAAGTCTTATATAAAAGGAGTCGATCTAACGCGGCTCGGTATCGCCGCGCCGCTGGTCGATGAGGTCTACGCGGCGCCATTGGATCTTTGGGCGCGCGAACATGGTTATGCAAAGATCGAGTTGAATCTAGTCGGTGTCTGAACGTGCGGTTGCGTACGCTCGTGGCCTTAATAAACGGGTCGTGACGAAAACGTAAAGTAAGAGACAAGACTCCTCTACAGAACGCTCCTATAGGATAAATTGTTGCCCCAAGCCTTTGGCCCGAACGATGGTTTTTCGCGCGGGCCAAGGCACGCATAGATAGACACGCATAGTAGATTCGGAAGCTCCTCTGCGACACCCCAGTTGACTATCCCTCGGTGCGCTGACTAGACAGCCCCTGCCAACGTTTTCCTGCACAAATCGGAGGCTTGCAGATGGAAGTCTCAAGACGAACCTTCATCAAGACAACCTTGATTGGAGGGGCCGGTGTCAGTGTGTTTGGCTTCAGTCTGGCGCCGGTCTATGCGCAGACGCAGGGGCTGAAGATCTCGCGGACTACAGAAACCCGAAGCACTTGTCCGTATTGCTCGGTGAGTTGCGGCGTGATCATTCACACCCTGGGCGACAAAGCGGAGAACGCAGTACCGCAGGTCGTGCACGTCGAGGGCGATCCCGATCATCCGATCAATCGCGGAACGTTGTGTCCAAAGGGCGCATCGTTAGAGCAAGACATCGTCAATGATCGTCGCTTGCTGAAACCGCAGGTGCGTCGTCCCGGTTCAGATCGTTGGGACGACATTTCGTGGGATCAGGCGGTCGACGAGATCGCTCGCTGGACCAAGAAGACGCGCGACGCCAGCTTCATCGAAAAGGACAAGGACGGATATACCGTCAATCGTCTGGAAACGATCGGCTGGATCGGCGGCTGCACAGACACCAATGAATTAAATTTTCTTGCCGTAAAGACCATGCGCAGCCTGGGGGTCTGCTATTTCGAAACGCAGGCCCGGGTTTGACACGGTCCGACGGTCTCCAGTTTGGGGCCCACCTTCGGACGCGGCGCGATGACTAACGGCTGGATCGACATCAAGAACACCGACATGATGTTGATTATGGGTGGCAATCCGGCTGAGAACCACCCGTGTGGCTTCAAGTGGCCGGTGGAAGCGAAGCTGCATCGGAACGCAAAGATGATCGTGGTCGATCCGCGATTCACCCGCACGGCGACGTAAGCCGATCTCTTCTTACAAATCCGAGCCGGCACAGACATCGCATTTCTCGGCGGCTTGATCAATTACGCGATCGAGAATAATCGCATCGCAAAAGATTATCTGATCAATTACACCA
>DATLVM010000091.1:0-4931 GCA_035577445.1 Pyrinomonadaceae bacterium
CGGTGTTAATGCTGAACTGCGAAGCGCCACCGCCAAGTCTGCGTATGCAATCAGCCACCGAAGTGCCCGCGCCACAGAAGGCCTGCTGGGCCGGCGTCAATCCATTCGTCTGCACGAGTAAGGTGCGTCGATAACGCTCGAGACTGCTCAGCGGCACCGTGGTTCCAGCGACGGGATTGTTACTCGCATCCAACGCGGGACCGAAACCGCCGACAAAGATCCACTGCCCGCCTTGATTGTTAGGACTGAGGTCGTCGATCTTGACGCCACGAATGCGTCCGCCGAATTTGAACGTGTGCGTTCCCTTCTGGATCTGCGTGAAGTTGTTCAATTCCCAACGCGTATTTTCGTTAATCGCATGACCAACCTGCGAACAATTGACGCCCAGGGCGACGCAACCATTGAACGATCCGCTGACGTTCAAGACCGCGACAGTGCTGTTGCCTAACGATTCGCTGCGATTGTGCGAGAACTGAAAACGCGTTTCATTAATCGTAAAAGCGTTGATGACGGCCGTCTCAGTCAACTGCAAATTGTGATTTTGAGAACGATTCGCATACGCCCGCTGAGGCAGATTAAATCCGCCCACGCCGCTAACCCTGTTTTCGTTTCGGAAGTAGTTGTAGCGGGCGACGAGTGTGTTGTTTGAATTGATCGCGTAATCGATACGCGGCCCGACGTTGAGGTTTCGCCGCGGCGTCAACACACTGAGGCCTACCGTTAACGGATTGAGCGCCGAATCGAGCACCGTAGCGCGAATCAGTTCGTTGTCGTCATATTCATTGCGATTCGCTTCAAAAAAGAATGACGCCTTACCTTTCTTCAGGGGGCCGCTCAAGCTGCCGCCATACTGGCGTTGCTGGTAAGGCGCGCGTTTGCTCGAGCTGACGGCGAAGGGATTGCGCGAGTTCAGACTCTCGTCCTGAAAATTTGCGTTGAGGCTACCGCGCAGTTTGTCTGTTCCGGGGCGAGTCAAAATGTCGATACGACCGGACGGCTGATCGTTTTCGGCCGCGAAGGGATTTTGCTGAATGCGGATCTCGCGAATTGATTCCTTCGGCGGCAAATTCCCACCTGAGAAGCCGTCGATGAAAATCTGTCCGCCGTTCGGTCCTGCGGAAGGGCCCGCCAGCGCCTGAAGAGCGGCCGCGAGCTCATCCGGATCGTCCGGCAGCGCATCGAGATCTTTTCCGCTGAGCACCTGCTGGTTCGCGTTGTTGTTCGTGTCGGTGCTGACCGGGGTGTCGGCATTCACCTTTACCTGCGTTTCGATGGCCGCGATCTTCAGCGTGATGTTGACGGGTTCGCGACGATTCGCGGCGACATCAACTTCGGCGTCTTCAGAAGTGGCGAAGCCGGCCGACGCTGCGTGAACTTTGTATTTGCCGGGGGCCAGACCATTGAACGAATAGGTTCCGTCCGGGCCAGTCGTCGTCGTCTTTGCGGTTCCGCCAGCGTCAGTCACAGTGACTGTGGCGCCCACAATCGAGGCGCCAAATTCGTCGCTGACCTGGCCGCGAAGGGTCGCACGATTCTGGGCAACCGCCGAGATGCAAATGATGCCGACGAGCGCCACGCTCGCCAGTAAACTAATTAGGGTTCGAATATTCATTGACTTCGTCTCTAAGTAGAAAACAACCGCGTGCGATTTGGGGGAAGATTCCTTTCGCTAACGCGGTTGCTCTGAACTTCAAACTGCGAGATCAGAGAGAATAGATTACGGCACGCCAACGCCGCCAAACATTCCGCCGAAGCTGCCATTCAGATCGACGTTTTGCGGACGAGGCTGTCCGCCCTGCTGCTGTCGCGCAGCCACCATCGCAAGGAGCGGTTCGACACCGCTGACAACCTGGATCGCCGTCAATTGCGTTGGATCAGCGCCCACCAGACTCGACAATATGATCGTGTCTCCCACTTTCAAATCGCTGATGCTGATTGTCGGAAAACGCTCCAGCAGGTCAGCCATACTGCCGCCACCGGGACGCCCTCCGGGACCACCAGGCCCGCCGGGACCACCAGGCCCAGGCCCTTGCGGGCGCGGTCCTTGTACGGCTTGACCCTGAGGCTGTCCTTGCGGTTGGCCTTGCGGTTGACCTTGCCCTTGAGGCCGCGGGCCTCCCGCGTTTGGACCACCGGGCCCGCCCATGCCGCCACCCATCGCCATCATCATGTTTTCCGGCAAGCGACGAATTATGGATTCGGGCTTAAGAATGATCGTCAGCGGCTTCTTCGTTTGAAGATCATTGATCTTTATCTGACCGCTCGCCGCGTCGATCGAAGTAACCGTGCCGCCGGCTACCTTGAAAGTTCCGAACAAGACTTCCTCGGCAGTCAGGTGCAGACCGTCAGCGCTCTTTTCGCCCTTGGCGTTGAACTGATCGCCAACCTTGATGTCTTCAAATTTTCCAGCTTTAGCGTTTTGGTATTTCGGAATCGAATCCGGCGGAAAGCGTTTGATGTTCGATTTATCCGACAACGCCACGGTGATCGCCTGTGAAACGCCGGCGAGCGACCGGCTGGTTACGGTAACTTCTTTCGTCGATGGATTCAGCGAACTGACGATGCCCTTCGCGCCGCGCGCCCAAGCCATCCGCTCCGCCTGGTTCTTCTTGGCAATCTCAGATTGACTGACGACGATGATCTGCTGCGCCGGAACGGACTTCTTATCAGCCGCGACGAAACCGCGCGCGACCACGCCATCGCCGACAGTGATTTCCGTTAGCGATGTCTGTTCCGCCTTGGCTCGATCGGTTTCGCCCGGCGGCATGCGCTGGTACGTCGTCTTTTCATTGACACTGGCAACCACGATCGAACCAGCCGCGGTCTTGATCGTAATTTGACCGGCGGACGAGTTGATTTCGCTGACGTTGCCAAAAACCTGAGTAGCTTTGATGGCCGGATCCGGCTGTTGCGCCGAGACGGCGATGCTCGCCAGAGCAATCAGGACCAGAGATGAAATTAAGTTAGGCAGTCTTCGCACAGTATTAACCCAGTGAGCTCGGAATATCTTCATTGTTTACGCCTCGTCTAAACCGTTAGTTGCAAAAACTTCACGCCGAGGTCAGAAAATTGCGGAGTGAGAATAGATGGGACTCCAAAAATATGAATAATCAAAATTAGCGCTTCGACTTCTCTTCATCCTCGCGCCGTAAATCGTATCGCGCAACGAGCGCGTCGAATTTCTGTTGCTGTTCGGGCGTTAACAACGCGCGAATCTTGGCCCGCGCTTTTAGCCGCGGCTCATCGAAACGAGGTTTCAATTCGGTGCGCAGGGTTTTATATTCGTTCTTAGTATCATCCAGGATGGTCTTGATTTGGGTCGTTTGCTGATCCGTAAGATTCAATTCGGTGCGCATCTTCGCAAATCGCTCGCTGGCTGAACGCTCGCGAGACTCGCGAGCACCACTGGCGCGCGAACGAATCAAACCGCTTAACGCGGCTCCTGTAACCGACCCCAAAAGGAAGACAGCCACCAGCACGGTCCACATAATGAGCTTAGTTCGACCTGGCGAAGTCATCTTCCGTTTCTCCCGTACTCTCGATCGACCACGATATTAATAACGTCATCCTGAGATAAAGTCGCCCCGGCCAGGACTGTCTGTTCGACGCCTGGGCCAGGTCCTTCAATGATAGCTTCGTCATCCACGCTAGTTTGAGCGACCGGCGGATTGAATGCCGACCATGCGGTGAGCGCGCCGGCCAGCAAAGTAACCAACGCCATCGCGGGCACGGCCCGACGCGCCACGAAAATTAGAGACAACCAACTGCCAGCCTCTTCACCACGCTGCGCTTCTTCGCGGATGCGGGCGCGGATCCGAGTAAGCAGAAACGGAGACGACGCCGCAGCTTCGGTCTCTTCGAGCGAAGCGGCAGCGGCCCGCAGGACGCGCCGTCCGGCCTCGTCCAACTGATCTGTTTTCTGGCTGTTCGTTCTGAACATCTTTAGGACTCCAGGCGGCCTGTTTTACCGCGTCCATGAACCAAGACGATGATTAACCCGCGAAAGTTACAGGAATTCTAACCCACTTTGACCGAAGTTCTCGCTATAAATACCGCTGCATAATGCGCCGCAAATGGGCGCGCGCCCGATGCGCTCGCACCTTAACTTTGGAGATCGACCAGCTGGTCACTTCGGCAATCTCAGCCACCGAAAAGCCCTCGACATCGAGCAGGGTTAATACCAGACGATCATCCGCGCTCAGTCGCGACAAGAGCTTCCCGGCCAAATCGCGCGAGACGAGCTCAGTCTCCACGTCCATTGGCGGCGAGCGGAGCTGCGCCGCGAATTCCTGCGCCTCGCTCTCCTCAACATCGCCAAAGCCCTGCTCCGGCCGCCGCCGCATGCGACGCAACTGATCGTAGCAACAGTTCACCGCGATCTGAGTCAGCCAGGCTTTAAAGGAAGCGGGATGTGTGCCGTGATAAGTGTTCAGCGCAAAATAAGCTTTCGTAAAACTGTCCTGAATGATCTCTTCGATCTGTTCGCGCTGCGCAAAGAAGCGGCCCGCAATGCGCGCCACCTGGCGCCGATGACGTTCGAACAGTTGCTCGAAGGCGCCTTCGTCGCCCGCAGCGGCAGCGGCGACCAACACATCATCTGTCGATTCGGCGAATGAATCCACGGTCGAAGTATTCAGTTCTGAAAGTATAGCTTGTTATGCGTCGGCGGGTTTCGTCTTCTTCCACCCAATCCGATATCGCGCTGTGAGCGCGAGTCCCAGACTAGCAACCAACAAACCAGCCTGCACAAATGGCCAGATGTACGGCAATGAAGAGAGTATTATCCAGAACGTAACCCCGATTAAGAGAATCACAGACTCAGACCGCAGGCGCGGCAACAGCCGTCGCTGTAACCACTGCCCGGTCGCGGCAAAAATCACTACGCGGCCAAAGACTGTGGCGACCACCGCGAGCAGTAAAGCCAGCGACGA
>DATLVM010000092.1:0-7069 GCA_035577445.1 Pyrinomonadaceae bacterium
CATCGAGCGCCTGCGGAAAATCGTTCTGGAACTGCTGTACGCGCCGCTCGAAACCGGCCGGCAAATCCATCATCAAGCCGCCGACGCGAAAATAAGACGGGGTGAGACGGCCTCCGGAAGCAGCCTCGATCAAGTTCATGATCTTTTCGCGCTCGCGGAAGCAATAGAAAAAGACTGTCATCGCACCGATGTCCAGGGCATGCGTGCCCAGCCAAACGAGGTGCGACGCGATCCGCTGAAGTTCGCACATCATCACGCGAATGATTTGTCCGCGTTCCGGAATTTCGATTTGCAGGAGCTTCTCGACGGCCATCACGTAGGCGAGGTTATTGCCGAGCGGGTTCAGATAGTCCATTCGGTCGGTGATGACGATGCCTTGCTGATACTTCCGATACTCGAACAGCTTCTCCATTCCCGTGTGGAGATAGCCGATGTCCGGGGTTGCTTTGACGACGGACTCGCCGTCGAGCACCAGCTCAAGGCGCAGCACGCCGTGCGTCGATGGGTGCTGTGGCCCCATCGAGATCGTCATCTGCGTGTCGAGCGGCTGATCGACGATTTCAAACTGCGGCGGAATGTCTATCGTTGCGCTCATGACCAATCGCGAAAGATGCAGTGAGACGCGGAATCAGCCACAGATGAACACAGATTTACACCGATCTCTGAATTTCTTACCCGCGCCAATCCGTGTTTATCTGCGGCCATTCTCTCCTGTCTCTGTGCCTCTGTGGCAAACTATTCGAGGCTGTACGGCTCGTAACCTCGCAACGGAAAATCTTTTCTCAGCGCATGTCCCTGCCAATCGTCGGGCAACAGGATGCGGCGCAAATCCGGGTGATTATCGAAAATCACTCCGAACAAATCGTAAGTCTCGCGTTCGTGCCAATTCGCGGTGCGCCAAACGCCAGTGACGCTCGGCACGTGCGGGTCGTCTTCGTTCAACACGACTTTCAGACGAACGCGATGGAACTTTGTGGTTGAGAAAAGGTGATAGTTGACTTCAAAGCGCGGTTCTTCTTCCGGTCCGCGATCGAAGCCGCACAAATCCGAAAGGAAATTGAATTCCAAGCCGGAAGTTGTTTTCAGAAACAAGCACGCATCCGCGATGAATTCGCGCGGAATTACAATCGTCATTTCGCCGAGAGCTTCTACAACTTCGCTGACCCATTCAGCCCGCGCACGCTGTAACGCCGCCGCGATGGGCGACGGCGTCGTGCCTGCTTCACTGGAACTTAATTCGTTTTCCGGTTGGCTCGTTTGCTGGTTCTGCGGTTCCATCTAGCCTTCTGTCTGGAGAAACACGTTGCCACCGGCTTTCGGGTGGGCTCCGCTAAAACGACCGACGCTTCTCGTGTCTCGACGCGATCGTATACGGCTTCGAAGTTGTCTGATCCGGCTGATCCAGCGTTGACCCGTCCGTCACAGGCAAAGTACCTGGAGTGATCGCTTCGCGAGCCTCTTCGTCGGGCGCGTCACGCCGCTCGCGAATCGATTCCTTCATCACTTTGTCCTGCAACATCATTACTGCATGAATCAGCATCTCAGGCCGCGGCGGACATCCCGGAATGTAGACATCGACCGGAACGATTTTGTCCACGCCCTGCACGATCGCGTAATTGTCGAACACGCCGCCCGACGTGGCGCACGCGCCCATTGAAATGACCCACTTCGGCTCGGGCATCTGATCGTAGATTCGGCGCAGCACCGGCGCCATTTTGCGCGACACGCGACCCGAAACGATCATCACATCAGCTTGTCTCGGCGACGCGCGAAAAACTTCCGATCCAAACCGCGCCAGATCATTCCGGCCGCTGGTTGCATTCATCATTTCGATTGCGCAACAGGCGAGACCGAACGTCGCCGGCCACAGCGAAGACTTACGCGCCCAGTTGATGAGCGAGTCCAGCTGCGTCGTTAGAATCTCCGGCAGCGATTCAGCTAATACGTTCTCGAGTCCCATGAATCGGTTTCAAGTTTAAGGTTTCAAGTTTCAAGTATTGCGCTAAGCAGCCCTGGCAGAACTTGAAACTTGAGACTTCGAACTTGAAATCTTCTTTTCCAACAGACGCCCTTCTGCTTCAGCCTCGCGTCTGGCTGTTTCGCCCCAATCGAACGCGCCTTTCCTGATGACGTAGATCAATCCGGCAGCCAGCAACGCGATGAAGATAATCATTTCGAAGAACACGACGTTGGCCAGCCCGTATTCCGGCGCCGACAATCTCCTGAACACGACGGCCCACGGCACCAGGAAGATTACTTCAATGTCGAACAGGATAAAGATCATCGCGATCAGGTAGAACTTGACCGAGAATCTTTCGCGGGCTGAGCCCACCGGATCTTTGCCGCATTCGTACGGCATCAACTTGGTGCGCGTCCGTTTACGCTGCCCGACAAACGTCGACAGTCCGATGAAAGTCACCGCGAACCCCGCCGCGACGACGAACATCAGGAGAATCGGAAGATACTGGCTAAGTTCGAACGGCATGATGCACCAGCGAAGAATATCTTCGCTGAGGTCACTCACCTTGCTTGAGAATCATTGTACAAGCGATGATCGTAGGCTAACCATGATCGAGTGTCAAGCGGCTCTCTGCTCAACCAAAATCAATTTCGATGCTTTCATTGACCATCAAAAAATCAATGTGCTAAGTTGCAGATTGTCCTCTCGAGACTCTAATCTCCGACAACTCTAACTGAGCGCACCAAGTGATCACTGGATACAACACGGACGTTGAGTACGACGGCGTCACCTACCACGTGCAGACGGAGGACAAAGGTCTGCAGACGCCGATGATTTTGACGTTGCTTTATGTGGGCGGCGCAATTCTCGCGAGCAAGCGCACGCCTTACGATGATTTGGTTGCGAGCGGCTTTAACGAAGACGTCCTGCGAAAGCGTCTGGAGCGACAGCACAAGTTGATTTGCGCCGCGGTGCACGCCGGTCGCATTGAAGACTTGAAACGCATGGGAGAACGAGAACCGCCTTTGCCTCAAAAGGACGCTGCGCCTTCTCCGCCCGAGCCTCAACCGGAGACTGTGACTCAGCCGACCGAAGCGGCAATCAACATCGGCGCCGACGAAGAAGGTTTCACGGTGAAGTTAGTTGAGGAACCGGATCTTCGTGGTGGGAGATCGATAGCGCTGAAGCTGGTTGTAGGCCGAGTTACCGATGGTCGCTTAGACCCCGTCGAGGGCGCGCGCGTGAAGGTCACAACGTTGGGAACCGCTTTCTCTCCGACATCGGTGACATCGTTGACGGATGAAAAGGGTGTCGCGGACTTCTCAGTTTCGCTGCCCGTTTTCGAATCTGGCCGCGCGGCGATTTTGGTGAAAGCAGAAGCAAACGGCGAAACGGCGGAACTCAGAAGAATCATTCTGCCTTCATAGGTCCAAATTGCAGATAAAACTGAACGGTGAAAATCACGAGCTGGCCGAAACGTGCACGCTGGAAGATCTCGTGCGCGAGCTTTCGCTGACGCCGCAGCGCGTGGCGATTGAGCTGAATCAAGGCGTGGTGCGTCGCGATCAGTGGGCTGAGACGATTCTCAACGAAGGCGATCGCGTGGAGATTGTTCACTTCGTCGGCGGCGGTGTGTCAGAAGCCCGACCGTGAGGGAGGGCAACTTCGCTTTGCGTCCGCGCCGGTGTAAATTTGGATCAATTCGTAATTAAAGGAAGATGAATTCATGTCCACACCAGCAACTGCGTTAACTGATCAATTAAAGATCGCTAACAAAGCATTCAACTCGCGCCTGATCATCGGCACCGGGAAATATCGAAGTTACGAAGAAATGAAGGCAGCGCATCGCGCGTCGGGCGCGGAGATGGTTACCGTCGCCGTGCGCCGAGTGCCGCTCGACAAGAGCAGCGAATCGTTTCTCGATCATCTCGATTCGTCATTGCAGATTTTGCCGAACACCGCGGGCTGCTATTCAGCCGAAGAAGCTGTGCGCACGGCACGTCTCGCCCGCGAGGCTTTGCAAACGGAATGGATCAAGCTGGAAGTGATTGGCGATCAGACGACGCTGTTTCCCGACAACGAACAGACACTCGAAGCCGCACGCACACTGGTCAGCGAAGGTTTCATCGTCCTGCCTTACTTCACGGACGATTTGATCGTGGCGAAGAAGCTGCTCGATATCGGCTGCGCGGCGGTCATGCCGCTGGCGGCGCCGATCGGTTCGGGTCTCGGCATTCAAAACCCAACCAACTTGCGCATCATGCGCGAACAACTTCCCGACGCGACGATCATTGTCGATGCGGGAGTCGGCACGGCCAGCGACGCGACGATCGCGATGGAACTCGGCGCTGATGCAGTCCTGATGAACACGGCGATCGCAGAAGCTGCGGACTCCGCAAAGATGGCTGAAGCAATGAAGCTGGCGATCGAGGCTGGAAGATTAGCTTATCTCTCAGGCCGCATGACCAAGCGGCTGTATGCGAGCGCGTCGAGTCCGCGTGCGGGCGTGATCCGCTAGGAAATCGCCGGCAACGAACGATTTTGCAGCGTCGCGGTCCGTAAATGTGTAGATCTCGCCACGAGCTGGTTCCTTGCTACTAAAATAGCTGGTTCCTTGCTGCTAAAATAGCCGCGGGAAAAGTATTGACATCCGAGCAGACTTGCGACTATTGTCAGGCATCTTGCAAGCACAGAGGCTGGTCCCTGAGCCGGCATCGCCGCATCCCTTCGTACCAGCCTAGGAAGCTCGACCTGGGCAACCACGTTCACTCAAGAACTTCGTTTCGTTTCGCTCGGGTCGGGTGAGGTCGCATACGGACACTAAGGAGGAAGTGTGATGTCAACGCCAAACCCTAAACTAGATCGCCAAGGCCCTGACAAGAAGGTGAAGGACCTGCCAGGCTGCATAAAATACTTCCTTCTGTTGTTGCTCCTCCTGCTGCTGTTCGCAGAAATCTATGCCGGCGAATTCCGGCGATTTCCCGATTGGCCTTACTACATTTGGGCCATCCTGCTCATCAAGCTAATTCTGATCGCTGTCCTTATCTGGCTGATCAAGGTGCAAAAAGACCTGAAGTGTCAAATAACCGCGCCGGCGAACGGTTCGTGCGTCAAGGAAGAGTCCGACATCCCGAGCGGCAAAGTGTTTGTGAGAATCAAAGGGACCGCCAGTGGTGCGGCATTCGGCCACTACACCCTGGAGGTAACTCTGGACGGCGATCCGCCGATCGCTGGTATCGTCACTTATCCGGCTGGCGGTGGCGGCGTGCAGGTGACTAATGGCGAGCTCGGTCAAATCAATACGGCCTCGCTCGTCGATGGTGCTTATACCGTTACGCTGAGAGTCTTTCCCGCCGGCGCAGGAGCGTCCAAGGTCTGTACCACGACCTTCAACCTGTTAAAGGTCATGGTTCTCATCAGCAAGGTGGGTAAGATTCCTACTATTACGATGGTTCCAACGCCTAATAACCACAACCCATTCGATCCTTTAGCGGAACTGCGTAAGAATTACGGAACGATACCGGCTCCCGACAATCAACTCGTTGCGGTGGGTGGCAGCATTACCATGGATGGCATAGCCTATATCTACGGTTGCGCCGGGCGAAAGATCACCAAATATGAGATTCGGTATGCGCGCGTGATGGCCCTGGGAGGCGAGCCTCCGCAACCGCCTCCCCTCTCAGCAATCCCGGCAACCTGGCCGATTGCGAACCGGCTCGAGCTGCTGGAGTACTCGTCGCCTGATCACTACAAACCATGGACGAGGATCGGCTTAGCTCCACGTAACCTAATTAACAGCTGGGACACCTTCACTATTGGCGGTACCACCTACTTCTTCTTGCACGATGACACATGGAACAGCGGCTCAGTTGCCAGCGGTCGCTACAGTCTCTTGCTCACCGCTGAGGATTCCATTGGCGCGATCTTCCATGACATCCAGCACGTCTGGCTGGACAACGAGCCAGTCTTCGCGATGATTACTGGCATTGCGAACGTGAACCCTTGCGCGGAATTGAAACTAAGCGACTTCTCAAAGGGAATGCAGGTTCTCGGAATTGCCTGGGATCGCATCATCGACGCCGCTTTCCCCCCTAACATCGCTCCAAACGACAATTTCGACGCATACGGCCTTACCTTGTATAAGCAGGGCGGTGGTCACCATGCGATTCCGATTGCGAGTCCCAACACCAGAGTGATCGTTCCCTTCCGCAAAGCGGGCGCGGATCCAACACCTGCTGAAGCTGGTGTACTCGCGGATTTTGACATCATCTCGATCCTGGATGGTGGAGCGGTGGGCAGCGATCCGGCGGTCAGCATTCCCAGAGGAACTGGCTGCGCTTATTACTTCTACTTGAGTGTTTCGGATAAGACGCGACTGAACGACGATACCGACGTGCACTCGAACTGGGATATCTGGCCGTTCTGTATCGTTAACGACATCAAGTGATTTGTCGTTTGAAAGTCAACTAGATCGTATCCCAATCCGGCGAGCAACTGCGCAGGTCCAGGGCGGAGCGGCGATAAGCTGCTCCGTTCTTAGCTTGTCGAATAAACGTATGAAATGGCGCCGACGACGAAATGGGCGATTGAATCTGGTCGACTCGCCTATCTCTCAGGTCGAATGACGAGGCGATTTTACGCGAGCGCGTCGAGTCCAGTGGCCGGCGTGGCGCGTTTGTAACTGACAGCGGTCTGCTCTCTCACAACTTCCTTTGCTACGATGGCCGCGCCTGCATTTTCTGCTTGCGGCCTTTCACGAAACGTAGTAAAGACGCCCTGCGCGAAATCTGACGCGACGCTCAAAAGCTCAAAAACCTACAGCCGATCGCTGGAAAAATTCCAATCCGCGCAGAGGGCTACGCAATGGCCAATAACGAAAACCAGCTGGACCGAATTGATCACATTGTGGTCTTGATGATGGAGAACCGTTCGTTCGACAACGTACTTGGTTGGTTGTACGACCCGGACAACGATCCGCCGTTCGACAAGGCGCCGCGCGGTCAAACATTCGAAGGCGTTTCAGGGAAAGACCTGACGAATCCGAGGCCGCATGGCGGAACCGCGCGCGTGGGGAAGGGCACGGTGATGACTGATCCGTTTCCTGATCCG
>DATLVM010000093.1:0-3526 GCA_035577445.1 Pyrinomonadaceae bacterium
ATAAGCTTTCTCGCTTTCAATCCGCCGTGCTTTGATTCCTGCGAGATCCTGGTTCGTGAGCGTCATGCGCGCGCGTCCGACGGGCGCGGGAGCCGGCTGAGGTTGATCCTGAGGACGGTGCTTGAAGAAGCCGCCGGCGGCTTCTTTGTTCGCGCGCTCAGTTGCGGGAATGTCGACGATGGTAAGCAACACGGTTTGATTAAAGCCCGGCGAGATTTCAAAGGTCACCGTCGTGCGCGTCACAGTAAATTCGGAAGAGATGTCGATGCGCCGGCCGTCGCGAAAAACAAGCGTGTAAGCGCTCGCCGTAAAGGTGAACAGCAAAACGAGCAAACCAGCGATTAAAAGTTTCCTTAACATGACAAGACTCTCCCTATCTTCATAAGACGTACTTCGTAGTAAGGGCACTCGGGGAAGAAAATCTTTTCGCAGCTACTTATTCGGGTTCGGGGCAGAACCCTTGGTGTAGCTGTCGCGTGCTTTCACCGCGACGTTAGGTTGATTGACTTTAACGCGAATCTGGCGCCGATCGCCATCCGTGGCGTTTGCATTTTTCGGATAGTAACCAAGCGTGTATTGGCGACGTAACTCCTCGGCGATTTTCGCAAACGCGTCCGCCAGCTGTTTTGTGTCGTTCGCCTGATACAGACGGCCGCCGGTTTTGTCCGCCAGCGAGTGCAGATAGTGATCTGCGCGATCATAATCAGCCCTGGTCGCACCCGGCAGCGGCGCGCCGCCATTATTCATCGGCACGTTGTAAGTCTGCGACGATGATCTCGTGCCGAAGATTCCGCTCTGAGTCGTCACGACCGTAACGGTGCCGGCATTCTGCATCGCGTTCAGATAATCCGTCGTGTCGTACTGAATTGGATAGATCAGCGCGTCCAATTCTTCGACTTCGCGCAGGGTGCTTAGATAATCAGCCTGCTGACTGGACGTGTCCACACCATCAGTGAACAGCACGATGGCTTTGCGGCCTTTGATCTTGTTCAGCCGCTCTCTGATCGTTAGGTCGACCGCGTCATACAATCGCGTCGAACTGCCTGTGTTCGCATTTACTTCGATGGCACTCTCGATCAAGGTCTGATCGTTCGTCGCTTCTGTTAGCAACAGCACTTCATCATTAAAGCTGACGACCAGAACTCGATCCTGCGGCCGTAGTTGCTTGGCGAATTCGATCGCCGCATCCCTAATCTCAGAAAGATGAAAGTGCGTTGAGGCCGAGGTGTCGAGCAACAACGCGACCGTGAACGGTTTCTCTGCCGGCTCGAAATAGGCAATTGATTGCTCGACGCCATTTTCAGTTAGGCTGAAATTCTCCTTCTTCAGATTCGGAATGAAGCGGCCCTGGCGATCGACGACGCTAACCGGGACCGTTACCAGGGTGGTGTCGACGCGAACTATGTCATCTTCGTCAACTTCTTCCGGTGTCGGTTGTGCTGCAGCGGTTGCCGGAGCGCTTTCGTCTGAGGACGAGGCGGGGACGCTGCTTCCCATCGTCGTCAGGGTTGGCGGCTTCAAAGCCCGCGCCGGCTCGCCGCCCAGCAATGTTGGTGGACCTGATAATGTTGGTTCGTTGTCCTGCGTCTGGGCGATTTGCTGTGCTGGTGCAACGCTCTGACCATTGCTTTGAACTGGGCTCTGAACTGGGCTCTGAGCTGGCGCGCTGGTTTGTTGCGCAGTCATGCCGACCACTCGCCGAGGCCGCGTAGCCACCGCGGTCGGCGATCCATTCACGATTGGCTGTGCCGCTTGATCGTCTCGATTCGCTTTCGTCTGCGAATTACTACGCGCCGACTGCGATGAATTCGTCCGCGTCGGTGACGAGGTAACGGGCTTAGCGCCTGTCGATGATGTGTCTCGTGTGGCTGAAGTTTGTCTGTCGTCACCATTGATCGCCAGTGACGCTTCATACTGATCCTGTTTCTTCAGCAGGTATGCGCCATGCGGGCAAGCCGCCGACGTCATGTAAGCGATGATGATGTAACCATCGGGGACCGGGACGCCCTGACAGATCTTCATCGTATCGCTGCGGGGTTTGGTTGCCGTCTTGTTCGCACTACGAGGCGGAGTTTGGCCCTGAACGATTATGCCCGAGACGAAAGTGAGGACGAGCAACCCAGCGACTAGATACTTCATGTCGCTAACCCCCTTGACTCATTTTTTGAATTGGTGCGCATTATAAGCCCGCTTCACCTATAAAGATCAAGCGTGGCCAACAATTTTGAGCGTTTGCCATAAAACGCTGTCAAAGCCTTGAGCGTTTAGTGTACAATCCGCGCGTTCCTAAACATCTTTGCGAAATTTCAAGCGCTGCTTTTCTTCTGAAGAAGTAAACAGCTAAAACTACTCAGCTTTCACGGGAGGACCGAACAAAATGGCCAAGACCGTATGTAAACTGCTGGGCGTGATCTTTATCATCGTCGGCGTCGCCGGTTTCGTGGCGCCGACGCTGTTGGGAGCGCATCTTTCGCCCGTTCACAATCTGGTGCACATCGTCTCAGGCGCCATCGCGCTGTATTTCGGCTTTGCCGGTTCGTTTAGCGGCGCACGGGGATTCTGCATCATCTTCGGCATTGTTTACCTGTTGCTGGGAGTAGCCGGCTGGTTTATGGGGACGGGCCCCGACCACATGTTCAATGTTGGCACGCTGCTGATGCTCGGCAAAGTAGATCACATCATCCACATTCTGCTGGGCGTGATCTTCCTGGCGGGAGGTGCGTTGGGCGGCAGCGACCGCTGACTCGGAGACCCGTTAAACTCTACTGAAAAACGGCGTTGCGCAGGCGCGTCAGGCGTCCGCGTTACGTTAGTTGTCTCTTCACATCCTCAAAAGGGAGGTACGCGCAATGAGATCCTTTATAGCTCTGACTTTTTTTTCACCTTCAGGCGTTCTTCTCCCTGGGGTGAATCCATTGATTTTGAATTCGGTGGTCTCCGAGCCGGACTTAACTGACGAATTCGATGCGATTATCGGAATCGTAACGTCAGTTTACGATTTTTTTACGGGCGACAGAAAAAAGGCCGCCGAGGAAGCCATAAAGAGCATTAGCGAGCTTGTGAGCGGTAAAGATGTGAAGAATCTTAGAACCTCGGAGTTGTCTTTTGTCCAAGGGGGCATTGTGCCTTTTGCTCTGCCCGATTTTGCCGATCCTCTTCACCCAAAACCGCCAGTCGCAGACCAGGTCACAGTATTCTTCCGATCATTTTCGGATGATGACCTAACCAACACTCTGGGCAGAGTTGACCAAACCGACGACGGTGTTCAGATTATCGATTTAGGAGAGGCGCGTTTTACCGAAGGCGACAACAAGTTTTTTGATCGCACGTTTAGTATTCCGTTGAGCCGAATGCCGGTAGGCGAAAACGTTTTTTCATTTGGCGCCGCCGATGACGGTTTCTTCTTCGATGTTGCTGTCGCAAGTACACTGACCATCAAGATCGTCCCCGACCCAAACGCTGCCGCTAATGCTGCAAGTGCCGGGTTCAGCTTCAACTCAACCGAAATGGCGGCCCTGATTAAGGC
>DATLVM010000094.1:0-2619 GCA_035577445.1 Pyrinomonadaceae bacterium
TAGTTATAGCCGGCCCAACAGAAGCGACAACCCTGCGAACAGCCGCGCGAAATTTCTACCAGGAAACGATCCCCCATCTCGGCCTGCGGCGCAAAGATTGTCGTCGAGGGCGCGAACACTTCATCGCGTCTTAGCTGCTCCGCAAGATCGAATTGTTGTTTGCGAATGGCGCGCCGCAAGCTGCCTTCCTTCGGATTTTCAGCAGAGATGGCGCGCCCGACACGCGCCGGCACACCTGACTCGGTGGGCGTGTACGCGGCGACGGTGCCATCTTCGTGGTAGCTGACAAAGTAAAGCGAGGGAATGTAGAAGCCGCGGCCCTGGCGCGCCAGCGCCAGCAGCAGATCCTCTCTGCTTTCGTGCTCGAGAATCGCGTCAATCAGCTTCGCTCCCAGAATCTCACCTTCACCTACGCCAATCACGTCAGTGAATTCGGCGATCGGCTCAGGATTAAGAAACGAGGCAGCGCCGCCCATGACGATCAACGGATCGCGTCCAGTTCTGTCTTTCGCCCATACCGGCACGCCGCTCATCTGCAGCATGCGCACCATGTTGATGTAATCAGTCTCGAACGAAATCGAGAAAGCGATCACGTCGAAGTTGCGGACCGGTGTCTGAGATTCGAGTGAGAGCAGCGGCGTGCGGGTGCGTTCATACTCGCGCAGTTCGTCAATTTGAGCCCGGCCCGGGGCGGAGGTCCCGTCGTAACCCGATCCACCTGTACGATTGCTTGATCGATCGCCGGCGCGGCTGGTAGAGACGGCGCCTTCTCCCACCTTCACGCGCCGGCCGCTGTCTGGCAGAAAAACGCGCTCACAGGAAACTTCCGGGATGTTATTGAAGAGTTCATACATCGCCTGAAAGCCAAGATTCGCCATGCCAATCGCATAGGTGTTCGGATAGCAGAGCGCGATGCGCAGCTCTGCGCCGCGCCGCAAGACCCAGCCGTCCTCGCTGGCGAGTTTCCGTTTGTAGCTTTCGACGATCTTCTTCATTAGAGCTGAGAGGCTAGAGATCAGAGGTTAGAACAGTTCGAACCAACCTCAAAGTCTCTAGCCTCGGGTTTCTTGCGTAACGGGCTATTGATCAGAACTCATCCCGCTCGTGTGTTACCAGGCCGACCTCTAACCCCGGATCGCTAACCCCTAACCTCTGATCTCTACCTAACCGTGCTGAACGGTTTCCAAAAACGCCTTCAGTTTTCGCGAGCGCGACGGATGGCGCAGTTTCCTGAGCGCCTTGGCTTCGATCTGACGGATGCGTTCGCGCGTTACCGCAAAGTGTTGTCCCACCTCTTCGAGCGTGTGCTCTGATCCCGTCGTGCCCAGACCGAAGCGCATCTTGATTACTTTTTCTTCGCGCGGTGTCAGTGTGGCGAGGACTTCGTCGGTGATTTCGCGCAGGTTCGAGGCGACGACTGCATCGGACGGATTCAGGATCGACTTGTCTTCGATGAAATCGCCGAGGTGCGAATCTTCTTCTTCGCCGATGGGCGTCTCGAGTGAAATTGGTTCCTGCGCAATCTTCAGAACCTTGCGCACTTTGGAAACCGGAATGTCCATCTTCTTCGCAATCTCTTCGCTGGTTGGTTCACGTCCCAACTCCTGAACCAGCGCGCGCGAGGTGCGAATCAGCTTGTTGATGGTTTCGATCATGTGCACCGGAATACGAATCGTGCGCGCCTGATCGGCGATGGCCCGGGTAATCGCCTGGCGAATCCACCAGGTCGCGTAAGTCGAGAACTTGTAGCCGCGTCGCCACTCAAACTTATCAACGGCCTTCATCAAGCCAATGTTGCCTTCCTGGATCAGATCGAGGAATTGCAGGCCGCGGTTCGTATATTTCTTCGCGATCGATACCACCAGTCGCAGGTTTGCTTCGACCAGTTCGCGCTTGGCCTGTCCGGTGGCATGCTCGCCGGTGATAATCGCTTGCAGGCACCGCTTCACTTCGACTGGGGTAATGTGGTGCTCTTCTTCGACCATCTGCAAACGCTTCTTGGCGGTCGAAACGTGTTTCTTGTAAAGCTTGATGTCGTCTGCCTTCAGACGTTTCTTGGTGAGGCGCTCGCTGTAGGTTGAGAGCTCACGTTCCGCGGAACGGACTTCTTTCTGTACATTGCGAATGGCGTTGATGAGCCGCTGCCGCGAACGCTCCGTTAGATTCAGCCGGCCAATCTCGTCAGATATCTCGATGCGCAATCGACCGACCTTGCCGCGCAGTCGCAAAAGCTTTTTGGTGCGCTTGCCGCGGGTGATCTTGGTTTCGGTGCGCAGCTTGACTGATTCTTTCAGCGCGTTTCTGAAAATCTTCTCAATGCCCCCGATGCCGTCGACCGTCCACTGCCGGTATTCGTCGGCTTTATCCTCTTCACCGGCAAGCTCCGCCTGCTCAGAAAAGGTGACGACTTCGCGGATGTTCAGTTTCAGCTCTTGCAGCTCTTCGCCCATCTTGATCAGTTCCGCCACGGCGATGGGCGAGCGTGAGATGGCCTTGTTCGTTTTGATCTGCCCGCGTTCAATTCGCTTCGCGATGGCCACTTCGCCTTCGCGGGTTAACAACGGGACGACACCCATCTCGCGCAGATACAAGCGCACGGGATCGTTGGTTTTCTCCAGC
>DATLVM010000095.1:0-2357 GCA_035577445.1 Pyrinomonadaceae bacterium
GTCTGCTCCAATCCAAGCGCTCGGCCGCTGGTGTCCTCGAGCCGCAGCACGCTGAGGTTGCCCAGCAACAAGATGAGCATGAGTAGAATCGCGAACCCAACGATCAGCGGCAGCAAGGCGGGATCGATTCGCGACTCACCGCGAGATCGCTGTGGAGTTTGGTTGGCGGGAGGAAGGCGACGATAGACTACTTCGCCTTCATCATCAGCTTGGTTTCGATTAACCGCCATCAATTCGTAAGCGCCGCCAGGAATCTTTGGGGGTGTCCCTGCGAAACTGTTTCGTTGAAGAGCCTTCGCGAAACCAGAGTTCGCATTCAGCTCAAATTTCCGCTAGAAGTCTACTCTACGAAAGTAAACATTTCAGTGCGATTGCGCAATCAGAGATTCATGGCGAACGAACTTCACCCGCGGTTACTGAAGGGGTGCGGGCGAGGTCGCCGCGGGGGCCGAAGTGGCTGAAGTCTGGGAAGGAATTAGTTTTTGGGCCAGCACGATAAAGGGTTGGGGATAGATGCCGATGAAAAGAATACCGAGCAGCGCCACAACCATCGCCGTTTGCAGAGGCCGCGACAACGTTAGCGGTTCTTCGTCGGCGATGCGGTCGCCCAGGTACATTACTTTAATGAACCGAATGTAGTAGTAAAAGGAAACCACGATGTTGATGACGGCCCAGCCGGCGAGCCAGTAATACCATTTCTTGTTTTCCTGATCGCCGCGCTGAAGCAAGCCCCAGAACAGAAAATATTTCCCGATGAATCCACCCGTGCCGGGCAATCCGCCGAGCGACAGCATGAAGATCCCCATCATCGCCGCCATCCCGGGCGCCTTCTGCGCCAGGCCCGTCATGTCATCAACATTATCACCAATGATGCCGCGCCGTCGGAGGCTGATGATGATGCCGAACGCGCCCATGTTCATCAGGACGTAGACCGTTAGATAAATGACCAGACCGATGTTGCCGTACGAATTGTTCGCAATTATTGCCAGCAACAAATAACCTGCGTTTGATATCGAAGAGTAAGCGAGCAGCCGCTTGGAATTCTCCTGCGTGATGGCCGCCCAGTTGCCGACCACGATCGTGAGCGCTGCGACCAAACCCAGCAGCGGCGCCCAATCAATTTGCATTGGCCCCAGCGCGACAAAAAAGATGCGCGCGTAAAGAGCAAAGCTCGCGGCTTTCGATCCGGTTGAAAGAAACGCGGTGACGGAAGTCGGCGCGCCTTCGTAAGCATCGGGCGCCCACATGTGAAAAGGAACCGCAGCGATCTTGAAGAATAATCCTGCGGCGAGTGCAATCATTCCGAGCAACAGCATTGGCCGTAGCTCAGGCGGCGCGGACGCGATCCCAGTTCTGATCTGCGTGAGATTCGTTGAGCCCGTGATCCCGTACAGCACTGACATTCCATAAAGCAGGATGCCTGACGAAAATGCGCCCAGCAGGAAGTACTTCATGCCGGCTTCATTCGAGCGACGTTCGCGCTTGGTAAATGCGACCAGCACGTAGAACGTCAGGGCCATCAACTCGAGCGCAATGTAGAGCGAAATCAAATCGTAGCCGACAGCCAGAAACATCATGCCGACGGTCGCAAACAAAAGTAGTGCGTAATATTCGCCGTGCTGCTCGCGCTCGATGTCGAGATAGCGGATGGAAATGGCGATTGCCAGCGCCACGGCTATGAGAAAGATGGCGCGGAAAATCAGAGCAAACCCATCGACGTGCACCATCCCATAAAAGCCGTCCATCGGCGTCAGCGCCGGCAATGAGCTGAACCGAAATGTCCCGCCCATACTCAAGAACTGCGCGCCGAGCGACACCAGGGCGAGAGCGACTCCGCCGAGGGAGAAATACGCCGTCCACTTACTGAGCTTGTACGGCAGGATGACTTCCATCACCAGCGTGACACACGCGATGACGGTGATGATCAACTCAGGCGCGATCAGTTGCAGGTCGCGATAGTTGATGATTGACGTTGTTTGAAAAAGAAAGAGCACGAATTGATTCAACTTGATCCTAAGTCTTTGATTTTGTCTGCGAAGCGGACAATTCGAAAATAGCCCGGCACTTCAGTGCTGGGTCACCGGTCCCCTCTCAATTCCAAGCCCGCGAAGCGGGCGACAGATACAGAACCGCGAACGATAGTGAGCGGGTCAAGGAGGCTCCTCCGCTAACGTGATTCAATTAATTGGCGCTCTGAAATCGTCACGTGAATCCTTATCCCGCTCGCTACCGCTCGCGGTTCTGTAGCGTTCAAACGTCCGCGGCGCGGACTACTTCCCTGGCCGAATCTGGACTGGCGCACTGGTAATCGTGGTCGTCGGCGCGGTTGGCGCAGTCGTCGCCGTAGCTGGCTGCCC
>DATLVM010000096.1:0-6103 GCA_035577445.1 Pyrinomonadaceae bacterium
CGGCTGCATAACAGTCAAGACCTCGATGCAAAAGACGCTCGGTCAAGAAGCCGAGGCCACATCCGTAATCAAGCGCCACACCTTTCAACTTGCGGGTGCCTTCGAGAAAGTTAACAATTCCCGCTCCCACCATAAAAGCGAAGTTCTCGCTCTGCAGATGTGCTTTGGAATTCCAATACGTCCACAGTCGCTGAACGTGCTCAGGCTTCCAATCGCTTGCTCTTTTGCGGGTAATCATGTTTATCGACTTTAACTTTTACCCATGATGCTTCAGCACTCGCACGCGCCGCGCGATGGCTGCTCTTACATAGGATAGGGCACATTTTAAAGAACTCGATGCCGCTCGCAATCTTGTCCTCACGTTTGCGAACGCTTGTTTATTGGCTAACCGCCTGCGCCGCTTTTGCAAGTAGATAACGGCCCGCTGGTTCGATTCGTTGACCGGCTTCCGCAATTCGGCGACGCCCGCCATCATTCGTTGAAAGACCGCCACCTCGTTGTAGTCACGCACCGCGCGCTCCCAACCGGCGGCGGCAATACGCCGTCTCTCATCATCGTGATCGAGATAGTAGTGACCGAGTTCGATTGCCTCTTCGATGGTCTCAAAGCCGGCCGCTTCCTTCCCCAATTCGTAGATTTTGCCGAGATGCGATTTGTTATCACAGATCTGCATTACGCCGTTGGCAGGGAGAATAAACGTCCGAAAGTTTATCGGCCCTGTTGAATTGTGAATGTTGATGCCCAGCCTCGTGCGCTGATAGAGGGGCACGCGCTCATCTTCGGGGAGAAACCCGTTCGGCCAACCTTTACCGAAGTATGCGCCCCGGGGAAACGCAGCCGCGAACTTGTCGAGGCGCTCGCGTCGGTAAGCTGTCTCTCTCTCACAAGTAAGCGCCAGGTCCACGTCGCGCTCACCGTTAAGAATCCGTTCGCGAGTCAGTCGCGGATCGTAATCATCGACGCGAAATCCCAGCGGCCAGTGCCGCACGTTCCTTACGCCCCAGGAGCGGTACGTGTCCAATTCGGCGATGTTCCCTACCATCGCCAAATCATAGGCAGCAGCCACAGGTCGTGAGAGATTCTCAGACGCTTCGGGATCGTCGAAGCAGCCATAGACATTAAAGGTGTCGAGCTGACTTACGAACTCGGGATGAACGTTAATGCCGTTATAGTTGACGAATACATCGTAGGACTCGAGCCGCCGGGCAAGTTGTTCGTACATTCCCAACAACTGACGATCGCCGGTCTGCCAAAGCTGATCCAGCTCGGGCCAGCCGAAAAGCGGCTTTTTCTGATCGATCGTTAAGCAAAAGGCGTCGACAGCGATGCCGGATGCTCGTAAACGCGCGAGCCAGGATTCGTACCACGCTCTGATTGACGTTGGGTGTTCGTAATCGACGTGACCCAGAAGGATACGCATACTAAACCCTTACGACTGCCAGGTCGTGGACGCTGATGCATGAGGTCGGCAAATCAGATTGACACTATGCGAACAGTTCATCACCTCGCGCAAAAAATTCGCATGCGTAAGATAAGGCTCTCCGGTAATCTCCGAGTGGAGTGAATATCCAAGAGATCTCAACTGGTTTGCCAGAGTATCCACATTGCTGTTCGCGCTCACGAGGTTGATCTGTGAAAACTCCATCAGAATAATCGGTTGAAACTGCTGCAAAGTTTTGGCGGCGCCTACGATAAACTTTGGCTCGTGGCCATCAACATCCACCTTAATGAAATCCAGCTGCGTCAATTTCATCTCAGCGACATAACTGTCCAAAGTTCTCACGGGGATTTTCTCACTGATGGTAGGTGGTTTGCCATCATCGGCCCAATGCATCGAGGCAGAAATATTGTCTCCGTAGAGCACCTGCTCGCTGGCCGCATCGGATAAACCATAGTCAGATATGACTACATTGTCGCAGTTGTTACGCTCAAGATGATCCAGCAATCTGTCCCGATAACGCTTTGACGGCTCGAAAGCGTGAACCTGGCCGTGCGGACCTACGAGTCTGCTCAATCGCACCGTGTAATAACCAATATTAGCCCCCACGTCGACCACCACCATTCCCGGGGTGACGAGCTTGTCAACCCACTCAGTAGAGGCCGGTTCAAAGAGTCCATCGTCCAACAAGTCGGCGTCGATGCACTGTGACGGGTCAAGCCGCCAGATCAATCCATCAATCCGGCATGTCACCCAATCTCCCTGACGTTCGAGGACCTCAACCAGACTCGGAGGTTCGGGTGGTGATTCAGTCTGCGCGAGGGGAATGGGTTCTTCGGGAATTGGCACTCGCTGCGCTAGCTTCTGGCATGCTTGGCCGAGGCGCCATAACGATCCGCGCAAAACGCGCGCCGGCGTTAACCTCATGGCGCACTCCTGGTCGTAGTCCACCGAATCGGCAAGGAGAGTTTCCCGCGAAAGGTGTCGACGTATGCTCCGTTCGCGCGCCCAGTCGGTTCTACTGCCAAAGGTATGCGGATGCCGGTGCCGGGAGTACACATCCTCACATTATGAATGCCGGCATGCACGCGCAACTCATAAGGAATCGGCCCCAGCAAGTCTCCGGGAATCTCGGCTCGGGAAACGTATTGGCCAGGAGGGATTGTCGGCACAACGTCCATGTTGTCATCATGAAAACTTCGAAAGATTAGACTACCGTCAACATCACAGAGATCGAAGAACACCCGCATACCGGTGGTATGTTGCAGCACGTCGTAGTGAATTGCGATCTCGACCGGACGTCCGCTGACGACGCGCCCACTAGATTCACCGCTTTGACTAAGCGTGATGTCCTTTAGCCGAAATGACGGATCGGGAGGAAGTGATTGAATGATCTCAGCCAGTCGCGCAAAAGATTCTGCTTTCGGCAACTGTTGCAGGTATTGTTCTGTCACTTCTGGCGGCAGACCGTCGGCCACGACTTCGCCGCGACTTAAGCACACGGCCCGCGTGCACAATCGGTTGACCGCCTGCATGCTGTGGCTCACGAAGATAACAGTCCGGCCCTCACCGGCGACGTCTCCCATTTTTCCCAGGCACTTCTTTTGGAAAGCCGCATCGCCTACGGCCAGAACTTCATCAACGATCAATATTTCGGGCTCGAGGTGCGCCGCCACGGCAAAGGCCAACCGAACATACATGCCGCTGGAGTAATACTTGACGGCCGTGTCTATGAAGCGCTCGATTTCAGAGAAGGCAACGATCTCGTCAAACTTCCGGGCAATCTCCTGCCGCTTCATTCCCAGGATTGCGCCGTTGAGAAAGATGTTCTCGCGGCCGGTAAGTTCGGGATGAAAGCCCGTGCCTATTTCCAACAAACTGCCGACTCTGCCATGAAGCGTAATTCTGCCGCTGGTCGGTTCCGTGATGCGTGACAGGATTTTTAGTAGGGTCGATTTGCCGGCGCCATTCGAACCGATTAGCCCGACAATTTCGGCCTGCTTGACGTCAAAACTGACGTCTTTCAATGCCCATAGTTCCTGTCTTCGTCCATTTCCATTAGCGCGGAGATGGCCCAGTGGGTTCCGCGCGAACTGACTGATGCTTTCGCGGAGTGACCCGCCGTGCTTGGCGCCTAAATAATAGAGCTTATTAACGCTCTCTATGGAGATGATCCTGGACATCGAGTTAGATTATGTCGGCGAAAGTCTTTTCGCGAGCGACGAAAACATATGCTGCGTAAGGCAATAACACGAGCGTAATAATCGTAGACACCAGAATGGGATACCATGTGAAAGGCGTCCCAAACAGTGCCGCGCGAAAGCCGTCGAGCAGGCCAACCAGCGGATTCAGCGAATAGAATAAACGGTATTTTTCAGGAACCTGACTCGCAGGGTATACCACTGGAGACAGGAACATCCAGAGTTGAATGAGGACGGGCAAAGCCAATCCCACATCGCGATACTTAACGTTAACGGCAGACGTCCACAGGCCGAACGCCAGGGCCAACGCCGACAGGAGCAAAACCAATACCGGCACCATGACGATTTGTGACGAGAAACCAACTCGATAATAAAACATTAAGACGCCCAGTATCACCAGGGAAACCAACAGATCAACCAAGCGGGCAAGAATCGATGCGAGCGGGACGATCAAGCGCGGAAAATAAACTTTCGTAATCAGGTTCGCATTTTGGACCAGGCAGTTTCCGGTAATCGAAACCGCACCCGAAAAGAAGATCCAGAGCGTCAGACCTGAGTACGCAAACAACGCGTACGGAACTTTCTCGGAGGGGACGCGCACCAATCTGCCCAGCACTGCCGTGAAAACAATGGTCATCAAAAGGGGCTGTAGCAGTACCCAGACTACGCCGAGCGCCGTTTGCTTATAACGTACTTTGAGGTCACGCCAAACCAAAAAATAAAGAAGTTCGCGATGCTCCCAAATCTCCCGCAACTGTAACGAAGCCCACTTCTGGGTCGGCTCAATGACAATGGTCGGAGGCGGCGATGCTGGCCCGGCATCCTTGCTTCCTGGATTATCGTTGACTGCCACGCCGGCGGGCAGGCCTCCCGCTAGAGTGTCCTCTTGAGTGCTGAAGTTCATCTCTGTGAATTCAAGTATGAAGTGAGACGGTTACCGTGTGCAACCGCTCTGCGGTTGTGAGACCGGAAGACGTCAGTCTAACTAGGCACGCCAAACCCGTCAAGCAACGAAACAGCCGTTAATATGCGGCGGAGTCAGACCCAAGGGCCAGTACGCTGCCGCCGGTCGCCGATCTCCGCGCGACCGCGCTGGCCAGATGCGTTGACACAAAAACTCCTGCCCGCCGGCAAACCGGCGAGCAGGAGTTGAATGATGGAAGAGTCGGACCGCGCCCTACTTCTTAGCCAGCGGCGGCAATGGATCGGGACAGCCGTTTAGTGCGGTTCCGTTTCCTTGCACGGCGTTGTCGCCGTAACTGGAAATGGTGCCGCCCGCGCAAGTCAGCCCGTTCGCGTTATTCGTGACGTTATTCCCACGCAGTCTCACGGTTCCCGCGAGAGCGTTAATGCCGTGGTTCGGACTGCCCTGGAACATTGAGTTTTCAACGTTCGCACTCGATGAGGCATTATTAATGCTAAGGCCTGACGTAGTGTTAAAGCTGAAGCTCGAGTTTCGGATCACCGCGACCGAAGTGCCCACGCATTCGACACCGTTGGCCCCATTCTTTTCGAAGCGGGTGTTGTCGATGAACGCATTGATGGCGCCCCCGGAATTGGCCAATCGAATCCCGTCATTCAGGTTTTCCGAGATAATCGAGTCAGTCACTGTGAGCGTTTGGCTTGCATTAACGGTCAGGTTCACGCTTACGCCATGTCCCGTGCCGGATTTGAAGCCAAAGATAATGCAATGCTCAATGTAGACGTTCTTTCCGGAAGTGAAGTTGACTCCGATCGTACCAGGAGTTGTTCCGGCGCCGTTAATCGACAGGTTACGAAGTCTCACAATACTCGTGTTGGGCGAACCTGAGGCCGAATCGTTAACGTTCACGCCGGTAACGCCGGACGACAGGATCGAACCGAAGCCTGATCCGGTAGTGCCGTCTATGGTGATCGACTTGGTGATCGTGACCGTGCCGAAACCACCTGGATCAAGGCAATCAATCTCGCCGCCCGCAGCGGTCTTCGAGATCGCGCCCGCAAAGGTCTTGCAGGGGGCGGTGCGGCTGCACGGGTTGACGTCGTCGCCGACGCCCGACACCCAAGTGCGCGTAGCTTGCGCCTGGGCCATGGAAGCAAAGGCGAGCGTAAAGATCGCAATCGCTAACATCTGGATAGTGAACCGAAACTTGTTCATTTGGTGTCTCCTTTTTTCTTTCTGTTGAAGTTGGGGATGGCCGCCAGTAGAACACGGATCTGTTCCGGCCACTGTTGCGCCGAGTCTTCCCATGGTTGACGAGAATATAACATCGAGAATTGTGTCTGCTGCAAAACTTTTAGGAACGAAGGACCGCCGTGGCGGTCCTTCGCCTCGCTACTACTACCGGAATTTGAAGTTCGCCACGTGGACGGTGCCGTCGTTTAGCGTCACTACTAACTGACGACAGGTTCCGGCCCACGAACTTTCAGTCTTCCACGTATAGATGTAGGTATCGCTTGAGGCCGTGTAGCTCAAGCTGCTGCC
>DATLVM010000097.1:0-6549 GCA_035577445.1 Pyrinomonadaceae bacterium
CCGATGCGTGCGAGGAGTTAGGCATCGAATTGTCTGACGAAGATCGCCAGCGACCTTACATCGAGATGAGCGGACGCAAAGGTCTCGGCGTCAAAGCCGACGATCTAATCAATCGACTGGAAGCGGACGCTTTGGAAGAGGTGAAGGCGCGGCATGCGGACTTGAGCGAAGCTGAAAAACGCGCGACGGCGCATGCGATCGCCGTCGGAGCGCTGCGGTATTTTCTGCTCAAGTTCACGCGCAATTCAGTTATCGCGTTTGATTTCAAAGAGGCTCTGTCGTTTGAAGGTGAAACCGGACCTTACTGTCAATACGCGGCGGTGCGTGCGAATTCGATTTTCAGAAAGTTGGGCGCAAGTCAGGCGGGCAGTGTCAGTACCGAGAGCCATAGCGACCGGATCGACGACAGTCCTTTAACCCAAGCACGCACGCTTATTTCAGACCGCGCCGACGAGATTCGTAAGATCCTCGAAGGCGAGTCAGGCGACGACATCTGGTCGCTCTTCATGCTGGCCGCACGGTTGGCTGAAGCAAACGCCCAGGCAGCCACCAGCGCCGAGCCAGCGGTGCTGGCGAAATTCACTTTCAACCTCGCTAAGGGCTTCAACCTCTTCTATCACCGCCATCGCATCATCGCGGAAGAAGATCAGGCTAAACGCTTGGTGCTGATTTCTGTCGCCGAATACGCGAGGCGTCAACTAACCTCGGCTTTGGCTACTTTAGGAATTGAAGTGCCTGAGCGAATGTAGCCCTATGTTAGGGCACAGTTTCAGTAAATCAGAAAGTCTTGTAAAGTAATCTGCTATGGCGACAAGCGAGCGATACGTGGTCGACGCCGACGGCCGAAAGACCGGAGTGCTCCTCTCGTTGGAGTATTACGAGCGGTTGATGGAGGACCTGCATGATTTGGCGGTCGTCGCCGAACGCCGCGATGAGGAACCAATCAGTCTTGACGATCTAAAACAGCGGCTGAAGCAAGATGGCCTCATATAATGTTGTTCCCAAACCATCTGTGCAAAAGGATCTTCGTGCGCTGCCAAAGACGGTTATCGCGCGAGTGCTAAAGCAAATGGAGGCGCTTGGTGAAGAGCCTTTTCCTCGTCGCGCCATGAAGCTCGAAGCGGAGAAGGATTGTTTAGAGTTCGGGTCGGCGACTATCGAATCGTTTATAGCGTCGATCAGAACGCAAAGCAGATCATAGTTCATTACGTCCGGCACCGCCGCGAAGTTTATCGGAAACTTAAATAGAAATACGCAATGCTAATCGTCATGAAAGCCGACGCCACCGATGCGCAGATCGCGCATGTGTGTGACGTCATTAACGAACTTGGATTCAAACCACACGCGATGCCGGGCGCGACGCGCACTGCTATTGGCGTCACCGGCAACCAGGGCGCGGTCGATCCGACGCGCTTCGAAAACCTTCCGGGCGTAGCCGAAGCCATTCGCGTCAGCAAACCTTACAAGCTGATCACTCTGGATCTTCGTCCCGAGAAAACTATCGTGCGCGCGGGTGATGCGACGATTGGCGGAGACGAACTGGCAATCATCGCCGGACCGTGCGCGATCGAGAGTCATGCGCAAGCGTTCGCAGTCGCCGAAGTGGTGCGACGCAGCGGCGCTCGGTTCTTTCGCGGCGGCGCCTTCAAGCCGCGCACTTCACCTTACGCGTTCCAGGGATTAGGCGAAGAAGGTTTGAAGATTCTCGCGGAAGTTCGCGAGGCTTATGGCTTGAAAATCGTGACAGAGGCTATGGATGAATCAGGAGTGGACCTCGTCGAGAAGTACGGGGACATGATTCAGATCGGCGCGCGGAACATGCAGAACTTCAGCCTGCTCAGGCGGGCGGGCCGTTCGCATCTGCCGGTGCTCCTGAAGCGCGGGCTATCGGCAACGCTCGATGAGTGGCTGTTGGCCGCTGAGTACATCATGTCGGAAGGCAACTATAACGTGGTGCTCTGCGAGCGCGGCGTGCGCACCTTCGCCCAGCACACGCGCAACACCCTCGACCTCGCGTCGATTCCGGCGGTTCGTCGTATCTCGCATCTGCCGGTCGTAGTCGATCCGTCACACGGCACCGGGAAGAACTACATGGTGATTCCGCTCGCGTGCGCGGGCGTCGCGGTCGGCGCTGATGGTTTGATTGTCGAAGTGCACGATCAACCTGAGAAGGCTCTGTCGGATGGCGCGCAGGCCCTAACGCCGGAACAATACGAGCAGCTCATCCGGGAAGTGATGCCGATTCACGAAGTTGTGACACCGCAGTCCGTCGCCTGAGCCTGCGTGGCACGGGTGTCTCGCCCGTGAAGCCAGGCGCAAGATGCGCGTGCCACCTCACTTCCCCGTCACTCATTTCCGGACAAGATCTTCATCAGGTCTCTCGCGAACACCGATCGCGGAATCACGCGGTCGAATCCCGCTTCAGTCGCTGCGCGTTCGAGTTCGGTTTGCACGTGTGAGAAAAAACCGATCAGCGGGACATCACGCGTACTTTCGTCAGCCTTAAGTTTCCTTGCCAGCTCGACAACGTCGATTTTCTGCGAGTGAAGATCGCAGAGGATGAGCGAAGGCTTGGCTTGCGCCGCGCCTTCGACGACCGCGTCAGCAGTTCGCGGGAAGCTGGTCGTTACGCCAACCTGCTCCGCTGTACCGCGAACCTTCGAAGCGAAGAAGAGATCGTCGACGATGGCGATGATGTGTCTGGTCATAAGTTGTTGCTCTTCGCGCAGTGGATCACCAATGGAGCGCGGACATCCCTGTCCGCATGAGCGCGAAGCGCGAAAAACCCTTGAGCGTGCTGCGCACGCTGGCGGGCGAGGACGCCCGCGCTCCATTAGCGCAATGCATGCTTTGCAATCAATTCACGTTCGCGTAATGATGAGCGCATGACCGCGCCCAACTTCCTTAACCTTCCCAACGATGGGATCGAATTTGGAAATCAGAGCGCGCCGAGCGATTCAGCGGAAACTCCTGAACGGCTAATTCTCGCGTCATATAACATTCGTTACGCAGCCGGCCGGTACTTGATTGCTTCCGGCGTCGGTCGAAAGCTCGGTTACAACTTTCCACGCCAGCGCGCGGAAGCCATAAATCAAAACATCAGAACTGCCGCGCGCGTTTTTACCGAAAATATTCTGCTGCCGCCTCCCGACATCTTAGCATTGCAGGAAGCAGACAAAGGCACGGGCCGTGCCGGCAGACAACATGTTGCCGCGCGCCTCGCCGACGCGATGAGCCAGCCGT
The DNA here is from genome assembly GCA_035577445.1 of Pyrinomonadaceae bacterium. GTDB lineage: Bacteria > Acidobacteriota > Blastocatellia > Pyrinomonadales > Pyrinomonadaceae > UBA11740. Next base: position 3,244 of record DATLVM010000097.1, read on the forward strand.
ACGTCCATGTTAGTTCGGGATTGCCGCGCGGTGTTCCACCAAAGCAGCGCGAGTGGTGGTTGAATTTTGAAGAGCAAGTCGCCTTGGATGATGAAGGCGATATGGGTGTGGCGCTGATCAGCCGGCTGCCGCTTCGCGATGTAACTCGCATCGATCTGCCGTGGCACGATTGCCCTTGGCGCCCGCGACTCGCGATGGCCGCGACGGTGAACTTCGCGAGCGAACAACTTCGAATCTTCAATGTACACATCGATCCGCACGGGCCGCTCGATAATCAACATCAACAGACTGAAGCTGTGATCGAACAAGCGCGGCAGCACCACGGCCCGACCGTCATCCTCGGCGACTTCAACACGCTGTCGAAGCAGAAGGCGATCGAGATTCGATCACTAATGGAGCGGCACGGCTACACGACATCTTTTCCGACAGACATTCCAACCTGGCGCGGCGCCGGTGTGCTTCGTTTTCACGCGGACTGGGTTTTCGTAAAGGGCGTGCGCGTCGGTCGCTGGGGAGTAGTGAAGCCGCTGAACGTTTCGGATCATTGGCCGGTTTGGGCGGAGGTCGGCACGGAATGACTGTGATAGATGCGCAGGATAACGAAAGAGAATAAGAATTAGCCGCGGATGAACGCAGATAGACACGGATAAGAATTTCTCAAAACCTGAGAATGAAGTTTGAACATTTTTCTTCGTCCGCGTGATCCGCGTTCATCCGCGGCTAATTGTTCTGTGTCTCCGTCTCTCTGTGGCAAACTGGCCAAGATGAAGATCACCAGCCGCGACAACTCCCTGCTCCGCCAGGCGCGCGAAGTACGCGACGGAAAGGCCCGCGAATCAATCTTTGTCGAAGGGCTGCGACTCTGTGAAGAGGCGCTCCGTTCGAATCTGAACATCGAAGCCGTCATTTATTCAGAACACATCGCCAGGAAAGATCGCGCGGCGAATCTCATCCATGAACTCGAAAGCATCGCCGCCACGACCGCGTCAGTGAGCGAGAAACTTCTCGAATCGATCTCTTACACGAAAACGCCGCAGGGCATCGTGGTGATCGCAGCGCGCCCGCAACTCACTGAAACTCAATTCAAGGCTACGCAATCGACGAATCCGTTGCTTGTGATTTTGCATGGCATCAACAATCCGGTGAACGTCGGCGCGATCCTGCGGACGGGCGAAGCCGCCGGCGCCACCGGAGTTATCGCGACGAGAGGAACCTCCGATCCTTTCTCACCAAAGTCTCTGCGCGGTGCGATGGGCGCGACGTTTCGTCTCCCTGTCTGGACTGATGCCGAATTTCAAGAGGTCATTGACTGGTGCCGCGCGCACAAAATTCAAACGGCAGCAGCCGCTACAGTAAACGCTAAGCAATCGTATGTGGATTTCGACTGGCGAATTCCGACTGCGCTCGTGATGGGTGCTGAATCCGCCGGGTTATCTGAAAAAGAGGTTGCCGCGACGGACGAAAGCGTCAACATTCCGATGCAAGGCTCAACGGAAAGCCTCAACGTCGCGGTGGCCGCGGGCATCCTGCTCTACGAAGCCTATCGTCAGCGCTCCGCATAGGGTTGTACTTTGCGTTTCTTTGCGGCTTCGCGTCTTTGCGAGCGAATCGATCTATGAAAACGGGCTGGTTCACGCCAAGACGCAAAGTCGCAAAGCCGCGCAAAGTGAAATTGTGGCCCCGGGTCTGCTATCGAATCTTAGTGCGTTCAGCTAAAATAAACCTGTTCATGCAACCTTGCGGTTAACGCCGGTCGAACCAGCCTGTTGGCGAATTCGTATCTGAGTTATGCCTGACCAGAGAGATTCAAGCCCCAAGCCAAAGCGCGACACGATTCTGCCTGAGCGTCTGATGCGTCGCGTGCTGGAAGGAGTCGGCGAGGTGGTCGATCGCAAGCTCGGCCGGACAGTCGATCCCAAGAGCGGGCTGACCACCGATCAAATCATCGCGCGGATGAATCAGCGCATCGATGTGAAGTCGCGAAATGAAAAAGGCCAGGGTCGCATCGCGCCTCACCACTTGAAGCTGAAGATCGAGTGGGGCACGCATTCGGAAACCCCTCCCGAAGTAACGAAGCGGCTCGAATCAGAAGTGTTGGCCGCGGCGATCGATCACATCAACGACAATCGCTATCGCACGCTGGCGCCGGTCGAGATCGAAACCGACGTCGACATCTTCACGACCGGCATCACCGTCGAACCGACGTTCGGCGAGTTCGAAGAAGAGCTACAGCGACAGGATCTCGAAAAGAAACTTGGCCCGGGCATCAAACCTCCACAACCTGAAAAGGCTGAGGTGCCGATGATCGCGCGGATCACTTTGCCAACCGGACCGAAGGACGTTGAGCTGACTTTCATCGCTGCGGGCCGGCGGCTGAATGTTGGCCGCGGCACCGATAATGATCTGCATCTAAACCACGCGAGCGTTTCGAAAGTGCATGCGGTTCTAAAAATGGACGCGGGACAGAATTTATACGTGGCAGATACGGGCTCGACGAACGGTACACACATAAACGGCATGCGAATTCCTTATGGTGAGGCGCGGCCGATTGCCGAAGGTGATATGGTCGCGTTCGGCGAAATCGAAGTTCGCTTTCGCAGAGTCAATCCATGACGACGCTCGCATTTCTTTTTTTCCAAACCCCAACACCGAGCGTTACCCCTCCGACGCCTGAGAAACTGCCCGCGTGGCTGACGCTGATCTATTTGATCGGCATCGGGGTGGTGGGACTCTTGCTGTTGCTGTCGCTCCTCCGCGCGTGGTTGAGCCGCTCGCCCTCCGCGCCGACTGCTCCGGCCAATCTTCCGAAAGATGTGCGCGATCGTTTAGGCGCCACGGCAACGAATCGAGGTTTGCGCGTTTGGCGTTGGCTGTTTGCGCTCGCGGCCATCTTCATCTTTGGTTTTCATGTTTACTGGGCTCGCTACGCCGCGGACCGCAATCCAAAATTCCAGGAGATGACTTACAAGGATCTGCGCAACCGCCGTCTCTCCGAATCAACTTTGCGCGGATGGATTTACGATCGCAAAGGACGTCCACTCGCCTACTACAAGAAAAATAATCAGGGTGAGATCGATCGCGAGTATCCGCTGGATGCTGCGCTCGCGCATATCTTCGGTTCGGATCGCGGCGAGCCGGGATTAGAGCGCGCGCTGTTTGGAACTGAGAGCGGCGCGGTGCCGGAAATCTCGCAGATCATTCGCGGCGAAACGGTGCAGCAGAAGCTGAACAAGGACTACAAGCTGACGATCGACATGGATTTACAGCAGGCCGTCGTCGATCAACTCAAAGGTAATCACGGTGCGG
>DATLVM010000098.1:0-13097 GCA_035577445.1 Pyrinomonadaceae bacterium
CGCTATCGCATCCGCTTTTTCGTCAAGTGAAACCAAGGGATGTTCATCGGAACTGGATCTCTGAAAGGACTCATTCGCTTTTATGAAAGTCTACGACACTGAACACATTCGCAACCTTGCGGTCATTGGACACGGCGACGCAGGGAAGACGCAACTGATAAGTTCGCTTCTCTACGTCGCAGGCGCCACGCCCCGCTGGGGCAAAGTCGACGAAGGCACGACCACGACCGACCATGACGAAGATTCCATCGCCCGCAAGATCACGCTCAACACCGCACTCGCCCACCTCGAACATAAGGAAACCAAAGTCAACTTAATCGACACGCCCGGTTATGCGGCGTTCGTGTCGCACGCGCGACCAGCCACGCGCGTGGCCGATTGCGGCATCGTCATCGTCGATGGCGTCAAAGGTGTCGAAGTGCAGACCGAGAAAGTTTGGAATTACGCGAATGAGTTCATGCTGCCGCGCATGATGGTGGTGACGAAATTAGACAAGGAGCATTCCGAGATGGGTATCGCGCTCGACAGCGCGCACAATGTTTTCAAGCGAGCGATCGTTCCCTTCACTTTGCCAATCGGCAAGGAAAATAACTTCAAAGGCATCGTCGATGTTGTCCATATGAAGGCCTACGAGTTCGACGATCGCGGTAAAGCAAAAGAGATCGATATCCCGGCAGCAGGCCGTGACGTGATTGATAAGACCCGTGAGCGCATCATCGAGCTGGTCGCCGAATCAGACGACGCTTTGATGGAGAAATATTTCGAGCAAGGCACGCTCGATGATTCGGATGTGCTGCCGAATATTACCAAAGCGATTGCCGCCAGCAAGCTCTGTCCGGTGTACGCAGTTTCGACGATGAACCTGGTTGGGCTCTCGACTTTGCTGGATCACATCGTCGAGTTCGCGCCCGACCCGGCGCATCACGAAGCTGAACACGGAAAGAATGAAAAGGGCGAAGAGGAATCGCGTAAATATTCGAGCAGCGAGTCGTTTTCGGCTTATTGTTTCCGCACGATCGCGGATCCGTTCGCGGGCCGCATCAACGTTTTCAAAGTCATCAGCGGCAAAGTCGGCACCGACGCGACGGTTTACAACTCGTCGCGCAGCGTTTCTGAACGGCTCGGCGCGCTGCACACGATCCAGGGCAAGCAACTCGACAAAGTTCCGGAAGCTAACGCGGGCGACATCATCGCTTGCGTGAAACTGAAAGAAACTCAGACCGGCGATACGCTCTGTGACAAAGCCCACGCGATCATTTACGATCCCGTTCAGTATCCCGAAGCCGCGATCGCCTTCGCCATTGAACCAAAGTCGCGCCAGGATGAAGAAAAGATCAGCGTCGCGATTCACAAGATTCTCGAAGAGGATCCGGCGCTCTCGTTCACGCGCGACGCGCAAACCAAAGAGTTTCTGCTGGCCGGATCGGGCCAGGTCCACGTCGAAACGATCGTCGACAAACTAAAGAAGCGCTACAGCGTCGAAGTGATGCTGCACCCACCCAAGGTTCCTTACAAAGAGACGATCACGCAACGCGCGGAAGTACAGGGTCGTCACAAGAAGCAAACGGGCGGCCGCGGACAATTCGGCGACTGCAAAGTGATCTTCGAACCGCTGCCGCGCGGCAGTGGCTTTGAATTTGAAGACAAAATTTTCGGCGGCTCGGTACCGCAACAGTTCCGACCGGCGATTGAAAAAGGAATTATCGAAGCCGCATCTCACGGCGCAATCGCCGGTTATCCGCTGGTCGATTTCAAAGTCCAACTGATCGACGGTTCATATCACAACGTCGATTCCGACGAACACAGTTTCCGCGCTGCCGGGCGCAAAGCATTTCGCAATGCGATGGAAAAGGTGAAGCCGACGCTGCTCGAGCCGATCATGGACGTGGAAATCACTGCGCCGCAGGAATGCAGCGGCGACATCATGGGCGATCTCAATTCGCGGCGCGGGCGCGTGCAGGGCATGGACACCTGGGGCAAGAACCAGTTGATTAAGGCGCAGGTGCCGATGTCAGAGATGCTCAACTATCAATCGACGCTGAACTCGATCACCGCCGCACGCGGATCGTTCCACATGCAGTTCTCGCATTACGATCCGGTTCCGGGGCAACTGGCGCAGAAGATTGTGCAGCAGGCGAAGGATGAAGGAAGGATTCGTGTAGCGGAAGAGGATTAACTGTGCCGGACGGAATGACGCCCCGTGTTTCTGAGAGTGAATTGTGATCGCTCGTTTCGAAACAAAGAAGCTGAAGCAATATTTCATGGCCTGAGCAGTCGTCGATTTCAACAGGTTCAAAGAATAGCTCAAAGGAAGCTCAAACAATTGAACGCCGCGGCTCAACTCCGTGATTTGGCCATGTTTCCCGGGAATCACCTTGAGGCGTTGAAAGGTAATCGTCGCGGACAGTATAGTATTCGTATCAACGATCAGTACCGCATCTGTTTCGCCTGGAGTGAGTCCGACGCGTATGACGTTGAGATTACCGATTATCATTAACAGCAAAGATGTCTAATAGAAATCGCAAATTACCCCCCGTTCATCCGGGTGAAATCCTTCGAGAAGATTTGATGGAGCCTCTTGATCTGAATGTAGCTACCTTGGCGCGGGATCTGAAGATTCCAGCCAGCAGATTGAGGGATATCATAAGGGGCCGTCGTGCGATTTCCACGGATACCGCTTTACGTTTGGGGCAGTACTTCGGCAGCACGGCGCAATTTTGGATGAACTTACAGGCTACTTACGATCTTGAAAAGGCGATGGTCTCAACGATCGCCAAGATAAAGCGCGACGTTCAGCCTCGCAAAGCTGCGTAGGAGGCTAGGCAACATTTGCCTTTACCGCGGTTATGGCAACATTATCTTTTGAAAGCGACGACGATAAATACAATGGCTATTTAAAGGGTCGTCCCGCGACTTGGGAATGGGCCAAGGACTACGGAGGATACCGACAAGGGCATGACTTCTTTTTCGTTCACTGGCAAATCAACACTGCTAGATCCGATCAAAAAGGCAAGTCTTTGAACAGGAACATAGTTCGGCTTCATGTCGAGTGTCCACGATATGACGTTGACCGGCTGCTCAACGACGTAAAGGGCGAACTGGTTTCGGCGATTCTTGATTCCAAGTTAAGCCAACAAGCATTTAGAAAGGGATTTGATTACCAGGTAGGGCGTCGAGTCGGACAAATCCGCGAAACCAAATGTACGGAGCCCATACGGGTGATCATTCCAGAGTCTCAACTTAAGCCGACTCATGAAGAGAATATTGCCGTAGTACATAGCGCGATGGGATCCATGGTCGACAAGCTGGTGAAGAACTTAACCCCTAAATTAGATTCACAGGAGGCTCGGCGGCGAACGGATCGGTTGGCATATTGAAATAGACGGCAAGCCGCAACGCAGTATCTGGAGCGATTGAACACTTCCCTTGAACGATATCGTTGACGCGTCCAACCGGCACATTGAGATCGCGAGCCAACTTGCTTTGACTAATTTCCAGCGGCTTCAGGAATTCCTCCAATTGGCTTTAGCTTGCGAACCATTGTTCGTTCCTCAATGATAGATGATCCCGGCCGCCAGAGCTTACACCTTCAAGGTAATTCCTCCCATTCCCTGTCATACAACCACTCGCCTCCCGCGACTAATCTTACAAATCCGATTGAAAGTGACGCCGTTGCTATCAATCGAGCCATATTCAGAAGGAGATTAGTCGTGAAACTAAATTTAAGAACATTTGGCCTCTCAGCACTAGCAGCAGCGGTTTTGGTTGCGGCGGCAGTCGTGGTTGTTTCGCAACAGCCAGGACCGCCCCCGGGTGGGCCGATGGGGCCAGGGCCGATGGGACCGGGACCAATGGGCGGAGGTCCGATGGGACCGGGCCCGGGTTTTCGTGGAGGACCGCAGGGACCTGGCGGGCCGCGGCAAGGTTTCGGGCCGTTCGGACCTTTTGGTCGCGAATTAAATTTGACTGATGCGCAGAAAGCTCAAATCAAATCGATTCAGGACAGCTTCCGTGAGAGTGACAAAGCGTTATTCGATCAGATGCGCGCACTGCACGAGAAGCAAGGCGACGTGACGCCCGGCACGTTCGATGAAGCCGCCTTTCGATCGGCAGCGGAAGCGCGATCAAAGATTCAGATTGAACTGGAAGTTTCGCACGCGAAGATGATGTCCCAAGTCTTCAACGTGCTGACCGCGGAACAGAGGGCGCAGCTTCAAGCGCATCATGATCAAATGAAGCGCATGGGCCCGCCGCCCGAACCGCCGCAGCCTCCAGACGAGCAGCCGTTCTAACAAATCGACATCAACGGAGGAAATGAGGCGCCTCCGGCGATCGGCTCAACGAGCAGAAGCGCACCCGACATTTGCGCTCTCTCTCGTTGAGCCGTATTTCTTTTTTAGCTGCGAAATACCGACGTGATCGGCCTTTGAATGTAACCGAACCGCACCCCCTCCCGTCTTAACTACCGAGGCAGATACAGCCCGCTCTCCGGGAACCAAGGAAAACTTAATGAAACGTTCTCTTTTGATTGTTTTGCTCTGCGCGACCGCGGCTTTGGCGCAGCGAAATGTCGGCTCGCTGAAGGGTTCCGTCACAGATGAATTTGGTAGTGTGATCGTCGGCGCCGCGGTAGTTGCTACGGATGCAAACGGAGCCACGAAAACTGCCACCACAACCAATGATGGAAATTTCACGTTAAGCGGATTGGCGCCGGGCAAATATGACGTGAAGGTGTCCGCCCAAGGCTTCGCCAACTTTGAAAACGCCGAGGTCGCAGTGACTGCCGGTGCGGCCCAAAAGTTCGATGTCACTTTAAAGGTCACGATCGAGCAACAGAAGGTAACCGTCTCTGCCGATGCGGCAGGCGTCAATACAGATCCGGAAAACAATGTCGGAGCAATCGTCCTCAAGGGAACAGATCTCGAATCACTGCCTGACGATCCTGACGATCTCGCCGCTGCGTTACAGGCATTGGCCGGCCCAGCCGCTGGTCCGAATGGTGGGCAGATTTACATCGACGGCTTCAGCGGCGGGAGATTGCCTCCGCTCTCTTCGATTCGCGAAATAAGAATCAATGCGAATCCTTTTTCGGCTGAATACGACCGGCCCGGATCAGGCCGCATTGAAATTCTGACCAAGCCGGGAACGGATCGATTTCGCGGGCAGGTCGGTTTCAACTTCAATAACCAGGCTTTGAATTCTCGCAATCCGTTTGCGCCAACGCGCGCGCCCTACATGTCGCGTAATCTTAGTGGGAACGTCAGCGGGCCAATCACCAGGAAGAAGGCCTCGTTCTTTATCGATTTTGAAAAACGCGATACCGATGATCGAGCGGTCATCAACGCGACTGTCCTGGATCCGACTTTTGCCATTGTTCCATTCGCCGCCACGGTGGCCACGCCCCGAAGAAACTGGGACATGAGCCCGCGCCTCGATTACCAGCTCAATGCAAACAACACCATTGTGGCTCGTTACGAGTACGAGAAGTCACAGAACCTGACAATTCCAGGTTTGCCTTATTCGCTCCCGTCACGGATTTACAAAACATTCACTACTCAACAGACTGCGCGTTTGACGGAGACCGCGATCCTCAATAAAAGGACGGTCAACGAGACTCGTTTTCAGTTCAATCATCAGACGACTGGCGATACCGCCAACAACTCGATTCCCACTGTTAGCGTTCAGGAAGCATTCACTGGCGGCGGATCGCAGATTGGATTGGCAGCGAACAAACAGAATCGGTTTGAGATCACGAACATCACTTCGATGCTGTTGGGAGCCCATAACATCAAGTTCGGCGCGCGCGCGCGCACGGTCAGCATTACGAGCATCTCGCCGCAAAACTTTGGTGGCACGTGGACATTTTCAGGGACGCGCAATCTGGCTAATCCCGAAGGCTTGACCAGTATTCAGGCCTATCAGATAACTCAACAAGGTTTGCAGCAAGGGCTCAGTGGAGCGCAAATTCGCCTGCTCGGTGGCGGGGCGACTCAATTCTCGATCACTGCGGGCGATCCGGAAGCTAAGGTGAGCCAATTCGATTTTGGCGGTTTCGCGCAGGACGATTGGAAGTACCGGCCCAATCTCACCATCAGCGTCGGTCTGCGTTACGAAAATCAGACCAATATTCACAGCAACCTGAACTTCGCGCCTCGAATCGGAGTTGCCTGGGCCCCCGGCTCAAGCGCTCAGCCCAAAACAACTATTCGCGCCGGCTTTGGGTTTTTCTACGATCGAATCGGAGAAAATCTGACGCTCAACACGATTCGCTTTAACGGCATCAACCAACAGCAGTTCACGGTCACGAATCTCGCAGTCTTAAACTCATTTCCAAACGTGCCGTCAATCGATTCTTTGGAAGCCTTCAAGACTCCGGTTTCGATCTATTCATTGGCCAATAATATCGAGGCGCCATATTCAATTCAGTCAATCGTCAGCGTCGAACGCGCGCTGCCGCATAATTTCAGAAGCAGTGTGACCTTCAGCCATACGCGGACGTTGCACATGTTGCGCGCGCGAGCGCTGAACGCGCCTTTGCCGGGAACTTTTATTCCTAACGTCCCGGGAAGTGGCACGCGTCCGCTGGGAGTAAATAACTATTTTGAATATGACTCGTCAGGCGTATTCAATCAGAACCTTTTGATCTTCACTTTGGGTGGCAACATCAGCCGCAAGATAAGCTTCAATGCTAATTACGCCTTTGGCAAAGCGAATAGCGATACCGATGGATCCGGAACTTTTGCAGCCAATCCGTATGACTTCACGGACGAATATGGTCGCACCTCAAACGACGTTCGTCATCGCTTCACGCTGAACGGGAGCTTCAGGGCTCCATGGGGATTAAGCTTTAACCCACTGCTGGTGATTACTTCAGGAACACCCTTCAACATCACGATTGGCCGGGACTTGAACGGCGACGTGTTGTTCACAGATCGGCCGGCGCTCGCAACTGACTTAACCAAGCCTGGCGTCATCATTACAAAGTTCGGCGCCTTCGACACGAATCCTGCTGCTGGCGCGACGATCATTCCGCGCAACTACGGTCAGGGTCCCGGCGCAATTATTTCAAATCTCCGCATCAGCAAGACATTTGGTTTTGGCGGTGAAAGGCGATCGACCGCGCAGAACCGCGGCCAGCAAAACGGCCAGGGCAATGCCGAAGGTCAGCGTGGAGGCGCCGGAGGTCGCGGAGGCTTTGGCGGCGCCGCGGCTCGAGGTGCAGGCGGAGGAGGCGGAGGCGCGGGTGGCGGTGGCCAAAGAGGAGGCGGCGCTGGTGGCGGCCGCGGCGGTTTCGGCGGCGGCGAGGCCGGACAGCGCTACAACCTGACCTTCTCTGTGAACTTCCAAAATGTGCTGAATCACGTAAATCTTGGCCGGCCAGTCGGCAATTTGAGTTCTTCGATTTTTGGTCAGTCCAATAGCAGTTCCGGGGGATTTGGAGGCTTCGGAGGCCGAGGCGGTGGTGGCTCAGCCCCCTTCAATCGCCTGATAGAGCTACAAGTTCGCTTCACTTTCTGATCTTCCTGGTAACGCAAACTGTCAGTATTCGCGTGCCAGTTTTCGCGATTGTGACTCGCCAACTGCCCCCGTTTGACCTGACAAACTGTCTATTGACCTAGTTCCCCTCGATTTGCGAGAATCGGAAAGGCTTGGGTGTGCGGCACCCGGCCTTGCTGCTTAGGACGTAAACTCGTCCAACCTCGCCGCTACGACTACAGTCGCAAGTAACCCCTGACTAATTCCAGCGCTCGGAACTGTCAGGCAGCACCATCTAAATCCCCGAGTCAGGCGGTCCGCCAGGCCCTCGAATCACTGGAGGTGGAGATTCAACCATGGAGCAATCCTCTTCGGGACCTCAAAACCCAGACCCCAAAAAATCAAGGCCCAGCTCTGATCGTAATGGCAATGATCGCGACGTGAAGGATTCCGGTAATCAACGGATGGTCGCTGATCGTCTGCTCGCCGCTCTTGCCAGCGGTAACCTCGATCATCTCGCGCAAGCGCGCGAAGCGTTTCTAAAAGAATCAACGGCATCTCGGAAGTCGGCGCCGCCTGCGCGGAAGCAAGAGGCTGCTCCACCTGTTCGTCGCGAGCGAATGCCGGAACAAGTGCCCGTCGACAAGGACAATTTTGAAATCCCGCCCACTCTCGAAGCGCGACTCGAACGTCGCGCAGCGCCGCGCACCAGCGAAAGTCTATTTGCGCCGGTCGACGAACTGCGACAGGTCGAAGAAGAGATCAAACAAGCCGAAGCCGATCTCGAACGACGTCGTACCGAAGTTCAGGCGGCCAAGCGAAGGGCCGAAGAGGATGCGAAGCGCCGGGCTTTCGAAGAAACCAAGCGACAACTCGAAATCGAGAATCAACGCCGCGCCGGAGAAGAAGAGCGCCGGCTGGCGGAACTTCAATCGCTGCGTGAGCACGCGCGAACTGAATCGACCCTTCGGGCCGCAAGGGCACAGGAACTGACGCTCACTATTGATCGGCTGCGTGAACTCGAGCACGAGCAATTTGAGCGCATCGCCGAAATCGAATCCCAAATCCGCGAGCAGCAGGAAATCTGCCGGCGTTTGGAAACTGAAGCCCGCAAACGAACTGAGCGCGAAAAGTGGCTGGCGGAAGAAATTGCCGCGCTGAAAAAAGCGGAAGCGGAGCAGATCAAGCGCGTTGACGACACCGAAGCTCGACTGCTGGAACAGCTCGAAGTTCGCCACCACGCTGAAGCCGAGGCGTTGCGTTACGCCGAGAAAGAGACGCAACTCAACCAGCAAGTCGCTGAACTAGCCGAGGCCCAGGAAATCCAACTTGCGCGCGTCAATGAAGTTCAATCCGTAGTTGCAGCGCTGGAGCAATCGCGCGCAGACGCAGAAGCGGAACTTCAGAAGCACGTCGACGAAGCCAAAACGCTCGAGTCGCAAATCGCGGCGCTCGAACAATCCGGATTGGTCGAAGTCGAACGCGTCAACCAGGCCAATGCTCGTCTCGCTGAGTTGAATGCGGCTCACGCGCAGCTCGCTCAACAACTCGCCGACCTGAACGCCCAACAGGTGCAGCGGGCGAACGAAATCGAACAGTTGCGAGTGGATGAAGCCGCGCAGCAGCAACGCGCAGCGGATCTTCAGATCCAACTGATTGCTCAAAGAGAAGCTTGTGATCGCGCGGTGGCGGGAATCGCCGAACTGGATCAGAAGGCGCTGGAACTCAGTGCCGCGATCGAGAATCACCACCACGCCGAGCGAGAACTTCGCGAACGCATTGCTGAGATCAGTCAGCGACTCGGGGCCGCCGAACAGCTTCATCTGAAAGCTGAAATCGAAGCTGACCTGCGCGCCAAGCATGAAACTGATCGGCTGGCAGAACTCGCCGCACTTAAGGCGAAGGCCGAAGCCACAGCCCAGCAACGCACCGGACAGATTGCGGCGATCGAGGGCGAGGTCGAAAAACTGCGCGTCGCTGAGCAGGAGCATCTGAAGCGCGTCGAAGAACTTCGGGCTGCACTGAGCGCGCAGGAAGAAGCTCATCACAATGCGGCCGCCGAAGCCGAGCGCGTGGCTGCAGAACAGCAAACGCGAATTACCGAGCTACGATCGATTGGACAACAAATCGCCGCCGACTCCCAGAAGCGCGCAGATGAAGAAGCCGAGCTTGCGTCACAACTTGAAGCCGCGCGTAAGGCCGAAGCTGAACAGTTGAAGCGTCTGGAAGAGGTGCGGGCTCAACTTGCCGCTGCCGATCAGAGCCACAACGAGCAACAGGCGAAAGTTCAGGGACTACTCGAAATTGAGAAGTCCACGAAACAGGAAATTGAATCGCTCCGCTTGCAGGAGCAGGACCTGCTGAAGCGCATCGTCGCAGTCGAAGGATTGCACGTCGAGCAAAGCAAGACCCACCAGCTCGCCTTGTCGCAGGTTAAGCTGCAAGAGGAGCGCGAACAGAAACTCCGCGCAGAGATGGAAGCCGTCGCCCGCGCTGAACAGGCCGCGCTGGCTCGCATCGAGCAAATCAAAGCTCGCATCCCACAGCTCGAAGATACGCGCCATCGTGCCGAAGAAGACGCGCGCAGGCACGAAGAACAGGAACAAGAGCTACAACTCACGATCAATGTGCTGCGCGAGCAGGAAGAGGAACAGATCAAGCGCCTCGACGATATTCAGGCGCAGCTTAACGCTCAAGTGAAGGCCTGTTACGCCGCCGAAGCGGAAGCGCAACAACATGCCGAAAAAGCCGAGCACCTAGGCATCGAATATGCGGACACTGTCAAGAATCGCGAGCAGCACTTGAAGAGTGTCGAAGAGGCTGAAACCCGTCTGCGTTCGTTTGAAGAAACACGCCGCAGCGGTCAGATCAGTTTCCAGCGACGCTCAGAGCGCGAGCAACAACTTCAGAACGAAATCGATGCTCTTCGCAACGCCGAAGCCGAACAGATCAAGCGGGTGGAAGCTGCAGAAGGCCGCCTGCGCGAGCAGGAAGAAGCGCGCCAGTCGGCTCGCGCTCGCGTGAAGGAATTGAACGCACGTGAACAGCAACTTGCCGCCGAACTCGAAGAGCTAACCCGCGTCGAAGCTGAACACACAAACAAGGTAAAAGAGATCGAAGCACGGCTGCCGGTTCAGGATGAGGCCCTGCGCCAGGCCGAAGCGCAAGCTCAACGCAAAGCTGACGAGGAAGCCGAAAGGCTCAGTCATCTCGAAGCGCTTTACGAAAGAGAAAAGGCCGAGGCTGAATCGAGAGCGGCGCGTGAGCAGGAACTCAAGGCGAAGCTGGAAGCTCTGCGAGGGGCGCAAGTCGGAGTCGTTGAGAAGACCGGAGTTGACGCCGAGCTGAGGACCCAACACGATCAGGCGTCCGTGCGAGGGATAGAGCTCCAGGCGAATCTCGAAGCCATGCCCGCGGCTGCGCAAGCGGAAGAGATGCAGATTATCACTCAGGAAGAAGAGCTGAAGCATCTTCAGGAACAGCACCTCCAGTCACAGACCGAAGCTGAACCGCTAAATGTGGCGGAGCCGATCGCGTGTGAAATAGTTGGCGTGTCTGATGACCCGTGGCTGACGATCGATCTTCAGCATTCCCAGGCGCCTGCCGCGAAGAGCGGTGGTTCCAGTTTCGTGGCTGCTAACACGACTGCGGATCCTGTCAGTTCCGAGCAAATCTTTGACTTGCCGCCGGTCGGCCGCGGGAACGAAATCCAGACATACAACTCGGGCGTATCCGATGAAATCATGGCCCGCCTGCAAAGTTCTGACTCGTCCAATCGAGCTGCGGCCCTGGTTGATCTCGCCGAAGCCGGAGGCGAAGAGTCATTCACGCTGATCACCAAATCATTCGATGATCCGAGCGTCGAGGTCCGCAACGCCGCGGCCCGCGCGCTTTACAGCTTGAATCCTGAGATGGCCAACACCTTCACGCGCGCGTTGCGCGAGGCTTCCCCGGAACGCCGCCGCAAGATCGGATCGGCGATCGCCGCATCAGGGCTCGCAGCGAATGCCATCAACAGCTTGACGGGTGAAGGACGCGATCGAACTTACGATGCCTTTTCGATCCTGTTCCTGATGGCCAAGGCCGGCGAAGTTCAGCCACTGATGCAAGCAATTGCCAAACATCAGAGCAACGAAGTCCGTCTCACCGCAGTGAAGCTCCTGGCGCTCAGCAACCAACATCACGTTCTGCCCGGGCTGCGCAACATGGCAGCGCGCGATCCTCTGCCGCCGGAGGTTCACACCGCGGTCATGGAAGCGATTTACCTGTTAAGTAATCAATCTCGCGAAGTCGCTTAACCGTCACCAGTGCGATGATTTCCGCGCGCCGTTCAGCAATGGGCAGCGCGCGGTTTCGTTTTGGTAGGACGCACCTATTAGCGAGTGTTCCGCTGGTGGGACGATATGCGAATTATGAAGAAATGTAAGATCGTACAACGAAGGTGGCGGATATTGGGTCAGCGCTGTGTTGATAATTGGTATTCCGTATGAGCACAGATAAGAGGTTATGCCCAGCCGCTCGGGGAACTAAAGAACAGCAGAAGCGCATGACCAGAGCAATTGTCAGCAGGCATTTCTTTTCCATCTCCAAGGCTCTCCAATCAGGGGCATGACACGTAGGGCGTAGCACGACTCGATCATTCCAGGCTACCGTCTCGGCCTTCCGCAAAGTGCGCGACAGTTCCGACCCGCCGCGCTTCGGCCTCGTCAGCTTCGGCCACGATTTGCAGGGGCACAATCCAATCATTGTCACGCTGTTCAGCTTTCCCGATCACGTAATAATTGAACGTGCCGTCCTGGTGAGTGAGCGTCATGAACTGATCCGGTTCCAGGCGTCTGGCTTCCTCGAATACGTCACACTGCAAGGCTTTTTCGCCAGAGTCGCTGGTAAGTACCGTCATTGAATCATTCCCTCCGCGGCAAGCAAATCTTTTAAGCTCTAAACGTGACTAGTAATACCGCTTTCCATTGCCGGAGTGCAACGTTTGCTCGAATGAATTCGGTATCGATGTTCTGGTAGGCGTTATTGATTCTCGCTTCATAAGTTGTGAGCTAGAAATTACTGAACACGGTATTAACTCACAGACTCAATTCTTGTGCGCGCGTTCCGGGATTTCATGAATGTTCAATGCATACATCTTTAGACCCGGATCGTACAATAATTGCCACGACAGTCTTCCTCCAGAATTCTGCAAGAGGTGAACTAGAATATCGCGAGCCCTTCCGGTCGTCGCACCGGTTCGGTCTTGATAACGTGTCAGGTTTGTCCACGGGGCTGCTCCCAATATTACTCTTATGCCGTTTGCGTCACTCAGCGCGGCACAGATCAATTGCAAGGCCTTAACGCCGGAACGATCCACTGACGGGAGTGAGATAACGGTTTCAAGAATTGAATTCTGGCTCTCCACAACGCCCTTCTCGCTGCGAACAGCTGTTGGTATCACGTGAACGATATGAGTCCCAACTTCAATCCGAAACTGTCCCGCATTCCCTTTTGCGGAGTGATTTCGGAGCAATTCTTGCAAGAGAGTGGGCATGCGATCTTCAGATCGACTGCCGGCTCCTTCGTCGCAACTGATTTCGAGAGACTCACTCTTAGGTACCAAGACCTTAGGCGCTGTC
>DATLVM010000099.1:0-3331 GCA_035577445.1 Pyrinomonadaceae bacterium
TCCTGCCGATTGTCGCCCGGGTTGTAATGAACGGATTGCGCGACCGAGCCGTCGCGTCGAACCAGCCAGTCAGCAGACTTCATCGCGTGCTTCAAACCTAATTCTCGCCACTGCGAATCCTTCGTTTCATTCGTTGCCCACCACCAGACTTGCAGGTTCATCATGGTGTCGATGATGGTGTCGTCTCCATTCACCGCCCACGACGCGGCGAGTTCCGTCGTCGGGTTGTAAAGCTGCTTCAATCGTGCCGCAGCCCGCAATGCACCTTCACGATATTTTGGATCTTTGGTCGCCCGATACGCTAACACCGACGAATAGAAATTAAGAAATCCGGTGTCGTGATTTTCGTTGGCTTCTTTACCGAGCAGACGCGCGTTCCACAACTCAGCCCACTTTCTAAATCGCTCATCTTTCGTCTTCGCGTAGAGCTGCCATAACTCACCGGCCCAGAAGCTCCCGGTCCAGAAGAAACCCTTCTGCGCTTTCCATTCTCCGGTCTGATTGTCGCCTTCCGTGAAGAACCCTTCACCGGTATCCCGGCCAGCGTCTGCGGGTGCGGTCCGGGAAATCGCCGGTTCGAGACTTAGAGCCGTTCGTTCGGCAGATTGCCTTAACAGGTCGATGGCCTCTGCATAAG
This sequence comes from Pyrinomonadaceae bacterium, assembly GCA_035577445.1. Taxonomy (GTDB): domain Bacteria; phylum Acidobacteriota; class Blastocatellia; order Pyrinomonadales; family Pyrinomonadaceae; genus UBA11740. The sequence continues at coordinate 638 of DATLVM010000099.1, forward strand.
ACTTTTTCTTTGCCGGTTGCAAGGTGTCGGGAGGAGCGGATTGAGCCGATGCCGCAGATGAGACGATCGCCACTCGAGCTGGACTCGTAATCCGGGCTCTGGCATTCGCGACGAATTCAACGAACTCGTCAAAGGAGCGCGGCGACGACCGAGGCGCGGCCAGCGTTCCATAACGGATTCGCGCGTCAGCCGTCGATGCCGTGACACTGAGATTGTCTGTGTTCTCCTGATCCCAAATACCTGTGACATACCAATCAGCTTTGCCATTCTCGAATTGTGGCTGGACGAGAAGGTTGAGCGGGTCGTCTGCTATCGCTCTGCTTCCCTTGCCTCGCGCAATGATTGCCAATCCCAGGTTTTGATCGCCCAGCATGCGCGTCGCGGTCGCGGTCGGACCCTCTTCTACAACCTGATGACCCCACCAGAGACGTGTGAACGCAGGTTCAGCATCTGTCGGCGTGACGGTTTTCTCTTGCAAGTCGGGTTGTCGAACAATTCCCGTAATCAGCGTCCACCCATCTGCGCCTTGAACAGTCACGCGATGATCGAAGCCACGTTCACCGGCCCATTGCGTCATGCGGCTGGTCAGATTCACTTCCCTGCCGCCAACTTTCCAACCTTTGTAATTCAGCTCGACGATTGTTCGCACCGGGCCGGCATTAATGATCCGCCAGTTGCGTTCATTGACATCCGAAACTCTCATGGCTTTGCCGTCCACGAGTGCGGCTACGGCGCCGATGCCAATCGCGTCGCCGATGCGATAGATGTCGCGACCGAAAGGTGAATCCAGGTTATACACGTACTCGGGTGCGCCAAACATTTCGAGATACAGACCGGGCCGCCGCTTACCCCAAACGTCGATCGCGTTGCGCTTGTCGAAATAGATTCGCCAGGCCGTTGCTTCCGATTCCCAACCAAGGCCGTCGAACTTCATCGTGAACTTCGCGGCAGTGCGCTTCGGATATTCGCTGCGCAAGCGTTGAATCGTCGCCGTTTCGCCGTAGGCAATCGTGACGATGTGTGTCTGCTTTGGCTTCAAATCGATCTGAAACGCGAGTTCGTCGTAGTTGTTATCCCCGTCAAGATCATCTGCCTGCGAAGGCAGTTCCGTTGTTTGCAGCGTGCGCGCGTCTTCTTCCAAAGTCGAGGCGTCACTCGTCGTCACGATCGCGTCGCCCGCTTTGAAGTCGGGAGCAATCCGTTTCAGTTCGGCCACGCTAACTACCACGTCTTCGGCGAGTCTTACCTGATCAGACGGGTTAGTTACGGAAAGCTTCAAAACCTTTATCCGCGGTGTTGCGGAAGCCGAGCCAAGACCCGTCAGGCCACTTAGTATGAAGGTTGTACAAATGAGACGCAGCATTGTTCTTAAAGGATTCGCTAGACGAACGCGGCTTGAGTGGCGCCGCATGAAGCACGCACTACCAACTCCGGTTCGACGATCACATGTTGTTCTTTGATTCCTCGCTTGCCTTCGACGAGATCGATCACCAAACGCGCGGCCGCTTGGCCCATCTCAGCCGTCGACCAGGCCACGGTGGTCAGCGGCACGCGCAGCATATCACCGTAATGAATGTTTCCGCCGCCCACGATCGCGATGTCTTCCGGAATATTCAATCCCGCTTCAGCGATCGCACTCATGGCTCCGATTGCGGCCGGGTCGTTCGCCGCGAAGATCGCGGATGGAAAATCGCCATTACTGATCCATTCTTTCATCGCGCGATAACCGTCAGCTTCGGTAAAGCCGCACTCACGAACCAAATCTGGATCGAAAGGCAAGCGATGCTTGGCCAAAGCCTTTCTGTATCCTTCGAAGCGCAGTGCCGCAGTAGATGCGACCGTTCCCTTCAGGTGACCCACCCGGCGATGGCCGAGGCTTAGCAGATGTTCAGTAGCCAGGCTGCCAACCTTAACATCGTCAGTTGTCACCGCAGGACATTTAATTCCGTCGAGTTGTCGATCGATGAGAACGATCTTCGCGCGTTCGCGAGTAATTCGCTTATAGAACTTCGTCTCTTCGAGCGACGCTGACGAGGCCAGGATCAAACCGTCGGTTCGTGGCAAGAGTGCTTCGACTTCGGACTCTTCGTTGGCAACATTCTCGTCAGTGCTGCAAATCAGGTTTTGATAGCCCAGCGGTTTCGCGATCGTTTCAACGCCTCGACAGATCTCCGCAAAGTAAGAGTGCATCAAGTCAGGAACGATCACGCCGAGCAGATATGAGCGGTTCGTCGTCAGCGCCCGCGCAAACTGGTTCGGCCGATAGTTCATGCGCTGCGCCGCCTCCAGGATGCGCGCCCGCGTCTCCGGACTAATCTCCGGATGGTTGTTGATGGCGCGCGAAACCGTCATCTTTGAGACGCCCAGCGCGCGCGCAATGTCAGCTAAGGTAGTCGGCATTTGTTCCAGTTCCCTCTCCCTCTGGGAGAGGGTTAGGGTGAGGGTCTAGTCAGCGGAAGTGTTTACTCTCCGAATGAACCAAACCACACCCAGCTTTGCAAAAGTCTCCGGCTATGCCGGCTGATGTGCGGAAGGCCTTTGGCCTTCCGGCAAGACCGTCTTCTCGATTTTGGGCTACGCCCAATTCTTCGGGGGCAGAGCCCCGAATTCATTGTGAGCCGGTGCGGAAGCGCGGAGCGCTTCCGCACATCAGGCGGCAGAGCCGCTGGCGTGAATTACTTTTTAGGCAAAGCC
>DATLVM010000100.1:0-2430 GCA_035577445.1 Pyrinomonadaceae bacterium
ATCCATGGTTTCCGAAGTTCGCCTCGCTGGATGTGCTGACGGATCTCACGCCTCTGTTGCAGAAGCGTGGGCTACCGAAGCCTGACGATGATTTCGTCGCATCGTCGCTCGCGCTATGTCGCAGTCCTTATCAGACAGGAACGTTGCTCGCGCTGCCGTACGTCGGCAACTCGCAGTTGTTCTTCTATCGCAAAGATCTTTTTCAGAAGCACAATTTGAAAGAGCCGGTGACGTGGGACGATGTTTTGACGGCTGCGAAAACGATTAGCGAGCAGGAGACGAACGGCGCGCCGGGCGGTGGAAAAGTCTACGGCTACGTCATGCGCGCGGCTCAGGGAAATGCCGCGGTGGCTGATTTCATGCCGATTTTCTGGGCTTTTGGCGGCGAGATGTTCGATGCGAACGGACAGCCAACCGTGAACAGTCCGGAAGGGATCGCCGCGCTGAAATTCATGATCGAACTCGGCAAGTACTCGCCACCGGGCTATGCGAGCTTCAATGCTGACGAAGTCGGCGCGCACCTTCTGCAAGGCACAGCAGCAATGTCGATCAACTGGCCCGCTTGGATTAGTTCGTTCAGCGACGCGTCCAAATCGAAAGTCACTGGCAAGATGGAATTCGGTCAAATGCCCGGCGCGAAAAATCCCGGCCGCGCAGAGATTGGCAATTGGCTGATCGCGATTCCGCGCGAATCAAAAAAAGCGGACGCGGCTATGGATTTTCTTCTTTGGGCCACCAACGCGGATCAGATGAAGCTCTCCGCGCAGCGCGGCAATCCACCGACGCGCAAATCCGTCTTCAACGATCCGCAATTGGTCGCGAAGTTTCCTTCTTACCCGGCGCAGCTACGTTCTCTGGAAAATTCACGGCCTCGACCGCGAACACCCCTATGGAACGAGATCGAAAACGCTTTCGGCATATATCTTTCGAAAGCCAACAGCGGAGAATTGTCAGCCGAGGACGCAATGAACCAGGCCAACGCCGAGATAAAGAGAATAATTGAGCGTGGGAAATGAGTTTGGCTTCCTTCTCGCAGTGGGAGAACGGCTGGGGATGAGGGGTGAAACTAGCAAAAGATGGAAAAGGTGAAGCCGTACTTGCGCCCTCACCCCAGCCCTCTCCCAAGGGGAGAGGGAGTAAGAACTTCTGAAAAGACTCTGCCGTTCCTCCTTATCGCGCCCACACTGGCAGTTCTGATTACACTTTCGATTTATCCACTCATCTACTCGATCAAGATCAGTTTTCAATCACCATCGGGTGCTCCGACGCTGCAAAACTTCACGCGTCTTATCGCCGATCAGTTCTTCTTCAGCGCGCTGGCGCATACTTTCATCTACGCAGCCATCGCCCTGACGGTTGAGTTCATCATCGGGCTCGCGCTCGCGGTGTTGCTGAACGAACAAATGCGCGGGCGTGGTGCGTTTCGCAGTCTCTTGCTGGCGCCGATGATGTTGCCGGCGGTTGTCGTCGGAGTCATTTGGCGGCTGATGCTCAATTCAAACTTCGGCGCGGTGAATGGAACGCTGAAAGGATTGGGCGTGAACACCGAAGCACTAACCTGGACAGCTTCGCCGAAACTGGCAATGGCATCGGTGATCATCGCAGACGTGTGGCAATGGACGCCGTTCATGTTTCTGATCCTGCTCGCCGGATTGCAAGCGATCCCGCAGGAGCCGTATGAAGCTGCTTTGGTCGATGGATCTTCAGCATGGCAAACGTTTCGTCACGTGACACTGCCGCTACTGAAACCCGCGATTTTGATCGCGCTGTTATTGCGGTCGATGGATCTGCTGCGCGTTTTCGATCACATCTTCATCATTACTGAGGGCGGGCCGGGGTTCGCGACTGAGACCTTGAGTCTCTACATCTATCGCACAGCGTTTCGCTTTTCGAATTTTGGCTACGCCGCCGCGATGTCATTCGTGCTGCTGTTGATTACGAATCTCATCAGCATCGGCTACATCCAGCTGCTGCAAAGGCGTGAGGCATAAGTGTCAGAAGCCCGACCGTCAGGAAGGGCTCGCTGATCTGGTGAGATCGTGAAGTTAGAAGGGGGCCCTTGCTTACGCGCGGGCTTCTGACACATCTGGCGACGGTTCAAATGAAACTGACGCGATTTCTCAAATACAGTTCATTGCTGTTAGCGCTTCTCGTGACGCTCGCGCCGGTCTACTGGCTCATCACGATTTCGTTCAAACGCGAGATCGATCAATTCGGCGTTCCTCCGAAATGGTTTTCGTTCGCGCCGACGCTTGAGCACTATGCAGACGCTTTCCTCGCGCGTTCGTTTGGGCAATATCTTTTGAATAGTTTGGTTGTCGCTGTCGCCTCGACGATCTGCGCACTGATTATCGGGAGTCTCGCGGCTTATTCACTCGCGCGATTTCGTTTGCCGCGAAATCTCGATCGACATCTCGCGCTCTGGATTCT
>DATLVM010000101.1:0-2252 GCA_035577445.1 Pyrinomonadaceae bacterium
CACTCACATCGCACCGGCGACTTGATGGCGCGTGCGACCAACGATTTATCCGCCGTGCGTCAGATGGTAGGTCCGATGATCATGTACGGACTGCAAACCCTGTTCGTGGTGGTGGTGATTGTCCCAATCATCTTTGCGATCAGTTGGAAACTCACGCTGTTGCTATTTGTAACGATGCCACTCGTTTCATTGACGGTGAAATATTTTGGCCAACAGGTCCACACACGGTTTCAGCAGATCCAGGATTTCTTTGCGCAGATTACGGCACGCGCGCAGGAGAATTTCACCGGTGTCCGCGTGGTCCGCGCCTATGCGCAAGAGCACGCGGAGATTGCCGCATTCAATCGATTGAACTATGAATATGCGCAAAGGAATCTTGGCCTGGTCCGCATCGACGCGCTGATGCGTCCCCTGATGACGTTCCTGATCGGACTGGGATTCGTGCTCATCATCTGGGCCGGCGTGCCTTTGGCGGCGCGGGGCCAACTGAGCGTCGGGCAATTCACTGAATTCAACATGTACCTGTTTCGCTTGATTTGGCCGCTGATTGCGATCGGCTACGTGGTGAATCTTTATCAGCGCGGCTCTGCTAGTTGGAAGCGCATGCAGGCGATCGCGACGCTCAAGCCGGCGATAGCCGACGCGCCGGGCGTGCAAGAGCAGCCGGCGATCACCGGTCGCATCGAGTTTCGCGACCTTACTTTCCGCTATCATCCCGACAGTGAACCTGTGCTGCGCAATATCCACCTGACGATCGAAGCCGGACAGACGGTTGCCTTTGTGGGCCGCACTGGCAGTGGGAAGTCCACGCTTGTTAATTTGATTCCCCGCGTGCTCGAGCCGCCGGCCGGGACGGTATTCATTGATGACCTCGCCATCAAGACTTACCCGCTGCAACAGCTTCGCTCAGCGATTGGTTACGTCCCGCAGGAGACTTTCTTGTTCAGCAACTCGCTGGACAGGAACATCGCGTTCGGAGTTGATGCTGCTGAGCGCCCGGCAATCGAGCGGGCTGCCGAAATTGGCGGTCTGCAAACAGATGTGGAAGATTTTCCGGAGGGCTTCGACACGCTCGTTGGCGAACGCGGCATCACGCTTTCAGGCGGCCAGAAACAACGCACGGCAATTGCGCGCGCGGTCTTGCGCGAGCCGAAGATTCTAATTCTCGACGACGCGCTCTCATCGGTCGACACCTACACGGAAGAAAAGATCCTGTCACAGCTGCGCACGGTCATGCGGCAGCGCACCAGCATCATCGTTTCGCACCGCGTCTCAACCGTGCGCCATGCGGACGTGATCTGCGTGCTCGACGACGGCTCCATTGTCGAACAGGGAACGCATGACGTGTTGTTGGGCCTGGGCGGTCAATACGCTGAACTACACGAGCGGCAGTTGTTGGAAGAAGAGTTGGAGACTACGTGAGGGTTACCATGGACTTTCAAAATCCGCAGGAGATCGAAGCCAAAGTTGAAGCGCGCCATCGCGTATTTCTCATCCTGTGGGCCGCAATCTTCGTGAGCGTGGGGCTGCTATCGACTCTCGCGGTCGTCATCGGCAACAAAGGCACGCCGAACCCCGCGCTTAGTTACGCGCTGCTGGGAATCGGCGCCATGATGGTGGCCTTATCATTCCTGCTAAGGCAGAAGCTGTCGCAACAGGCTCTCGACAAGAATGACATCGCGGCTTTGCAGACTGCACATATCCTGTCTCTCGCACTGAGCGAATCAGCCGCGCTCTTCGGTCTTGTAGATCGTCTGTCAACCTCCTCAAGTACGAGTTGGTTCCTATTTGCACTATCCGCTTTTGGTATTTTGCTTAGCTTTCCCAGCAAGGATTGGATTCGTCAGGTCACGTACAAACAATGACCAGGATTAAGAGGCTTCGAATTGTCTACCGCAGTTAAGAAATTTCACGAGGAAGAGCAGATCGGCAAGACCTACGACTGGCAGGTCGCGCGCAGGTTGCTGCGTTACCTGAAGCCTTATTTAAAGATGCTCGTTCCGGCCTTGCTGCTCACGATCCTTCTGAATCTGCTGGGAATCCTGCAACCGAAATTTACCGAATACGCCGTCGACTGGTACATCATTCCACGCACCACCACGCATGCAGTCACTCTCGCCTGGTTCGCGTCCGTGTGGAAAGTAACGATGACGGTGACTGTCTTTGCGGCAATTTACGCGCTCGCGCAATTTCTCCGTTTCGTCTGTTCGTATTTCCAGGCCGTGCTGTTGAACTCAGTCGGACAGTATGTG
>DATLVM010000102.1:0-11396 GCA_035577445.1 Pyrinomonadaceae bacterium
TGCGATAGCGGATTGCGATGTAATTTATCCGAGCGGAAAGGCGAAAGGCAAGTTAGGAATTCCTCAGCGCGAGACCTTGAAATACCGATCACCGTCAAAAACAGAAATTGGTGACACTACCATTCAGAATGCGCGGTTCGAAGTCCGCTCGACTATTGAAAACCGAAAGTAAAGGACCAGCAGGCAAATTGCCGCAAGTCCGATCATCACCATCCGGTTCGCAATCATGTCCGGCGTGTAAACGACGACATACCGATTGAGAAACTCTGCGCTGTGCAGAAATCCGTTGCCTCGCAGACTTGCACTGAGCAGCAGCGGATCAAGGCTGAGTTGCCAACGGACGGGCAGGCGCCTGAGTACGAAAAGTCCATAAGCGATCAAAATCGGATAAAAGCAGACGGCCAATCCGTACACGATTTTACTGTTCCGCGTAAGAGTTCCGACGGCAAAGTACAGCGCAGCCAGAAACAGGTGCGTGATGACCAGGAAAAAAAGGAAGTGTTTGAAATAAGGGAACACTCGAACCGGCAGGACAATCATCTTTGAGGTGGAAAATGCCTGAAGCAAAAGCTGAGTAACCGGGAACGCTGCCTGACAGCACACGAGCACAAAGAAGTTGCCAAAGAATTTTCCGAGCAGGTACTGACCGCGATTAACGGGCTTGGAAAAGATGAGCGGGTCGGCCCCCAGGCGGAAATCCCTAATCACCGGGTCTCCCATAATGACTGCGTTGAAGATTGGGAGTCCCAACAGGAAAGAGAAGGCCAGCAGGTTTCTGACAATGTACCAGTCGCTGTTTGTAGCCCAGCCAAATTTGACGGCCGGCTGGATCCACCACAACACGGCATTGGCGATGAACAGAATCATCAATGCATAAGGAGCAACGCGCTTACTATTGAGTCGGACCTCGTTCTGAAAGACAGCGACGAGCGGGGTATGGAAGGGATTTCTCATCATACTGGTGTGCGCGACGCCCGTGCGGCTATGCCCCCTGATGTGCGGAAGGCCTTTGGCCTTCCGGAAAGTTCTGCTCTAAATTTTGGGCTCCGCCCAAGTGTTGGGGCATAGCCCCGAATCTCCATTGAGCTGGACGGAAGCGCAGAGCGCTTCCGCACATCAAGCGGCATAGCCGCGATCACGCGTCAACGACTTTTTCGCCACAGCCGGTTATTTCGTATCGCTATTCGATCATTGAACCGGTGACGACCGCCACCACCAGCGAAATGATCATTATCATCAGCGTCCAACTCCTGCTGCCGAGTCGCCCGTTGGTTCTGAAACCTTTCGCTGACTTGCGGCGGAAACCAAGGTGCGAAAGCGCCAGACAAAAACAGGAAAGAGCCAGCCAATAGATTCGCTGCGTCAGAATTCGTGCGCTTCCCACCCCAATCAAGTCGGAATAAGTCCAAAGTCGATAGAGCGCGGGATTGTAAAGCCAGTGGTTGTAGCCCTGACTGTACAGGTAAAAAAGTCCCGAGCCCACTCCAACGATCACCACATAAGCGAGGTATTTCTCGCGTAATACAACATTGAGGAGGATTGACACCCCAGCCATGAAAACTATGCTTGGAATCAAAATCACAGAATAGGTTATGACGTAGGCGTAGAGTTCAACGGGCCCATGACCTCTAAGCAACTGGATTCCAATTGCAGTCAGACCGGCGATTGTTATTACCGAAAGCATTAGCAGGAACGTTGCTAAGAACTTAGACAGCAGCAACACAAAATTCGGAGTAGGCTTGGCCCAAAGAACGGGTTCAATCCGCACTTCGCGATCGCGCTGCATTGATTCGACCACGTAAAAGACAGTCATCCCTATCAGAAAAAACACAAGGGTCTTGGCCGTTCCAGTGGCGTACGTGGCGGAGTACGACACTTCCGGAATGACCCGGTAAAATGCGAGCTCCAGAGTAGGAAGGAAGATAGCCAAAGGTATGATCACGACCAGACTTCGCTCGGCGCGAAGGAGGCGAAACTCAACACCAAGGGCAGCCGCCAATTTTGCAAGATTCGCCTGTAGGCCGCCGTTAGCGCTGATAACGCTCGGAACTGCAGTCTCTTTTGCTTCTGCCTTTTCGACTCGAAGACTTCTTACATCACTCTCAGCATGACCGGTTGTTGGTTGGAGGATAGGTGGATCGAAGTAAAGAACTTCGCTGCCTGCCGACAGATTGAGCCATGAAGAATTTTCTGGCCTGGCGGGTGGTTCGGCTATTCTGAACCGTCGACAAACAATCGTCAGACAAACGGCGGCCGCGATAATCACCAAGGCGCGATTTGCGAACATGATTGGCGTATAGCTGATTACCAGCTGATCCACCCATTCCGGACTGCGCCCCCACGTTTGAATTTCCACTTCCCTCGTCATCAAAGGATTAAGAAGCACTCCCCATCGCCGCGGTAGATTTTTCAAGAAGAAGATCCCGTAGAACGCCATGAGCGGGTAAAAAGCAATTGCCAACACATAAACAATTTTCGGGTTTCGCGTTAATGTTCCGACAGTAAAGTAGACCGCGGCAAATAGGACGTAGGTGAGGACCACGATCATGATGAAATGTTTGAAATAGGGGAGAAGCCGGAACGGGAGCACAACCGTCTGTGAAGGGTGAAAGACCTGAATCAAAACAAGCGTCGCCGCGAAAGATGCCTGGCAACAAACGAGCACGAAGAAGCTGCCAAAGAATTTCCCGATCAAGTAATGAGTTCTGCTGACAGGCTTTGAAAAAATGAGGGCATCGATTTCCAGGCGGAAGTCTCGTCTCACGGGCTCAGCCATGATTACTGCGGCAAAGATAGGCAGTCCAAATATGCCGAGTGCGTAGCCGCCAAAATTATGCGTTATGTAGTAATCGCTGTTTGTGGCCCAAAGCCTCCCATATTTCGCGAGCACTTCCTGGCCATAATAAGTGGCGCCCAGGCCTATAGACCACAGGACAGCATTGAAAACGGAAAACAACATCAACACATAAGGAGCGACCCGCCTCGAATTGAGCCGCACCTCGTTCTGAAAGATTGCCGCAAAATGATTCTGAAAAGGATTGATCATGTGGACGTGTCAGAAGCCCGACCGTCAGGGAGGGCATGATTCGCATCGGAGCCCTTGCTGACGCGCGGGCTTCTGACACGGTCACGACCCCTGATTGACCAGATTGAAGTAATAGTCTTCGAGAACCGCAGCGGCCGGAGTGAATTCTTCGCCCGGACGTCCGTTGTTTGAAATCACTCTCAAGCGCACCAGCCCACCAACCATCTGTGAGGAGAGGACTCGGCAACGAGCCTTTACGTCCGCGACCTTTTCGCGCGGGACATTGGCTTCCCAGACCGATCCCCCCATCTCGCTGACTGCTTGCCACGGCGTAATGGACGCCAGGATTTCGCCCTTCCTGATGATCGCCATGTGGCTGCAGAGACTGGAGACATCCGAAACAATGTGAGTCGAAAGCATTACCACGGTCTCTTCGCCGGCTGCTTCGGCGAGCAAGTTATGAAAACGCACGCGCTCTTCCGGATCGAGTCCAGCCGTAGGCTCATCTACGATCAGCAGTTGCGGATTCCCGATCAGCGCCTGGGCGATTCCCAGACGCTGTCGCATCCCACCTGAAAAGCCGCCGACTCTCTTTCCCCGCACGTCGGCAAGATTCACTCGTTCAAAGAGAGCGTCTACCAGCGCCGCGCGCTCCTTTTTCTGATGGACACCTTTTAGCTTCGCAAAGTAATGAAGCGTTTGTTCGGCCGTAAGCGTGGGATAGAGTCCGAACTCTTGCGGCAGATAGCCGAGCAGCTCGCGCGTCGCGTGCGGATCGTCGATCAGGTTGATGCCGTTCATCTCGGCCGAGCCTGAATCAGGTTCGAGCAGCGTCGCCAGGATTTTCATCAGCGTAGTTTTGCCCGAGCCGTTCGGCCCGAGCAGTCCAAACACGCCGGGTTGGATTTCCAGATCGACGCCGTTGAGTGCGCGAGTTCCGCCTGGATAGGTTTTGGAAAGATCGTTGATCTTTAGCATGCTTTGACCTAGTGGTACTGAATGCAGTTTCAGAAAGTGCCACAGGCTTCAGTCTGTGATAGCGCGAGCAACCCACGGACTTCAGGATTCAATCAGCTGCGGAGCAGCGTCCAGAGCTAAGCCCAAGGCGAGTCTGCGAGCCTTGGGTAGACAGTCACCGTAATTTTCGGAGCCGCGGAGCGGCGATAGAATTCTTGCATGATTTGTGCCTTGCGATCAGACTGAGTGAATCGCTGCTCCGCAGCTCTGGACAAATTTTCGTGCGTAACCCAACGCTCGCAAAGCCTCGCGTTGGGCTTAACTCTCACCGCTGCTCCGCAGCTGGTCGCGCTAAGCCCTCATCCCCAACCCTTCCCCCAAAGGGAGAAGGGAGAAAGCCGCATACGAATAGGCGTTACTTGATTCGTCAAGTATGTTATTGCCCTCGCAAAGCCTGACCTTGGGCTTAACTCTATCGCTGCGAAGCAACTTGATCAGAGCTTCCTTCGTCTGTGTAATGTTCATCGCCGCCGAATCACAGACTGAAGTTTGTGCCACAGAGCCCCGATTCCGAACCCAGGGGACGGGGACGTCCGCGCTCCCAGCATAAAAGTTCGTCCGCACACACTGGTCGTAACTTCTTCAAGACCTCATGCAGTTTGAAGAACAATCAGTCCGGTTTGTTTCGCCTGATTCTCGCTGTTACTTGTCGAAGATCACCCGCTCAACGGGCGTGCGCCATTTCTGATCATAGGCGGTAATTGATGTTGGCGATTTATCAATCAACCTCAAGGGCGATGAAATTTCCGACTTTGAAAGAAGTGTCGATGGCGTCAGTCCGCGCACATAAAGCCACAAACGCCCGAGGACGCCAACGGCCATCAAAATGCCCCCCACGCGCGTCAGGTGATACTCGGGCGCGGATATTCTGATGAAGGCTCCCGCAATGAAGACCAGGGTGAGAAACAATTTCAATGCTCGGTTGAGGGGATTGCTCCTTTGCTTGATTCGCGCGCAGTGATTCTTAATCAGTTCGACATCGCCAAAGTGATCCAGGGCCACAGCTCTGGCATCTTCGAAAGCCAGGTTCCTTTTCAGGTGTTGCTCAGTCAGCAGATCGATGTGTAGCCGCAGTTCTTCATCAATTTCCCGTTCGGCCTGCTGGGGATCGAAACGTCGAAGTATGTCTTTCACGCGGTCACCTTCTGTCTTTAAGCGTTGCGAACGTCAAGCGGTTCGCAGAATTCTGGTAATCGCCTGCGAGATTCGCTGCCAGTTTGCCTGTTCACCATCGAGTTGTTTCCGGCCGGCCCGGGTCAACTTGTAGAACTTTGCGCGCCGATTGTTTTCGGACACGCCCCATTGTGACTGGACCCAACCGCGCTCTTCCATGCGATAGAGTGCCGGATACAATGAACCATCCTCGATCCTGATCACGTCGTCGACGGTTTGGTGGATGTGTTGGGCAATACCGTAACCGTGCATCGTCCCGCGCGAGAGCGTTTTGAGAATCAAAAGCTCCAGCGTGCCTTGCATCAAGTCGGTGCGTATCTTTGCCATGGTCAGCGGATTCCGTCGATTGGGCCGGCGCAGAAGCTACAACCCGTTCCCTAGATTGTCAAGGGAAGAGGTTTAGACAAGCGCCGTCAGGTTTTTGTTCCCGGGATTGTGAAGCATTATTTTCGGCGGATATCGGCGATCGGAGTTGGCTGATTTCCATCGACAGGAAGATGCAGTCGGTCGTCGAAGGAGTGCCGGATCATGCTGTTGCTCCAACTTTGCGCTCAACCGAACCGTGTTGTATGGTGCGCGCAGCAAGCGCGCTATCAACCTTGGCAACTCAACGGAAAATCGAAGTTTACACCGACGGCCATTGCAATCTCTGTCGCTGGATGCGCGAGCACGTCGAGCCGCTAGATCGCGATCATCGAATCGAGTGGCTTGACTACAACGATCCTGAAATTCTCAAACGCGCAGCGCCGCACACCAGAGAAGAGATGGCCGAGCTGATGCACACGCGCACGCCTGATGGTCGTTGGACCAAGGGTTACTTTGCCTGGATCGAAGTGATTCGCGTCCTGCCACGGTGGAGCTGGATGGCGCCAATAATGAATGTTTGGCCGTGCACGAAACTTGGACCAATCTTCTATCACTGGCTCGCCTCGCGTCGATACACCTTGTTCGGTGTTCCACCTCCTTGCGATGCGAGTGGCGTGTGTCAATTGCACAAGTAGTGGTACGCACGCTTCCGGCGTGCCGTGATTGCCTCCACTGACAGACTGCGCGCCAGAGGCGTGCATACCCATCGCCAACCCTAACGCCTCAATTCGCATCTCAAGATCGACCCAGACAGTTTGATTACAAATGCCTCGGAGGGATGGTCCTTTTGGGGAGGTGAGACTATGTTAAGAAGAATTTCAGCGTTCTTAATCGCTTCTATTTTCGCGCTAACTATGTTTGGCGGGTCTTCAATCGCGAACGCCAAAGCAACCGACAGTGACGCTCCGCGCGTGCGCGAGCAACTCAACATCGCAATTCTTATTCAAGACGATTTGATCTCACGCGTCGGGAATGAACTCGGCGTGACGCGAGACTTCATTCGATCGCTGCCCAGCGGTTCGCGCGTGATGGTTGGTTACATCACCGCCGGCACGTTGCAAGTCCGGCAACCGTTCACGACTGATTTGAATCGCGCGGCGAATTCGTTGCGTATTCCGATCGCGAGCACTTCCGCTTCGGCTTACAACCCTTACGTTGAAGTTATCGAAGCGCTGAAGAAATTCGATTCAACTTGGAAGGGGCACAACGCGGTGCTGTTGATTTCGGATGGCCTCGATACTTCGCAGGGTTTCGACTCGAGCGCGGCAGGCCACACTCTCGATATCAATCGCGCCATTAATGAAGCGAACAAACGTGACGTGTCGATCTTCTCGTTCTATGCGCCGTCGGTGGGCTTGACTAGTCACAATCGTCTCGCTGCGAGCTATGGCCAGAGCTCGCTGAATCGCGTGTCGGATGAAACGCACGGGAAAGCTTTCTTCCAGGGAACGACTGGCTTCGTGACGTTCGATTCGTATTTCAATCGGTTGCGAGAACAATTGAATCGCCAGTACGCGACTGCGTCTTGAGCGGTTGACAGGAACAATCTTCCACGCAGGCGCCGCGGGAAACCGCGGCGTTTTTGTTTGCCGCGAAGCTATTGCATTGAGCGCGTTCGGCGCTTAAGCTTACCTTCACGAATGAAGGCAAAGTATGAGTTTTCTCGCGGCGTGAAAAATCCCTATGCCGCTCGGCTAAAAAGGGAGGGTCGGACAATGGGACGAATCATTGCCTCAGTAAGAATCGAAAACGTCACGGATCCTTCCAAGAGCCTACGATGCGATGCACTCGTTGATACGGGAGCGTCTTTCATGGTGCTGCCAATGGCGTGGCGCGATCGGCTGGGAAATCTGGAGACCATGACCGAAGTGGAGATGGAAACTGCGACGCAAGAAACAATTAAGGGCGTAGTCTGCGGTCCCGTGCGTATTCAGGTCGAAGGCTTTCGTCCCATTCATCACGAAGTAGCATTTGTTGAGATGACTCCCGAAAATGGCGAGTACGAACCATTGATTGGTTATCTCGTGTTGGAGCACAGCCAAGCTGGCGTGGACATGCTTGAGCATCGGCTGGTGCAAGTGAAGCACATGGATTTGAAGTAGTTGTGAAGTGTTGGGCCGCCGCATTAGGTAACTGCGAAGGAAAACAATCCAAAGAACACTACATGAGTCGTGGATTGTGGAAGGGCCGGACTGTCAGAGTGAAGGGCTTCTCTTGGGTGAAGGGTGAACACAAGGAGATTGGCTTAGATTCATTTCAGTCGAGAATTCTTTGCGAGGGTCACAATCGCCAATTATCGCCGCTCGACGCTGAAGCTCAAAAACTGTTCGAAACATTCGAGCAAATCGTCCATAACCTAAAAGCTAATGCAACTGTCAAACCTCGCAACGCATATCGAAAGCCGAAGACTTGGACGGTCGATGGTTTCAAAATTGAGCGATGGGCCGCGAAGTTTTTGGTCGGTCTTCTTTGCGCCGAACAAACTGATTCCCAATGGTATGACAATCATTCGCGAGCAATAGAGCCGCCGTTGTGGGTTGTCGAGGCTATTTTTGGTAGCGGCCAATTTGAAGAGCCTGCGGGATTATATTTCGCGACAAGCTACCAAGCCGATCTCGCAAGCGGTTTAGGCATTGGGCCGTTGTCGCATCCGGATGGCAACGAAATAGTTGGCGCGGACGTGAGTTTTGGAGGTTTCAGATTCGTCATTTGGCTCAGCCGTGACTCATTGAAATCGTTTTCCATCCCACCTCCAACCGGTGTTATCTCTACCATGGACGAGGCGGATTTGAAGTATCGCCTTGAACTAATGCAATTTCCAATTCGAAATGTCGTCAATCAGAGGTTGGTTTTCCAATGGCGCGTTCCGGCGCTTCAAACCACATCACTCCCAACGGCGGTAACGTAACCGCTGCGGAATAGTCAAATCCCTGCCACGGCGTCTTCTCGGCTTTGATGCTCTTCACAACTCCAAATCCGCCGCCACAGTATTTTTCGTTGTCGGTATTCAGAATTTGTTTATAGCTGCCTTTGCGTGGCAAGCCGATGCGGTGGCCTTCGCGCCCGACCGGCGAGAAGTTGCAGACGCAAATAACTTCCTGGCCGCTCGAAGGAGCGGTGCGCCGAAATGCAATCACATTTTCAGCGGCGTTATCGACTTCGATCCAACTGAAGCCTGCCGGGTCGGTGTCGGCTTCCCACAACGCTCCTTGTTTTTGATAGAGCTTGTTCAGATCCTTAATCAATGCCAGCACGCCTTTATGGGCTGGTGCTTCCAACAAGTGCCAGTCCAAACTTTCCGTCTCGGTCCATTCGCGCCATTGCCCAAACTCGCCGCCCATGAACAGAAGTTTCTTGCCCGGGTGTGCCCACATGTAACCGTAAAGCGCGCGCAGGTTCGCGAACTTTTGCCATTCTTCGCCCGGCATCTTGTTCACCAGCGCGCCCTTCATATGAACAACCTCGTCATGGGAAAAGGGAAGAATGAAGTTCTCGCTCCACGCGTAAAGTAAGCCGAACGTCAGCGCGTTGTGATTGCCGCCGCGAAAAAGCGGATCAGTCTGAAAGTACTTCAGCGTGTCGTGCATCCAGCCCATGTTCCACTTGAAATCGAAACCGAGCCCGCCCGCATAAACCGGATGGCTCACCGCGGGCCACGCAGTTGATTCTTCAGCAATCATCAAAGTGCCGGGACATTCCTGATGAGTAACTTCGTTCAGCTCTTTCAAGAAAGAAATCGCTTCGAGATTCTCGCGCCCGCCAAACTCATTCGGCACCCATTCACCTTCTTTGCGGCTGTAATCGAGATAGAGCATCGACGCGACCGCATCGACCCGCAGACCATCCAGATGAAACTCGCGCAGCCAATACAACGCGTTGGCGATCAGAAAATTGCGCACCTCGTTACGCCCGTAATTAAAAATGTAAGTGCCCCAATCCGGATGCTCGCCTTTGCGGGGATCGAGATGCTCGTACAGAGCAGTCCCATCGAATCGTCCAAGCGCGAACGCGTCTTTCGGAAAGTGCGCCGGCACCCAATCCATGATTACGCCGATGCCTTTCTGATGAAGATGATCGACGAGAAAACGAAGATCGTCAGGCGTGCCGTAGCGAGATGACGCGGCGAAGTAGGCGCTGACCTGATAACCCCATGAAGGGCCGTATGGATGTTCTTTCAGCGGCAGAAACTCGACGTGCGTAAAGCCATTTTGTTTCGCATAGTCGGCGAGCGACGGCGCGATCTCGCGATAAGTCAGCGGGCGATTTTCTTCTTCCGTGATGCGGCGCCACGAACCGAGATGAACTTCGTAGATCGAGAGCGGTTCACACCACGCCTTTCGTTTGCGCCTTTTTGTTAACCAGGCTCGGTCACGAAACTTGTATTTCGATTGATAGACGACCGACGAAGTATCCGGCGGCACTTCCATCATCGAGGCGTAAGGATCTGCTTTAAAGAACTCGTGACGACCCGTGGTGATCGCGTACTTGTAAAGCTCGCCGGGTTTGAGACGCGGAATGAAAGTTTCCCAAATGCCCGATGGGCCCAAACTCCGCATCGGGTGTCTGGTCGCGTCCCAACCATTGAAATTCCCGACAACGCTTACGCGATCTGCCGCGGGCGCCCAGACGGCGAATGCAACTCCGCGCTTGCCCTTGTGTGCGATCGGATGTGCGCCGAGTTTGTCGTAGATGCGCAGATGTTTGCCTTCGCCGAATAGATGGAGATCGAGATCGCCCAGAGTTGGGGAGAAACTGCTGATTGTGTCAGAAGCCCGACCGTGAGGGAGGGCAGCATTTGCAACCGAGCCCTTGCTTACGCGCGGGCTTCTGACACTTTTTGCGCTCGCCGCTTTCCGTGATGGACTTCGGTCTGATGCGGATTTCGCCGACCTCGATTTGCGGGTTTTCTTATTGGGCATGCTCTGTCGCCCGCTAAAGCGGGCTCTAGGATTCAATTAACAACGCAATCCCAGGGTTCCGCTCGCTGCGCTCACTTCATCCTGGGCTAAACTCTGCCGCCAGCTTCGCTGGCTCGTTGTGTGATTAGACCATTACGCCCTCATTTGTTGGCATCGCTCTCAAGTTCGGATTCAGCGGCTCTACGAATCTGCGATATATGTCCGCGCCCGTTCCCATCTCAGGCCGATTGCTTCTCGCTTCAACCAACATCTCCAGAAATCGATCGCGCACGGACGGCAGACCCAACTGGTCCATCAAATCGATTGCGCGCGCGGCGTACTTCATGATTTGAATGGTTTCGATCCCGGAGATGTCATTGAAGAACCAGCCGCAACTCGTATACATCAACAACAGCATCCGCTGAAGTTCGAGATAGGTGAGCGCGCTCTCCTGTTCCTCACGCGACAGCCAACGGCCCGCGTGATCAAAAAGGAACTTTTCGCGCGACTTGGTTGGGTCGAGGACTAGCGCAATGCTGTCATCGCGCGCCTGCCACGGATCGATGAAAAGCGCGCCGCGGATCGCTTCAAAATGCGGAATGTTCGCGTCACGCAAATAATCGAGAGCATCTCGCAGAGGCTTGCGCCACTTTTGATTCCATGCGGGTTCGCCTCCGGTGTAACAACCGCAGTCGCGAATCCAGCGACCGACTCCATGCGCGCAACTCCACGAAGTGCCTTCTCCATTTGGGCCGTTGTTGATTTCTATTTCACTTTCCGGCGGATGCTGTTCGAGGAACTTGCCGAAGTTTGTAATCGTGAAACCGCGCGCCGGTGCTTCTTCTATCAAAGCGTGCGCCAAACATAAGTCACCGAATTTGAAATGATGACCATAGGTTTCACCATCTGTGGCAATG
>DATLVM010000103.1:0-6999 GCA_035577445.1 Pyrinomonadaceae bacterium
ATCGCTACCGCTCCGGGTTCTGACACTCAGGCTCAAACGATCTGCCAGGTGTCACGGCACGACGCATCGCAGCGAGCGAATCGCGACGAAATCGCGCTTGCAAGGTGCGCGTGAGTGGATAGCCGACACGAGCCAGAGTCGCTCGCGGTTTTGAAGCGGCGCGAATGCGATACGAAACTTCTTGCGACGCCGGATCGATTGAAACTTCGAAAATTTCCTCTCCCCGCTCTGCATGATTGGTGAGCGTTCCATACGCGAATCCGAATTGAGTCGCGGAGTCGCGATCTCCGATCGTGTAGACGATCCGGCAACCATTCAGCGACCAGAATCCGAGGTGTCTAACCATTACCGCCACCACCGTTCCCGTTTCGATGGGAGCGTCATGCGGCAACAACTCGACCCATCCGAGGTCGAATTGACGCCAACTCAACAAGGCTTCCTTGGCGCTCGTAAATGTTTTCGAGCCGTGGCCTAACGTACAGCGCACTTCATCTATTCTGAATTCTGACTGGGCCAGGCCCGCTATTCCGATCGGCTGGTAAGACAGTGGAAGCCGGAGACTCTGGGCCAGGAAATCATCAATCGTAGATTGCGATGGCCGAACGCGCAGAAACATCAGTTACTTCGAGCGGCTTCCATTCTGGCCGCGACGATAGCCTGATGCGAAAGCAGCCTCAAGCGTGACGCGCCACCACCGCTGTCGCGACGCGCTGTTATTGTTTATGAGCATCGACGCTCGCGCGGCAGCGACCCGCGGTGACCAGACTGGCGCCGACAGCTTCAGGCTTCGCAGCCAGGTAGCTTCGCCGGAACGCTCGGCAACCGCGCGCGCGTTTTGACCAAGCTCTCGAAAAGCCTCAGTGCGATCTTCCAGGAGGACATGGTGGCGATGGCTGGCGGTCGCGGCCGTCACGAGTTGGGCTCTCATGCCTGCGGCCCGCAAGCGTTGTCCAAACTCAAAATCGTCGCCCGCATGAAAGAGAAAAATCTCATCGAAAGCCCCAGCGCGATTCAACAATTTGCGCGTGACCGAGGCGTTCCCCACATAAAAGAAATCTTCTGGAATTGAGGTCATGCCGTCATAAAAAGGCAGACCAAAAAACCTGCCGGTGCGTTCGAGCCATATCGTAAAGTCGGTGCTTAAATCCTGCGGCACAAGGCCAGCGCCGATTCCAACTGCCTCAGGCTCGGGGTTCTCTTCATGGAACTTAAGATGGCTGGCGACCAGCTCGGGCTCGGCCACGAAATCATCGGCCAGAAAAATTATGAGATCGGATTTCGCGATCGACAGAGCATGATTCAGGGCGCGGGCGCGGCCGTGCGCGGGAATCTGGTGGTAACTAATATGATCAGCATTCGAGCAGCATTGTTTCATGAGCTGCTGATAGGTGGGATGACCAACAGCATCGACCAGGATTACTTCAAATGCTTCGCTGGGAAGAGTCTGTTTCATCATCCCTTCCAGCCAAAGCTCTTCGCAAGCGCGAAATTCGTGGACGGCAGTAACGATCGAGGCTCGGGGCGCAGTGGTCATAGTCAGTCGATTAGAAATTTTAATAAGCCGCGCGCGGCAGACAGTCCGCCAACTCTCTCTTCCTCGTCCGCATAAAAACCAATTCTATTCATGCGATTGGCGGCCGCATACTGTTCCGCGCGAAGCTGCTCGCGCTCGTATTTGATTTCGTTTTTTTCTCGTGCGCGCGAGAGTTCCAGACCTCCACCGCGAACGAACTCAACAATGGCGCGCAGCTCGTCTCGGTCGAACCATGTCCCGTGACCTTTGCACACATCGACGATTACGCCTGAGCACCGGGCGAAATTTATGCGGTTCATCAATTGCCCGCATTGCGGACAAGGCGAATATCGAATCCTGCTTCCATCATCGTTTGGATCGATTTGACGTGACGGCGCGGGCGATGCGGCGCCGAGCACTGCCGCCTGTTCTTCGCGACTGGCGCAGATTCGTTCGAACGACGCAACCTCGAGCCAGATGCCGCCGCAGTGCTCGCACTCGCGCATCTGTTCGCCGGCAATCTTGATCGAGGTCATATCAGTCTTGCAGCGCGGACACTTCAGGATCGAAAGCTCCGCTGGTGAGGCTTCGCTCGCGACTGCGCCACAATGCGGACAGTGTCGACTTCCGATGAACATCATTCCAAAACAGGACGCGCAAGCGATCGTCGCCAGTTTTGATTCGCAGTATTTGCACTGCGGCGAATCTGACGAAATCGCCGCGCCGCAGTTCGGACATTTCAGTGTCTGTGCTTCCACTGGTCGCCTAGTATAAATGCTGGACGAAACGCAGTCATTATGCGATGCTCACGCTTCAAATTTCCGTGTCGCGAACGTATCACTCCCCCGAAGCTTTACAAGAAACTGACTAAATGATGTTTCAAGTCTAAAGTTTCAAGTTTGGTGTTGGGCGTGTGCCTCGCCGACTTGAAACTTGGAACCTGAAACTCGAAACTAAGGACATGAGCGCACGCATGCAGCAGGAACGAAACGCCACTCCGGAACTCGATCAACTTTGCATCAACACAATTCGCACGCTAACGCTGGACGCCGTGCAGAAAGCGAACTCGGGGCATCCGGGTTTGCCTCTGGGCGCCGCGCCGATGGCTTACGTGCTTTGGACGAAGTTCATGCGCTACAACCCGCGCAATCCGAAATGGGAAAACCGCGATCGGTTTCTGTTGTCCGCGGGTCATGGCTGCATGCTGCTCTATTCGTTGCTGCATTTGACTGGTTACGATCTCTCGCTCGATGAGATTAAGAATTTTCGCCAATGGGGATCCAAGACTCCCGGACATCCGGAAAATGTCTTAACGTCTGGCGTTGAAATTACGACCGGGCCGCTGGGTCAGGGGTTCGCCAACGGCGTCGGCATGGCGATGGGCGCGGCGCACCTCGCCTCAAAGTTCAATCAGAAGGACTTTGAGCTAATCGATCACAACATCTATGCGATTGTTTCGGACGGTGATCTGATGGAAGGCGTCGCGTCGGAAGCTGCCTCACTCGCCGGCCACCTCAAACTCGGCAAGCTGATTTATCTCTACGACGACAATCGCGTCACGATCGAAGGCTTCACCGATCTGGCGTTTTCCGAAAACGTGCCGAAGCGCTTCGAATCTTACGGCTGGCATACTTCGACAGTCGCCGATGGAAACGACACGGCCGCGATCGAAGCCGCGATTCGTGACGCGCAATCCGTCGGCGACAAGCCTTCCCTGATTTCGGTCAAGACGATCATTGGTTACGGCATGCCGACGGCAGGCACGCGCAAAGCGCATAGCGACGCGCCGGGCGAGGATGCCGTGCGCGAAGCGAAGCGTCATCTTGGCTGGCCGGAAGACAAGCAATTCTACATTCCCGATGAAGCGCTCGAGCATTTTCGTCGTAGCGTCGATCGCGGCTCAAGAGCTGAAGGCGAATGGAACGACTTGGTCAAAGCTTATAGTGAAAAGCATGCTGAGTTGGGCGAGCTTTGGAGTCGCACAATGAGCGGCGAACTGCCTGAGGATTGGGAGAAACATCTACCGACTTTCGAAGACGCCGAAGCGATGGCTACGCGGGTCGCCAGCGGCAAAGTCATCAACGCGCTGGCGCCGCATATGCCGATGTTGATTGGTGGCTCGGCCGATCTCGGAGTTTCCAACAACACGGACATCAAGGACGGCGGCAGCTTCGAAGCCGGCACCTACGATGGCCGCATCATTCACTTCGGCGTGCGCGAACATGCCATGGGGTCAACGATGACGGGCATGGCGCTGAACGGCGGGTTGATTCCTTACGGCGGCACGTTCATGACTTTTTCTGATTACATGCGGCCGTCGATTCGTCTCGCATGTCTCTCAGAAGTTCAGGTCATCTATGTTTTCACGCATGATTCGGTTGGGCTGGGTGAAGATGGTCCGACGCACCAACCAATCGAACATCTCGCTGCGCTGCGCGCGATCCCACATCTTTTCGTGGTGCGTCCGGCCGACGTACACGAAGTGCGAGAAGCCTGGCGACTCGCGATCGTTCGTCGACACGCGCCAACTGCTCTGGCTCTGACGCGACAGAAAGTGGCGCTGATTGACCGGAAAAAATTTGCGAGCGCGGAAGGATTGCGTCGTGGTGGATATGTCCTGGCGGAAGCAGAAGGTGTCAGAAGCCCGAGCGTGAGCGAGGGCAAGTCTGATGGCGCGTCTCCTCAATTGATCCTGATCGCCACCGGCTCCGAAGTATCGCTGGCGTTAGAAGCCCGAGAGAAGCTGCAAGCTGAGGGCATCCCCACGCGGGTCGTCTCAATGCCTTGCATCGAACTCTTTGCAGAGCAATCGCAGGATTACCAAGACGAAATTCTTCCTCCATCGATCACCGCGCGTCTCGCGATCGAAGCCGGAGTGCGACAAGGCTGGGACCGTTACGTTGCTCCAAAGGGCGACGTGATTTGCCTGGATCGCTTTGGCGCATCGGCTCCGGGCGATGTCGCGCTGAAGAATTTGGGATTCAATGTCGAGAACGTACTCGGGTACGCGCGCAAACTCTTGTGATATTCTCCTACAAATCGGTTGATTGGAGTCGATATGGCGAGCGCACTAACACAACTGGAAAATGATCTTCTTGCTCTTCCGATTGACGTTCGAGCTTCATTGGCACGCGCGCTGATCCAAAGCCTGGACGATGGGATTGACCCTGACGCAGACGCGCTTTGGGAAAAAGAGATTCGACGCCGTGATGCCGAAATCCGATCTGGGAAGGCAGTTTTGAGGCCGGTCGATCAGGTTGTTACTGAAGTGCGAGAACTCCTCCGAAGCATGAAATGAATCTTCACGATTCCGCCGAGGAAGAGCTAAAGGCAGCCATCGCCTACTATGAGAAGTGCGAACCCGGTCTTGGCGACGAGTTTTTCGAAGAAGTCCTCAGAGGGATTGAACAGATTAGGCACCGGCCAAACGCTTGGCCAACTATTTACCAAAACTTCCGGCGATATCTTATTAACCGCTTTCCGTACGCCCTCGTATATCGAGTTTCACATAATGAGCTAGTGATTCTCGCGGTTGCTCATACCAGTCGACGTCCAGGCTACTGGCGTGAGCGCGGCCAAGAGCCGATCATTTCCGGCCCGTCTGACTAGGAGAATGCGTGCAATAACCATCACGGCCTTCGGCGGTGTTGAAGGCCTCGAAATCCGCGAGGTCGCTGGTGCGCCAAAGCCAACCGCCGATCGTGTCCGCGTGCGGGTACGCGCGGCGGGTTTGAATCGCGCAGACATTCTACAGAGACTCGGACGCTATCCTGCGCCGCCCGGTTATCCGCAGGAAATTCCCGGACTGGAGTTCGCCGGTGAAGTTGAATCGATTGGCGAGGAAGTTCGCAGTTGGAAAGTCGGCGATCGCGTCTTTGGAATCATCGGCGGCGGCGGACAAGCTGAGTTCGTGACCGTTCCGGAAAATCATCTCGCGCGAATCCCAGACAATCTCAGTTGGACCGAGGCTGCCGCCGTACCCGAGGTTTTCATGACTGCGCATGATGCGCTATTCACGCAGTGCGGAGTCATGTCGGGCGAACGGGTGCTGATTCATGCGGCCGGCTCCGGCGTCGGCACGGCGGCAATTCAACTAGTGAAGGCTGCCGGCGCATTCGCTTACGGGACTTCGCGCACGATCGAAAAGCTCGAACGCGCGACGCACCTTGGACTGACTGCCTCATGCGCGGTTGGCAGCGACCCGATCAAGTTCGCAGAGGTGGTAATTGAATGGACGAATGGCGCCGGCGTTAACGTGATTCTCGATCTGGTCGGCTCCGCGTATTTGAAACCCAATTTGGAATCGCTCTCAACAAAAGGCCGCCTGATCTTCGTCGGCACGACTAGTGGATCAAAAGCTGAAATCGACTATGGCATCGTGATGCGGAAGCGATTAAAGATTATGGGCACTTCGCTGCGCACCCGGTCGGCGGAAGAGAAAGCTACGGCTACGCGTCTGTTTGCCGAACAAGTTGTGCCGCTTCTGGCCAACGGCGCGATTCGACCTGTAATCGACAAGGTCTTTGCCTGGGCCGAAGTGCGCGCTGCTCATGAAAGGATCGAATCGAATGAGAGCTTTGGTAAAGTTGTGCTCTCGATGGATTGATCGGCATTACCCTCTGCCAAAACACCGGCGTGGCTCTGCCACCTGATGTGCGGAAGCGCTGCGCGCTTCCGTTCCAGTTCAAAATGAATTCGGGGCTTCGCCCCAACAAATTGGGCGTAGCCCAAGATTAAGAGGACAAACCTTGCCGGAAGGCCAAAGGCCTTCCGCACATCAGGCGGCATAGCCGGAGATGTCTTGGAAAAGCTCCCTCAGAAATCCATCCGGATCCCCAGACGAATCTGCCGCGGCCTCATCGTCCGCGTGGGCACGAGGAATGAATCGATGAAGGCTTGACGCGTGGTTGGGGACGAAGTTGGCCCGAAGGCGTTGAAGTCGATAAACTCGCTGCCGAAACTGAATACGGTGTTGTTCAGCACGTTATCGAATTCAATTGTCGGGCGCAGGCGTACGCGCTCGCTCACCTTGAATTCGCCGGTAACATTCAAATCGAGAATGAATTGACCCGGCCCGATCGCCGCGTTGCGCGGCAAGTTTCCGGTTTGTCCGATCGTCGGTAGTGTGAATTTATCCAGAATCGACGCGTCGAATGGATGCCCGGGCTCGCGCCACTTCAAAACGCTCGTGTCGCCAGCGAAGATTGGGCGATCATTGCTGACGTCGTCCAGGTTGCGATCGGCGCCAATGCCGATATTGAACGGCGCGCCGGAAGTAATACGGAGAATCGGCGAAAAGCGGAGCCGGCCCAGAGACTTCGGCAAATCGAGCGTTCCGGAAAGTGCGAACCGGTGACGACGATCCTGAAGGCTGCGGGATATCTCGCCGCGGAAATCGCCGGGCACGAGTGCATCCGACGTGTTCACCAGTCCGTCATCTTTCAAGAACGATAGCGTGTAGACCGCGCGGAAGGCTAACGCGAACC
>DATLVM010000104.1:0-2361 GCA_035577445.1 Pyrinomonadaceae bacterium
GAAAAGTATGGCCGTCCTGCCGTTCAAGAATCTCGCCAACGACGCGGCCGCAAGCTTCTACGAATTTGCGCTGGCCGACGCGGTGATTACTGAACTGGCGCGGATTAGATCGCTGGTTGTGCGGCCCTCGTCGGTAATGTCGAAGTACCAGGGGCAAGTTGTCGATCCGGCCGACGTCGGGCGCGAACTCAGTGTCGATGCCGTTCTGTCAGCCGGTTTTTTAGCTGTGGGCGGCCGTTTTCGCGTGAACGCGCAACTGCTGGACGTGAAGAGCGGGGAAATAATTTGGAGCGATCGCGTCGATGCTTCTGCCGAAGACATCATCGCGGTACAGGACGAAATCACGAAACGAATTGTGGATGGACTACGTCTTGAGTTGAGCCCGGACGAGGAAAGGGTTCTGGCCCAGCCGAAGACGGTTAACGCTGAAGCTTACGACGAATACCTGCGTGGCCGCGATCGCTTTGCGCGATTCATCTTTCGCACGGTGTCGGCTGAGGATTGCGAAGCCGCCATCAAACATTTTACGCGCGCGATCGAACTCGATTCGGAATTCGCCCTGGCGCATGACGGCCTGGGCGCTTGTTACGTCAATCGCGTCTTCAAAGGACTGGGGGGAGCTGAGGACTTTGAAAACGCCGAAGCTGCATTCAATCGCGCCCTGCAAAACGATCCGAATATCGCCGAGGCGCGCATGCTGATGGTTTTCGTGCTGCTGTGGCGCGGCGAGAAACAAAAGGCCCGCGAGGAAGTTGCGCGCATGCGCCGCGATGCTCCCAATGAAGCGGTCGTATATTTCGTGAAAGGATCGCTGCACCGGTTGGACGGTGATTACGATCGCGCGTTGCGCAGTTATGACCGGCTGGTGCATCTCGATCCGGCGGCGTTCGTCGTGGTCAGCTACAACCGCGCGCTGATTTTTATGTATCAGGGCAAGTACGACGACGCGATGCGCGAAATGGATCGCGCGGCATCGGTTGAGCCGAACAATCCTCTATTGCGCAGTATTCGCGCGCTGGTGATGTTCTATCGGGGAGAAGTTGAGGCGGCTGCTAACGACTTGCGCAAAGTGCTCGAACAGAATCCGAATCTGCATGGCGTGCGACCGGCGTATGCGATGTGTTTGAGCAGCCTGGGCCAACATGACGCGGCATTGGCGGAGTTGAATGATGCGGTGAAGCGCACGGCGTCGGTCGATCCGGACATTTCTTACGCCGTGACCTCGGTTTATGGATTGGAGGGCAAGCTTGATGAAGCGTTCGAGTGGCTGAATCGCTCGATAGCGCTGGGCAACGAGAATACCGCGTGGTTTGAACGCGACCCGACGCTGGTGTCACTACGCAGTGACGCAAGGTTCGGTGAAATAATCGGACGAATCAAGACTTCCGGTCCCGCATGAGATAATGGCCCGCCCGTTATCCCGACACGTCGGGATTCCGACCTAATGCTCCACGACAAATCGATCATCTGCTTTGGCGGCGAAGACTGGTGGTATCACCATCCGCATTCGAAGAACCACTTGATGCGCCGCTTTGCGCGCGCCGGCAACAAGGTCATCTTCGTCAACTCGATTTCGATGGGCCTGGCGCCGATGAAGAGCGGCGAGGTCTTGTCGCGCATCAAGCGAAAATTGAAAAGCTATGCAAAGCTGGCCCGCACAACTGAGGAAGGAATCACTGTCGTTTCGCCCGCGGTCGTGCCGTTGTTTGGTAGCCGGGCAGCGGCGGCGACAAATCGCCGGTTGCTGACCGTGCAGATCTCGCGTCTGGCTAAACAGCGCGCGATGAATAGTCCGATTCTCTGGATTGCCATTCCCACTGCCGTCGAAGTCATTGGCCAATTGAACGAGTCGCTCGTCATCTATCATGTCTCAGACAAGTACGACGCGAACACGATGGATCACGCGACCGACCCGGCGTACATACGCAAGCTGCATGAGCGCGCGATCGATGCTGCTGATCTGATTCTCTATTCAAGCCGCAAACTAATTGAAGAAGCTGAACGCGGGCGAGAGAAGTCTTATCTCCTCGAACAGGCAGTTGATTTCGATCACTGGGCGCAGATCAGTAATGACACGTTGACGATTGCTGACGCGGTCGCGCGCATTCCGCCGCCTCGCATCGGTTATTTTGGCGCGATCGAACCGTGGCTGGTCGATCAGGATTTGATTAAGCGGGCTTCGCGGGAACGGCCCAGTTGGAATTGGATCTTCATTGGGAACAAATCGCGCGGTTTGGAAATCGAAGAACTTTTGAATGTTCATTTTCTGCCGCCGGTCTCTTACGAGGAATTGCCCAACTATGCCGCCGGATTCGATGTGTGCGTGTTGCCGTGGAACACCGACGTTCGGTTCACGAGTTA
>DATLVM010000105.1:0-32805 GCA_035577445.1 Pyrinomonadaceae bacterium
CCTCTTAGCTCTTACCTCTTGCCTCTTGCCTCTTCGCTCTTCGCTCTAAGCTCTTCGCTCTGGGCACCCTTCCGTGGCACGGCAAGTGCTGAAGACCAGGACGGCAAGCACGATGAAGTTAAACGTGCCCCCGCCGCCATCACTTCTCTGAGCGCTGCAAGCCGCTGCGCCAGCCGCCCGCCGAGCGATCCTTCAGTTCAATCCCCCCTTCTTGGAACCCGGTCAGAAATGACCGGGTTCTCCCGCTTTTATAGGTCTGCATTTCAATCATCCAGTAAATTATTGGGGTTTTGAATATTAGTCCACAGATTTCTCTGAGTTTTTTGTCAGAGTGAACGACCCGAGAGACTGTCAGAAGCGCCACGGTCAAAAAGACGAATTTTGTCACTTTGACTGTGACGCTTTTTGTGATTCTGGACTCAAAAAGAGTGACGGAGCGGGTTCCGAGAACAGTTCCAGAAAATATTTTTCTCGCTTCCAGAATCTCGATCATGACGGTTCCACAAATCATCATCGTCAAGCTATCGACAGCTTTGCGTTGCTGGTAAACTCGCGGCATGACGAAAAGCGCAGTGATGCGCTCATCATCTCGATCCTCGATTGCGCGCGCCTTACGCGATGCGAGTCCTTCAGCAGGTGAAGCATCACTCGTTGCCGGATCCGCTCTCTTAACAGTCCTTGCATTTCCAGATTTCAAGTTGTGGTTCCTGGCGTGGATCAGCCTCGCGCCTCTGCTGATCGTTGTCGCGCGTGCGCAGTCAGCATCAAGAGCATTTGTGGCCGGCTGGCTTTGGGGAGTCATCTTTTTTTACGGAACATGCTGGTGGCTGACCTATCCGATGATTCATTTCGCCGGCCTCAGCGCATGGCTCGCGTATCCGCTTTTGCTTCTGCCCGTAATTCTAGGCGCGCTCTTCCCTGCTCTGTTTGCGGGTCTGCTCGCGCGGGCCGCTCATCGGTTCGGCGACTTTGCGCTTCTGCTCGCTCCGCTCATTTGGGTTTCGATGGAGTTACTGCGTTATGCGGTGACCGGTCAGTTATGGAATGCGCTCGGCTACTCGCAAGCATTTCATCCCTGGCTGATTCAAACAGCGCGCTGGGGTGGTGTCTATGCGATTGGTTTTCTAATCGTTGCCGGCAATGTGGCGGGCGCTCTGCTGCTGCTGAAACGGACGATTCGATCGGCAGTAATTCTTTTGACTGTGCTTGTCTTGATTGCGACAGCGACGGTCGCGTCAGATTTGCTCAACACGACGACCCTTCAATCATTCACTATGTCGCAGACGGATCTGGTTGTCGTTGTCGTACAGCCGAATGTGCCTATGGACGCCGGGGACGATCCAGGCCAGCGCTATCTCCTCGAACGTCATTTCGCAATCAGCATTGCAGGTTTGAATCGATGGCGCCAAACAGGCGTGATCGACAACACTTTGCATCGCTTCGCCGACAGTGACTTAGCGCCGAACAGTTCAGCAGAAGCGAGGACTGCGAAACCGACTATCGTCATCTGGCCGGAATCGCCCATGAACTTCACTTACTCGAGTGATCCGCATCTGAGACAAGTCATCGGCGACTTTGCCCGAGCAAATCAAACTTCCGTTCTGCTGAACTCACTCGAACCAGCTAAAGATGGTGGAGAGCAAAATTCTGCGATCTTAGTAAATGAAAAGGGTGAAATGTCGGCGCGTTATGATAAAATCCGCTTGATGCCGTTTGGCGAGTACGTGCCGCTGCCCCAATGGCTACCGGGTGCGAGTTCGGTGCGTGGCATCGTCGGCGAATTTAAGCCAGGCAGTTCCTACACGCTGATGCCCCTCGGCGCGCTTCGCGCCGGGGTTTTTATTTGCATAGAGGCAGCGCACCCGGGCATCGCGCGCGAGTTCACCAATAGAGGCGCAGACGTGCTGATCAATATTTCGAACGATGGCTATCTGGGACCGACGCCGGTCATGCGTCAGCACTTGTCGAATGCGATCTTTCGCGCAGTTGAAAACGATCGGCCGCTGGTGCGAGTCACCAATGCAGGCATTACTGCCTTAATCGACGGGGATGGAAGCGTGCGGGATCAAACTCAAGGATTTCAGGAAGCGGTGCGCAGTTGGGTGATTGCTACTCCTGAGATGAGCCGCTCGACATTTTATTCGCGCCACGGCGATGTGTTCGCGTATGGCTGCGCACTGATTAGTCTCGGATTTATTTCAGTGAGTTTTATGAAAAGGAGATTGGGTACGCACGCCTCAGGCGTGCTCGCCGCTGGATAGAGAGCACGCCGGAGGCGTGCTCGCCGCTGGATAGAGAGCACGCCGGAGGCGTGCGTACCGATATCATGATCGCAACTCTTTCAATGCAGGATTTACGAAACACTTACGACGACTTAAAGAAGCGTGTCGAACAACTCGGGAGGTTTCTTTGATGTTCCGTCGAAGCGGGCCGAACTAGAGAAACTGGAAGCACAAGCTTCCGCGCCGGACTTCTGGTCAGATCAGGAAGCAGCGCAGAAGGCTTTGCAGCAACGCAGCCGCCTGCAGCGAACAATCGAGCGGCAAGAGCAATTCGAAACTGAGATTTCCGACGCCGGAGTGCTCTTTGAATTTGCGGAAGAAGATGAAAACTCGTTGACCGAGCTGCGTGAACTCCTGAATCGCCTCGAGCACGAGCTGCTGGCCGCGGAAACTGAAACGCTGTTGTCCGGCGAGAACGATGCGCGCAACGCGATTTGCACGATCCATCCGGGCGCGGGCGGAACTGAGTCGCAGGACTGGGCCGAGATGCTTCTGCGCATGTATTTGAAATGGTGTGAACGGCGCAGCTTCAAGACGGAGATCATCGACTATCAGCCCGCCGAGGAAGCAGGAATCAAGAGCGTGACTTTCAAAGTTGAAGGCGAATATGCATACGGACTGCTCGCGGCCGAGGCCGGAGTGCATCGGCTGGTGCGCATCTCGCCTTTCGATCAAAACGCGCGCAGGCACACTTCTTTCGCTTCGCTGTTCGTCTATCCGGAAATCGACGAAGCGGTCGAAGTCGAGATCAACGACAAGGATTTGCGCGTAGACACCTATCGATCGACCGGAGCCGGCGGACAGCATATCAACACGACTGATTCGGCGGTGCGCATCACGCACATGCCATCCGGGATTGTCGTGCAGTGTCAGAACCAGCGTTCGCAGCACCAGAACCGCGCAGTTGCAATGCAAGTGCTGCGCTCGCGGCTTTACGAACTTGAGTTGGAAAAGCGTCGCGCGGAGACGAAAGAGTTGGAAGCGAACAAGCAAGACATTAGTTTCGGATCGCAGATTCGCAATTACGTGCTCGCGCCGTATCGCTTGGTGAAAGACGCGCGCACCAAGCTCGAACGCGGCGATGTTGATTCAGTGCTGGACGGCGACATCGATGATTTCATCAAGGAGTATCTGCTGTCGCGTCGGGCAGTGTAGTGTCCGACAAACTTCAGTTTGTCGTCATGGTCGAGTGCGCAACGATTGTTAGTTGGAGTAAAGCGACAAACTAAAGTTTGTCGGACAACTTATGGCAGCTATCCCCTCAGACATCGAAGTTGAACCGGCGCAGAGGAATTCGCGCCTGAATGAAATCATCGCCATTGCTCTCGTAGCGCTGGCGCTGCTGCTCGGGCTCTGTCTCGCTTCGTACAACCCTGACGACCCGTCCTGGAACGCGGCAGGCGAAACGGCCGCGCGTAATTGGGTCGGGACAGTCGGCGCGAATGTGGCGGCGGCTCTGTTTCAATCAATTGGCCTCGCCGCGTATCTTCTGCCATTCCTGATCATCGCCGCAGCCTGGCGCAGGTTCCGTGCGCGCAGAATCAACGGACCGCTGCTGCGCATCGCCGGCCTGACTCTCCTGGTTTTCTCTTCTGCCGCTCTGTTATCGCTCGCGAATATCCGGCCGTTGCAGGATGCGAGTTTCAATGCTGGTGGGTTGGCGGGAGCTATGATCGCGCGCTTGCTGGTCAGCGGTTTGAACACAATTGGAGCCACCATCTTGTTGGCAGCAGTCGCGGTCACAGCGGTCTTGCTGACGACGAATCTGTCTTTTACAAACTTTTATCAGACCGTAATCGTGGCTATCGCGGAGCGGTTTGCCGGCTTGCGATCTATCTCCGAAAGATTTCGTGCCTGGCGACAAGCTCGTCGTGAACGCCGTCAGCAAAAGCGCGAGTTGCGCGCGCAGGCAAAGCTTGAAAAGTCTGGAAGCGCAGCAGCTTCGATTCCCATTGGCGCAACCGAGATTCGCGGTACCGAAGTTGTGCCTAATCCTGAATTAGACGAAGCCTTTGCGTCGTTTACCGCTTCGGCCGCACCTGCGAAGGCGATGTCCGCAGCCGCCGGCGCCGTGACCGCCGCCAAACGTTCTTTGACGTCACGCGGCAAAACCGACACGGCCGAATCTGCGATCGTCGAGGACATGGTGCGCGAAGCTGCGGTCAAGCGGAAGACTGAGTCTGCTGCGACCGGCGCGCTTCCGTTCGACGGGCAACGCCGCGTATCCGCGAAAACGGCGGCCTCGGATTATCAGTTGCCATCCGTTGAGCTCTTGAATGAACCGCAGATGCGCAGCGAGCAAGCAGATGACGAATTGCTCGGCATGGCGACGAAGCTCGCTGAGAAATGTCGCGAGTTCAATGTTACCGGCCAAATCAAATTCATCTGTCCCGGCCCCGTCGTGACGACTTATGAGTTCAAGCCGGATCCCGGCGTGAAGTATTCGCGCGTCACCGGTCTCGTTGACGATCTGTGTCTGGCTTTGAAGGCCGAATCGATTCGCATCGATCGCATGCCCGGCAAGCCGCACGTCGGCATTGAAGTTCCCAACCCACGGCGCGAGACGATCTTTCTTCGCGAAGTGATCGAGTCGCGTGCGTTCCGTGAATCCGCTTCGAAGCTAACGATTGCGCTCGGCAAAACGATCGACGGCTTGAATTACGTGAGCGATTTGGCAAGGATGCCGCACCTCCTGATTGCCGGGACGACGGGCTCGGGCAAATCAGTCGGCGTGAACTCGTTGCTGCTTTCAATTCTTTATCGGGCGCGGCCCGACGAAGTTAAGCTGATTCTGATCGATCCGAAGCGGCTCGAACTCGGTCTTTACGAAGATATTCCGCATCTGGCCACGCCCATCATAGTCGATCCCAAACCTGCCGCGCGCGCGTTGCGGTGGGCGGTCGGCGAGATGGAACGTCGGTACAAAGAGCTGGCGGGCTGGGGCGTTCGCAATATCGACGGATACAACGCTGAGCGCGAGCGCCGCAATACAGTCAAGGATTATGACGACAACGGGCAGCCATGGACGCGCATGCCTTTCATCGTGATCATCATCGACGAACTAGCCGATCTGATGATGACTTCGGGTCATGAAGTCGAAGATTCGATCACGCGGCTGGCACAGATGGCCCGCGCCGTCGGCATTCACCTCGTGCTTGCGACGCAGCGACCATCAGTCGACGTCATCACGGGACTCATCAAAGCGAACTTCCCTTCCCGCATTTCTTATCGCGTCTCTTCGAAGATCGATTCGCGCACGATTCTCGATACCAACGGCGCGGAACATCTGCTTGGACGCGGCGACATGCTCTTCTTGCCGCCGGGATCTTCGCGTCTGCTGCGCGTGCACGGCGCCTATGTTGACGAGCAGGAAATCAACAAGGTCGTTTCGCACATCAAGGCACAGTGGGAGCCCGACTACGACGAAACGATCACCCAATCAGATGAAGAAGCGATGGGCTTGGAAGATCTCGACGGCGAACGCGACGAGTTGTTCGAAGACGCGCTCCGCATCTGCGTCGACATGAAGCGCGCCTCAACTTCAGTCCTGCAACGCCGTTTACGAATAGGCTACGGTCGCGCCGCAGCCCTGCTCGATCAGATGGAACGCGAGGGTCTGATCGGCAAAGCCGATGGTGCTCGCCCGCGTCCGGTGCTGCAGAAGGCATTTGAATTGATCGGCGAGTGGGATGAGCAGGAAGTTCCAGTCTGACCTGTGCAATGGGACAGTCCAACGTTCGTCTTCCACAACTTCTGTGGATAAGCCTGTGAAGATCGCACACCTCAGTGTTACAACTTTCTTACACTGCAACACTTCCAGCGAAATGCACTCGCCGATGGCATTTGATCTCGCGTTAGTGTCAGAAGCCCGACCGTGAGCGAGGGCAAGTTACCTAACCTGGCCCTCCCTCACGGTCGGGCTTCTGACACAGCCGAGCTATTGCTCCCTTCTTTCATTCGAGCTATAAACATTTCACTGCTACGCAATGTTGGATAGAGCAAGTCATTAAGACAATTTTTCTTGTGCGAACCTGCGCTTTATTTCTCCTACTGATTGTCAGTGTTTTGACCTCGACGTGCGTCAAGCGCGAACGATCTCATCTGTCCGCTCAACCGTTACAAACCGAGCCACTTAGGACCGGCTCTTCTCAAATCAGCCGAATCAACATCAATACTGCTTCGGCTCATGAGTTGGAAACGCTGCCCGGCATCGGCAAGACACTAGCGGAAAGAATCATCGAACATAGGAACAAATACGGCCCCTTCCGCAAACCCGAGCACCTGATCATTATGCGCGGCATCAGCGATAAACGATTTCAGAATCTGCGCGACCTGATAACCGTCGAATAATCAATCGTGGCCGATCTGATTCAACTTCGAAACGCAGCACGCGAAATCTTCGACGCCATGCTGCGCGCCGCGGACGCCGGCGCCGCTGTTAAGAAAGCCATTGGCTTGATGGGTTCAAATCTAGCGGTGTACGACCGAGAGATTGAATTGCGCAACCGTCCCATCTACGCGATCGCCATTGGCAAGGCAGCGACTCCGATGGCGGTGGCTCTTGAAGCCCAGATCGGGCCGCATTTCATCAAAGGCGTCATCTCAGGGCCACCCAAGCTTGCAGGATCGGTTGCCGGGCCAACTGTCTCCCATTCAGAAGGTGCCGATCCCTCAGGTCGATGGGAGAGATTTGATGGTGGTCATCCTCTGCCAAACGAAGAGAGCCTGCGCGCCGCGACGGCAGCGTTCGCGCTCCTCGATCAAGCAAATGCCGACCAGGCAAACGTGATCTTCTTAATCTCCGGCGGCGGTTCGGCCATGATGGAATGGCCAATCAATAGCGCCATCACCCTCGACGACATCCGCGCGGCAAATAAAGTCCTGGTGAATTGCGGCGCCGACATCACGGAGATCAATGCGGTTCGCCGCGCGTTCTCAGCCGTAAAAGGTGGCCGACTCGCTGAGCGTGCGCTTAACTGTCAACAAGTGACGCTGATTGTTTCAGACGTGCCCCTGGGTGAACAGGACATCGTAGCATCGGGGCCATCGGCGCCGGCTCCGAGTACCGCGCGCTACACACCGACGATCATTGAACGGTACAAACTCAGAAAGTCACTGCCGCCGAGGGTCATCAAGGCGATCGAGAGTACGACCGCCACGCCGAAGCCAAAGCCAAAGGAGGCGCCTCATTGGTCGTTCGTGCTACTCACTAACCACGATGCGCTCGCGGCTGCGCTTGATGCGGCGATCAGCATGGGCTTCGTATCGGAAATCGCGTCCCAGCTCCACGATTCATCAATTGAAGAGGGAGTCAGCGCGCTAAACGACCAATTAGCGGCGATGCGAGTCAAGCACCACGGAAGTGATAAGCCTCTCTGCCTAATTTCCGGCGGTGAATTCTCCTGTCCGGTTCGTGGCGACGGCGTTGGCGGAAGAAATCTCGAAACTGCTCTGCGCCTCGCGTTACTCCATAACGGCAAAGAAGAATTCATTGCGCTGTGCGCCGGCACCGATGGCATCGATGGAAATAGCCCGGCCGCGGGTGGAATCGCCGACCACACTACCATCGAACGTGCGCGAGCAATCGGACTCGACGCTGAAGATTTCCTGAAGCGCAGTGATGCCTACTCATTCTTTCACGCGCTTGGTGATGACGTCGTCACAGGTCCTACGGGAACAAATGTGCGGGACGTGCGCATCCTCATTGCGTCGAGTTGAGCCGCGTCGGTAATGGTGCAGTTTCAAAAAATGGCACGGGCGTCCCGCCCGTGAAACCACGCAAGATGCGCGTGCTACCTCTTGACTCGCTGTCGCGCGCAGCTTATAAACGCTTTTCGGAAACAGGAGATTTTCGTGGCAACTCAATTTCAGGAGACGGAAGAATCCTTTCACGGCCCCACCCTCACATTTACAGATCTTGCGAAGAAACTAAATTCTCTGGACTCGGTTCCTTCGCTCGGCGAACTTTACGAACTGATTGAGCGCACGCAGATCGGCGCAGACGAAGTCCAGCCATATCTCGGCTTCAAAGCCGGCAACTACTCACGTCATCGCGTGATGAAGAACGCGCACGTCGAGATGCTGGTGCTGTGTTGGAAGCCGGGACAGCGCACTCCGATTCACGATCACAACGGATCGCACGGCGCGGTGTTTGTGCATGAAGGGATTCTGTGGGAGACGATCTTCGATTACGATCTTGAGACAGGGCTGAATTACCAATCACATCGCGAGCTGCGGGGCGGAGGGTTAACCGGTTCCGAGGATCCCGACATTCATCAGCTCGGCAATCCGGATGTTAGCGGACAGGATCTCATCACGATTCACATCTACGCGCCGCCCCTCGGCGTGCTGAAGACCTACAAACTGGGCAGCGCCACGATTGAACAGTACACACCCGCCGAGCCGGATTTTGTGTAGGCCCGTTGGATCAGAAGCCCGGCCATCAGGAAGACAACTCTCGAACGGATTGGTAGCGGGTCATTTTCACTGTTGAAATCTTGGTAACGTCCTATTGGTGAAACCTTTGCCATTAGACGAAAAAGCGTGTACCGTTGTCCGGTCTTCTTATCCTTCCCAGAAGGAGACTACTATGGCCCCAAAACTGACACTCGACGAGCTGGACGACCAACAGAAACAACTTAATTATCGAGTGACTACTCTAGAAAGCAAATTGAAATGGTTATTAGGCGGGACAGGACTAACGCTTGTCATGCTCCTTGGAGCCTCTTACTGGCTTGGCAGTGAATTAGCAACTGTGAAGACAACTGTCATAAGTTCCGCCGAGAAAACTGATGCAGTCTATAAAGCCGTTTGGACGGACGACGATAAGAGTCTAGCCACTCGTACTAGACTTATGGAGACCAAGTTGTCGGCGATGGATGTGAAACTAGACGATTTGGTTAAATTCCGTGAAAAGACGAGTGTGAAGATTCATAAAATACCAGAATCAAAACCCAGCCCATAGGGCCTGCACTACTCCGTCTAGCAACGTCACAATCTCTGCAATCTCCAAAGGGGTGCTCAGTACGCCGACGGCCCTAGGCGTGCCGTTAAGTTGTACAAAGGACCTCTACCAACAGATTTCTCGACAATCGAGCGTCCGTAGCGCAGACCACCTACCTCACGGTCGGGACTTCTGACACTGTTACGGAACGAAAGTGCTCACAACCAACTTCTTACCATCAGTCACCACGCTGATCGTCCCCTTCTCTCCAGTCGTCATCACCTGCGCACCGATCGCGCGCCAGCGGTCGACGACTTCTTTGTGCGGATGACCGAATATTGAAGTGCGGCCGACGGAAATGATCGCCAGCGATGGTTGAGTTGCGTTTACCAGCGGCTGGATCGAAGAAGTGCGGCTGCCATGATGAGCAACTTTGACAACATCGACATTAAGGTCGGCGGCTGATTTTAGCAGAGCTGCCTCGGCTTCCTTTTCGATATCAGCGAGGAACAGAAAAGTCTTGTCCCGGTAACGAACGCGCAGAACCAGGCCGTCATTATTTCGGTATGGCCTGGTGGCATCCGTTGACGGAGGCGGCCACAAGACTTCCGCTGAAACTTCGCCGAATCGAAGCACGTCGCCAGCTCCGACGCGCTCGATTGGCACGCCGGCCTTTTTCATTGTCGCGGCGAACCGTGAATACTCAGAATCATCGCCCGGAGTCCGCGCGACAATCGCACCGCGCACTTTGAAGTTCCGCGCCACGTCATTCAATCCGTCGATGTGGTCGGCATCGGCATGCGTCGGCAGCACGTAGTCGACCCGATCTAATCCCAGCGACCAGAGATATTCTGAAACCACCCGCTCACCAATGCTGCCCGTGTCGCGTTCGAACGCAGGCTCAGCGTCGTCTGAAGCGTTCCAATCGATGTTCGGCCGGCCGCCGCCGTCGATTAGCAGCGTCGTACCATCCGGTGTCGTGATTAAGGCCGAGTCGCCCTGGCCAACATCCAGAAAGTCGACGTGCAGAAGGCCATCCGCTCTCGCGCCGCTAAATGGGTGAAGCAGGACAACCGTCAGCAAGATCGCGAATGCGAGTGCGGCCTTAACGAGTAAGCGGCGGCTAATGATTCGATACGAATTTCTCACGATCAATTCCGACCGCAGCGGATTCCAACCGGCAAACCCAACGATCAGGACGGCAAGCGCCACGAAATACAGCGCGTACACTGCCGCCAGCCAGCCTCGATAATGCGGCAAGCGCATCGCAGCGACTCCGAAGCGATTGAACGGATCGACGGCATGCACCATTAACCATTCGAGTTTCTCAGCTATCCAAACCAGCGGTGTAGCCACTGATGAATTGAGCTGCGCCACGATCATCGCGAGCAACGCGAGAAATGCGATCGCGGCCATCGTCACTCCTACAAAGATGTTGAGGAAGAGCGAGGCAAACGAAACGCGGTGGAAATAAATTATGAGCACCGGCAATATGCCAAGTTGCACGCTCGCGGAAACGACAATCGCGGAGACTGCGAATCGCAGAATTCGCTGTAGTCGCCACTGTTCCAGTTTCGCAGCGATGCGCGTCTTGAATAACCTGTAGCGAACGTTCGATTGCGCCATTTCCGCTTTCCACGCGCGTTCACTCCAGAACAAAGCCTCAGACAATTTCCGAAACCAGTTGGGACAGATTGGTGGATACGGCGTCTCGTGCGTGGGGCGCCATGAACCGACCGCTTGCATCCTGGTCAGGACCGGAACGGCGATCGCAACGATCGATATGACCGACAAGAACGTTAGCTGGAACGATGGATCAAAGAGATCGTTTGGCCGCCACACGAGCAATGCGAGCGCCGCGCCCGCAATAACGTTCAGCGAGTTTGCTCGTCGCCAAACGAGCGGCGCGAAAATCCCAAGACTGAAAACTAACGCAGCTCGCAGCACCGGCTCCTGTGCGCCAACCATGATCGAATATGCAAACAAGAAGGTCACCGCACAGGCAAATTGGATAACTCGATTGCGCGTGATTCGCCGCATCAATAGAAACACGATGCCGGCGATGAAGCTGATGTGCAGTCCAGCAATCACCAGCACGTGAAATGTTCCGCCGGCGCGAAAGCGATCCGCCACGGAACGCGATATCTTGTATCGATTACCGAGCAGCACAGCATCCAGGACGCCAGCCGTTTCCGGCGAGAACCTCTTATCGAACTGCGCTTCCAATTGCTCACGCCATTCATACAGCCACGCCAGAGGCAGGAACACAGGCGCATCATCCAAACGCTCCACCAGCAGCGGACTCTTGATGGCGCCCGTCGCGTCGTAACCCTTCCGATCGAGATATTCAGTGAACGGCAGCACACCGGGATTGCGATAATCTTCGTCACGATCGAGAGTCGTCATCACGCGAAGGCGCGCGCCATGTCGCAACTCGAGGAGTTCATATTCATGGCGCACCTCCGGACTGCTTACGTGCGCCAGCAGCAATACATCACCGGCCGCGGCGCGCTCGCTTCCTC
Organism: Pyrinomonadaceae bacterium; assembly: GCA_035577445.1. GTDB lineage: Bacteria > Acidobacteriota > Blastocatellia > Pyrinomonadales > Pyrinomonadaceae > UBA11740. Next base: position 11,748 of record DATLVM010000105.1, read on the forward strand.
TTACGCGCAAACTCTCAGCTCGAACGATCAGATAAAAACCATCGAGAGCGGATTGCACGGGCCCTTTGACAACTCCCGTCAACTCGACTGGCTCGTTCGCCGCCAGCGCGTTGTCATCGAACATTCTCTTGATTCGGCTTGGATCGAGCTGACGAGTTTCGATTAGCGAAAGCAAGAAGCCGCTGAGCAAGAATGCAGCTACAACCAACACAGTCGAAGCTCCGTGTTTGTGACGACGGACAAAGACAATCGCCAGGAGAAGCAGCACGGCTAAACCCAGCGTGAGGACGATCCGAAATTGAGACGAGTCGGCGTTGAGGAAATGGCCAATCAATATTCCGCTGGCCAATGAAGCTGCGCACACGAAAAGCGGAGCACGTGCGAGCTGCATCCGAGGGAGTTCAGCCATCGTGTTCGGGTTAACCGCTGAGATGAACTACCGTTTCGACATGATGAGTCTGCGGGAACATATCAAAAGCGAGGATAGAGTCAAGCGAATATCCGCCTGCAATTATCTTGCTAAGATCGCGAGCCAGCGTGGCCGGATCGCACGAGACGTAGCAGAGTCGTTTCGGCTTCAATTTGAGAATGCCAGAGATGACGCGCGACTCAGCGCCGGCGCGCGGCGGGTCGAGCAGCACGAAATCAAGCGGAGCAAACCGCGGGTTGTGTTCGTTCCGTGCCAGCCAATTCCCCACATCGGATTTCTCTACCTCGGCATTGCTGAGGTCCGCATGGGCTAGATTCTGCTGAGCAAACTCCGTGGCATCAGCATCATCTTCCACGCCGGTAACATCCTTGAACCTTCGCGCCAGCGGAACCGTGAAGAGACCGACGCCACAATAAAGTTCGACTGCAGTGTCGCCGTGCTGTTGACCGATTGCTTCCTCGATCAATTGCGGCAACAGGTCAACGTTGGTCTGAAAGAAGCTCTCAGCGCCCAAACGATACGTCTCGCCGGCGATCGTGCGCGTGACTTCTCCGATCTCTTCCTCGGTTGATGATGCCGAGTGCTCGTGGGCGGGCTGTTGATGACTAGTGCGATGCGCTCTTTCGAATCCGGCAGCGACGACGGCAGTGCCATCTCCGGCGATTGCCCGAAAGTACCGCGCATCGCTGGCCAGCGACTCGTCAGCCATTCCGGCACGCATGTCTTCAAGCACCCACTGCAACTCAGGCACAAGCACCGCGCAGTCGGTAACGTCGCAAACGCGTCGCGATCCGCTCTCGAAATATCCGAGGCGTTTACCATCCGCGTCGAACTGCCATTGCGCGCGCGAACGGTAATGCCATTGGTTCGGCGCAGCTACGATTTGGAAATCGGGAGCGTCGATCTTAGCAATTCGATGCAGACAGTCTCTAATGATCTCTTTCTTCGCAGCGAGCTGGGTCTCGTAATTCATCTGCTGAAAATCACAACCGCCACACCGGCCAAAGTAGGGACAAGGCGGTGCGCTCCGATCAGGCGATGGTTCGATGATCTCTTCGATCGAAGCGAACGCGACGCTGCCCTTCACTCGTTCGACGCGAACGCGCAAGCGATCGCCGGGCGCAGCGAGCGCCACCATCACCGTCCGGCCATCGGCATGCGCCAGGCCGAGTCCGCCCGGCAGGATTCGTTCGATTGTGACTTCCATCTTGTTTCAGAAGCCCGACCGTGAGGGAGGGCCGCTGACAAAGAAAGTGCCCTCTCCCACCGTCGGGCTTCTGACACCACTTTATCAGGTGTGCAGGAAAAACAGGCTCAGGCGCGGCACGCCAAAATGTTCGCGCAACCGTTTCTTCAAGAGGTTCTCGCGGGTTTGCGCGAACACTTCTTTGTCCATGTGACGCTTGTAAGGTTTAACTTGGGCATCGACTTCCGACTTGAGGTCAGCCATGTTTGTCAGAGGCATTGAATTTCGAATTCCCTCGTCGAGCATGCGATCGATCCCGCTGAGCGACTCTTCCAGCTTGCGCGTGTCCGGTCGAGCGGCGTTCGCATATTCATCACGAATATCGGCTAGCAAGCGGGCAGCGCGGGACAGCGCTTCAGACAATTCATCCTCGCTTGCTGCTCGTTCCGCGGCGTGACGTTCCAGCTCCCGAAGCGATCTATCCAAATGGGCCATAACAACTTCTTTCGAAAACGACGCCTTTCGATCCTCGACTTCTTCCGCGCTCTGCGCATCATCGTGACTACCGACGCGCGATTCCAACCATTCGGCATACTGCGCTTCAACTTCCTCCTGGCAGTAGAGCAGAGTCTTAACGGTGCGCTTATGCTTCTTCGATTCGTATGAATCAAACGCATGCTCGATGGCTCTTAAGACGACGTGCAAAGGCACGCCGCGTTCTTTCCAGCTTTCTATCAGGGCCCAATCAATCGGGCTAAGCATCAGATGCTTGCCGCGCCGGCGAATGAAGGTGTCTTCGATTTCTGAGAAATAGGAAAAGTAATTCAAGTCTCTGAGCTCCGTAGGAGCAGCCTATTTGCAGTTAGGATTGGCTCGTCTCAACTTCGAAGCTCCGCAGGAGTGACATCTCGCATGCCGCTCCTACGGAGCTTCAGGTGACTATGGCACTCGCGAAATCTACAAAGATTTCGCTCCTACGGAGCTTTTAGTATTAGTCCGTTCGTAAACCAGCCGCAATCCCTCAAGCGTCAGCGTTTCGTCTACTTCCTGAATGAACTTTGATCCGCGCGCAATCAGCGGCGCCAATCCGCCCGTCGCGATCACGCGCGGCTTTCCGCCGAGTTCGTCGATCATCTTTCGCAAAATCCCATCGACCAATCCGACGTAGCCGTGATAGAGGCCCGATTGCATTGCTTCTACCGTGGTGGCGCCGATCACTTTTCGCGGGCCCTTGATTTCGACACGTGGCAATTTGGCGGCACGTTCAAACAGCGCGTCGGCTGAGATCGTAATGCCCGGCGTGATGACGCCACCGAGGTATTCACCCTTTGGATTGATCGCGTCGAAAGTCGTTGCCGTTCCAAAGTCGACAACGAGGCACGGCGCACCATACTTCTTAATCGCGGCGACGGCGTCAACGATGCGATCGGCGCCGACGTCTGACGGCGGCTGGTAAAGAATCGACACGCCGGTATCAACCGTGTGATCGATGAATAGCGGCGTCAGGTGAAAATACGCTTCCGCCATCTGCTTCAAAGTGAAGTTCAAGGGCGGCACGACCGAAGCGATCGCAATCCCATCGATCGATTTGAAATCGAGTTCGGCGAGCGAGAAAAGATTCCGCGCGTGCACACCCCACTCATCAACCGTTCGCGAACGCGCCGTCGTCAGCCGCCAGTGCGCAATCAGTTTCTCGCCGTCGAAGACGCCGAGCGAGGTGTTGGTGTTACCAATGTCGATTACCAGCAGCATCGTCAGTTTGAACTCAAGACCGTTTCGATTTCATCAGCGGCGACGTGCGCACCCTGTTCCTCTCTCACAGTCTCGCCGACTCTCGCCGCCGATTCAGCATAAGTTGGATTGTCGAGCAGCGCCCTTAATTCACGAATCGCTGACTCGGCATTGTAACGTGGCCGCGCCAAAACACGACCACAGCCCAGCCGCACTACTCGCGCCGCATTATCAAACTGATCGTGCGCATGCGGCAAAATCAAAACCGGTTTGCCCGAACGCATGCCTTGCCCAGTCGTGCCAACTCCGCCCTGATGAACGATCGCGCAGGCGCGCGGCAGGATTTTACTGTACGGCGCGTACTCAAAGGCCGCAACCCCATCCGGCAACGTTGCCGGCATGTTTCGCGGCGGCCCCACCAACAAGAGAGCGCGTCGCCCGAGCGCCTGTGCTGCGATAATCGAGTCTCGATAAAAATCTCGCGCGACCCAAACCGCTGACGACCCCAGGGTGAACACAATCGGCGGCGGACCTTCATCGAGAAACTTCAGCATGTCCGGCGACGTTCCCGTCTCGCCAAAGTAGTCGCGACGATCGTAGAAAGGAAAACCCGTGACGACGGTGTTGCGCGGCCAATCCGGTTGCGGCTTCGCCATCAACTTTGAGAACAGTGCCAATACCTTAGTCGGTGAATGTTGTCCGTCGAAAATAGGCTGCTCCCCGCGCGGCAGACCCAATTCAGCGCGCAGCTCAAAAACCGGCCGCATTAATTTGTCGAGCTTCTTTGTCGCCAGGGCCATGACGCCGCGGCCGACCCAGGGACTCAACCGCATCAGGTGATAAAGCCACGGCCACTGCGGCGGAACAATCGGATCGTAAACCGACAGGAACGAAGCCGGCGCCAGTACGCTCGAAACCCAGGGAATCTTTCGAAGCTGCGCCACCATCGGCCCAACGAACGGCAAGGGGTGAGTCAAAAGCAGATCCGCGCCTTCGATTGCAGCGTTAAGATCTTCGTAAGCGTCACGCAGGTGCGGCAATATCATATCCAAAACTCTTTCGCCGCCTTCGCGCGGATCCATCGCGCCTTCGATCAATTCAGCAACCTGGTCGGGCTGCTCATAAGAGGGCATGTCGGGTCGGACCGGTCGTAGCTCAATCCCGATCGCGTCCATCTTCTCGCGATAGATCTCAGAAGTGGCGATCACCGGCGTGTGGCCGCGCGCCTTTAGCTCGAGGGCAATGGCGACGTAAGGATGAATGTCGCCGAAAGATCCGAAGGTCGAGATGACGATGCGTTTTCCTGTCATACAAACTATTCCGCCTGCGCGCGCAGAGCGGTCACATCTCCTGCGCGCACGATTCTGATTTGGCCGTCATCGGTTTCAACTCGCAATGCCCCATCGCGGTCCAATCCGCGCGTAACCCCCGTGAACGTTTCATTCTGGAGCGACACTCGCACCCGACGTTCATAAGCATATGAAGAGCTGGCGCACCATTCGCGAATCGCATGTTCGAAGCCGTCGCTGCTTTGCAGAACGTCGTAGCGTTCACCGAAAGCTTTCAAGAGTTCCCTCAGCACTCTCTCAGTGTCAGGTTCGCTGCCGGAGACTTCTTCGATCGAGGTCGCGGTTTGCCGAAGATCATCTGGTAGAGCCGCGCGTTTGAGATTGATCCCAATGCCAATGATCGCGGCAGGGCCGGCCGGCGTCTCAATCGTCTCTGCCAGGATGCCGCAGAGTTTCCGATCGTCCACGCAAACGTCGTTCGGCCATTTGATGTCAGGTTTCAGCGAGCAAGCATGAACCAGCGCGTCCAACACTGCTAACGCGGATGCCAGCGAAAGCAGCGGCCAGCGATTCATCTCGATCGCGGGTCGCAGAACGATGCTGAGATACAATCCAGCATCCTTCGGAGACAGCCAGGTTCGATCCAGCCTTCCCCGCCCAGCCGTCTGCTCGCGTGCGACGATGCACAGACCTTCTTTCGCTCCGGCTTTGGCCTGGCGAATAGCTTCAAGATTCGTCGAGTCGATTGTTTCTAAGCGAAGAATCGTCGGGTGAAAGTGTGTAACCATTCCTTCGTTTCATGATAAGTATTAACCACAAAGACACAAAGGACACAAAGATGATGAAAATGTTCGAGCCCTTACCGCCCGCAACCGAAGCATTGGCGAAGCAGACCGTCGATGCAGCTATGAAGGTTCACCGCGCCCTCGGCCCAAGGGTTATTAGAGTCAGTCTACGAAAAGTGTCTTGCGCATGAGTTGCACACGCGGCAGATCCGTTTGCAAAGGCAGGTTAGTGTACCTATCGTGTATGAAGGGCTTCGACTAGAGGCGGGATTGCGACTCGACATGTTGGTCGATAATCAACTAGTCATCGAAATCAAGGCCGTGGAACAGATGAATCGCCTCTTCAAAGCACAAGTACTTAGCTATCTGAGGCTAACGAATTTAAGATTAGCGCTTCTAATTAATTTCAACGTAACTCTATTGCGCGATGGTATCGAGCGAGTGATTCTGTAGACGCCCTCTTATTGCTTTGTGTCCTTTGTGTCTTTGTGGTCAATCAACTCACGAAGCCTCGGAACTTAGATGAACTTCCCGTATATCCCGGAAAGATCGATTTCAGGTTCGTCGCGCCAAGGTGCTTCTGCGCAACTTCACTGAACACGTCGCGGAAATCAGTGGTCAACGCCAGGTCGCGACCTTCGTACAACTGATCGGTTTTCAGTCCCGGCCAATCACCGTAAACTTTTCCCCCGCGCACAGAATTGCCGACGATGAACATCGCGTTCGCGTGCCCGTGGTCTGTGCCGCGGTTGCCATTCTCTTTCACGGTGCGGCCGAACTCAGACATCGTCAGGATCACCACGTCGTCCATGCGCTGACCGAGATCCGTGTAGAGCGCCGCGATGGCGTTGCTGAATTGGCGCAGCAGGTTACTGAGTTGTCCCTGCTGATTGCCCTCGTTCACGTGCGTGTCCCATCCGCCGATGTCAGTGAACGCGACCTCCAAACCCACGCCCGCTTTGATTAACTGCGCAATCTGTCGCAGAGAATTTCCGAAAGGAGTTTGCGGATAAGTCGCGCCGTTCTCGACTTTATATTGAGCGGGATTGACCTGCTTCAGATAATTGATCGCTTCGAAGGTTTCTTTGCCGGTGCCGCGCAAAGTGTCGTTCACCGCCTGGTCGTACATCGCTTCGAATCCGCCTTGCACACTCGCTGAACTTTGCCCCGCACGAATATTGAAGTCAGCGAGATTGGCCATCGCGATTGTCGGAGCTTTGCCCTGCATCGCGCGCGGCATCTGCTGCGTCATCGACACGGCGCGGAAGAGTGACTTCTGCGGATCGGCCTTCGATTGCAAGTAACGATTCAGCCAACCATCCTCTGTCGATTTCACGCCGGGCGTCGCTGACTCCATGTAGTCCTGTGCGTCGAAGTGGGAACGCGTATTGTCGGGAGACCCGGAAGCATGAACAATCGCCAGCCGTTTCGAATCCCACAACGGTTTGAATACGGCGAGCGAAGGATGCAGCCCGAAGAACCCATCGAGATTCAGCGCAGCTTCCGCGCCGCCGTTGGGTTTCGGAATCGCGATGTTCGGCCGCAGGTTGTAGTAGTTCGACTCGCCATGAGGCACAACGACATTCAGCCCATCGACGGCGCCGCGTTGAAAGATCGCGATGAGCGTCTTACGCCGACCGCCGCTGGCGTTGTCCAAGTTTGCTGCCAGCGCGCGCTTCAAGAAACTCGGCGCCGCAGTCACCATTCCGAATGACGCCAAAGCGACGCTGCCTGATCTGATGAAGTATCTTCGGTTCATTGCTCGTTACCTCTTCTGGTTCCCTCTCCCTCTGGGAGAGGGTTAGGGTGAGGGCTTAGTACGAAAGAAAGAAAAATAAAAATCTTATCCCTAATTCCCTCACCCCGGCCCTCTCCCAACGGGAGAGGGAGATTTACTGCCTCTGAAACTCCGGCGATCCCAGAATCAATCCAGCAAGCTTCACCACCGGGTTATCAATTGTTCCGGGATTCAACCGCGCGAGTTGATCCTGCTGACGCTGCTGTTGCTGCGGGCCACCGGCACCAGCGCCAAGATTTCCCCGCTGAAATCCTTGCTCGAATGGATTCGCGGGCGCAGTGTTCGCTGAAGTCTGCACGGCTGGTATTGCAGGCAAAGTAGTCTGATCGCTCAATTCCTTGAGCAACGTCTGACGCGTCTGCGCCGAGATTTCACCGCCGACAATCATCGTTACAAATCGATCGAGGAGCTTCTGCTTGTCAACGGTCGTGCCGCTCTTCGCGTCCCCGATGAGCTTCGACAAATCGACTCGGGTGCCTGGGATTCGATTGCTAACGAGCGCCAATGCAAAGTTCATGCGCTCAAGCAACGCGCCGGTGTTCACCCAGTGCTCGGCGGTGTCTGCATAACCGTTCGGCGTTTGAAATCCGTAAAGCGGCTGGCCCATGCGCGCAATCCACTGATGAAACTGCGGGCCGCCATTAGTGTCGGCGCCGAGCGTGCGCACCGCGCTCACCGCGAGTTCGAACGGCTGCTTCACTTTCGCGCGATAGGCAATCGACGAATTGAATTCCGGGGACGAGAAAATGGTGCGGAGCATCTCGCGAATGTCGCCGTCCGTCTTCATGTACGTCTGGGCCACGCGATCGACCAACGCCGCAGGTGGTTCATCCGAAACAAAATTGCGCACGAGCTTCGTCGCGATGAACTTCGCCGTCGACGGGTGATGCGCCAGGATGTCGAGCACCATCAGGCCGTCTTTCATGCCCCCGCCAGCCGGGATCTTGTGACCGAGGACGGTCTTCTCGCCGTTGTCATGCACGCCGGGGCGGAAAACAAATGTGCCTGCTCGCGTGCGCAGCACCTCACCGGCCGGACCATTCAGCACCGCCTGCGCCGCCGCGCCCGCACCGCGCGGCGCGATGATCGTCCATCCCGTAAAACAGCGCGCAACTTCCTGCACGTCTTTCTGCGTGTAGCCACCGTCGACGCCGAGCGTGTGCAACTCCATCAATTCGCGCGCGTAGTTTTCATTGATGCCGCGACGTTGTTGCTGCTGTTGCGGCCGCTGCTGCTGAGGGTTGTTAACCATCGTGATGGGGCGTTCGCGCATCAACTGCTGCAAACGATCCGCGCCACGTCCCTGCCGCGGCGGTTGTGCATCCGGACTCACGCTCTGAAAATTATCGAGATAGAAAAGCATCGCCGGACTCTGCGCATCGGCCAGCAGCAGATCGTAGAACTTGCCCAGCGTGTGCGGCCGAATCGTGTCGCGATCGTACGAAGTCAGCAGCCAGCGATCTGCGCCCTTGCCGGCAAATACGTTGAAGTGATTCGTCCAGAAATCAACCATCACTTCCTGCAACTGCCGTTCGCTGTAGACCGCGCGCAGGATTCGCGACATCTGCAACTCGCCGGTGAGAAACTGCGCGGGCCGCAGATTGTTTTCTTTGAAGTAGGCCATCAATGCCTGGCGATACTGCGGATTGTTCATCGGATTTTGATCGTTCGCCGCAGGGTTCGCATTCGCGTTGTTGGCATTAGTGGGCGCCGCCATTTCGTTGGGCATCGCCTCGTCAGTCTTCGCTTGATTTGTGTTCGCGGCATTCGCGCCGCCCTTCACTCGATTGTCGCGCGCGGCTGCAAGATCCGCCGGCAGGGCGTCGCGCTTTTGCAGCTGCTTCAAAAGCTGTCCCGGCTGCGGATACTTTTCATAAAGCTCAGCCGTCGACATGCGCAGCGTCTCGAGGTTCTGAAGTTTCGCTTCACTCGCCGCGTCATCGATCTTTTCCGGATTGAGTTGCAGCTCGATGTACTTGTCTACCCCCATCGCTTTGACGCGTTCGACATCGCCGGGCCGCGCGCCAAATCCCAGCCGGTTCAGCACGTGAAGAATCCGTTGATCTTCGGTGAGCTTGCTCGATCCTCTTGCGCTTGGCGCGCTCATGTTTTGTGCGCCGACGATGCCGGCGAAGATGCTGGTAAGCAGGGCGGCAATGAGCAAAAAAGCGCCGAATTGGCGCGACAAAGGACGCGTTCGTCGAATTCTCGGATTCTTCATAATCACGATTTTCACCCTGGATTCCTTTAAAGATTTCGCGGTCGCAACGTTTCTTTAGACGCAATTCATCGCGATATGGTTGAGCAAATCTCGTCGAACTCCTTTGCGAAGAGTGAGGTCGACAATAACATACTCGACTAATCAAAAATGTCGGCATCGTGTCAGAGCCGAGAGCGGTAGCGACCGGATCAAGAAGTCCCGCTGGGGTTCTAAGATTCCTCCTCCTGATCCGGTCGCTACCGCTCTCGGTTCTGACACAGAATTGACGCCCCTGATCCCCGAAGGTTCTGTGCTTGATTAGTTAAGTATGTTATTGCTCCAAAGGGAGAGGGCAATAAGACAGTTCTCCGAACGGTTGCTGGTATAAACTCAATTATCGTATTCCAATCCGGTTCCACTACCGAAGTAAGCTTCCATCTTGACGATGAATTTGTCGAGCTTCTGGGTGTTCTCTACGACTGCGCTGTTGCCTTCGGCGATTGCCTTGATTGCTTCTTTAAGGAGATCCATCGCCGAGTCGAACTTTTGTTCGCGAGCATCCAACAGCGCCGTATGCGTTTCCAAGACCGCGCTTCAGATGCTGCTCGAGCCCTTCAACTACATCGAACAGCGTATAGAGAGTGGTAACGAACTTCTTTTATTGCTCGGCCAGGTGATTGGCTTGCGCATCGAGTTCTTTTTAGTCATTACGGTTACCGTCCTTTCGATCGTAGGAGAGCAGATCATTGGTACCAATCCAAGCGTGCCGATCGTTAGCTTCGGCATTGGGGAAGCGCCCCCGTCCCCATATCTCTCATGCCCGAATTTGGTTGTATCAGGTGCGCCATTTCCCGGACCCTCTCGAAAGAGGCCCTCTCATAGTTCCTTAATAGATCGACTTTGTACTGCGTAATGAAACGACAGCCGAGGATGACACTCGTTATATCATTGGTTTTCTTCACCACAACTATGATTAGATGTTCATGAGCATATATCCCTCTGCCAAACAGAATCGGCGGGTCCTTCCTAGCCATCAGCACCTGCCAATTATCTCTGGTTGTACTAGTCGAAACCTAGCCTTAATGCCATCAAGGAATCTTAGACAGGTCTGCAAAACCTCTTCCGGTGAACAGGTAGTTTCAGTAACAAAGCACTTAGGATTGCATGGATTCGAGAGAAACACGTTGGCAAGTTGAGTTGCGGATAGCTCACTCACTAAGTATTCCGTCTCCGAGAGCGCGTTAGCCACCTTCGGAATTACCTTAATTGCAGCCTTTAAAGCCAGTTTAAGAATCTCATTGCTCATACATGATATGCGCGCCAGTCGAGAATTTGCCTCCGCTCTATGAATCGCGTCGCGTTAGCGACGACTGACATATAAAGCGTCGCCAACGCGATTTTGAAACAATGACTTTCGCGTTCCCGGCCTTGAAAGGTCGGGCCAAACTCAATCGTCGCTCTGCGACGACTCCGGGCCCTCGCTCGCAGTCAGGTTTACCGCCGCAACCGCTGACAAAACATGGATGGTTAGGCGGTTGAGAAGATGGTCACTTAGGAACACTGAAGATCACGACGCGTTTGTTCCATGTTGATGGTGTGAAACAACGTGGCAACAAATACGCGCTTTCGTCCCGTTGTTGCGGCGAGTCGTCAACCCGTTTCCTTGGTTATAATCTCGCGCGTGTTAGCCTCGCCCCATTTCCCAAAGCCCTCCCGTCAGAAAGGACAACTCTTTTTCCAAAACAAGCGCTTGGATCTTTATTTATGCAAAGACTCTATCGCCCCACGCATTTTTGGGGTCCGTTGTTGTAGCCCTGCAAGAAGGCGTTGATTCTTTGCATCGCTGTACCGTGAGCGCCGGGGGCAAACCAAGGCATGCCTATCGCGTCGCCCCCTTTGAATAAACCTACGCCCGCCTCCTCCAAGTCTCCTGGGTCAAGCTCCTTCATTCTTTCGGCATATTGAGTATAAGCGCCGGAAAAGCAGTCCGCCTGGAGTTCCATCTGAATACTAAAAGAGCCTCCTCTGGCTATTCCCAGTTGCGTCTGCACCAGGTGTCCCCATTCATGGGCCAGTATGCTGACGGCTGCATAATCACCAATCTGACTATACATTTGGGCCATAAAATTGTAGTCGTAATAGATGGTGTTCGAGGCCGAGCAATAGAACGCGTTGTTCATCACGGCCATCCCACAAGGCGTCTGTACGGGCTGGATGTAATACACCATTGTAGGAGTCGTGTAACGCAAACGGCTGGCGTAAAAACTCTGGCCCCAAAATTTGTTAATATCCCCAGACGCAATCGGCAAGAGCTGATTCAGCGGCATGTCCGGAGGCTTTACCAACCTCGTGGACGACCTGCTCACTCTAGTAGGGAAGGCTAGTATTCCCAGAACAAGGATGGTTATAGCTAGGGGTGCGACCAAAAAACTCATTCGTGATTTCATGTTTTCATCTCCTTTGGGGTTGAAGAAGGGTGATCGCGAGATCACTGCACTCACATTGGACTCAGATCATCCTTCGGGTTTAGAGAGACAGGGCGCCTGACCACATAACCTGTCACTTGATCGCGTGTTTCTCACGCTTTTACTCATGATTCGAAGGCTCTCTTACTCCTGGGCCTGAGGCTTGCACTCATCCGCGGTCGACGCCCGCAGCACGTTGCCCGCGCGAGTGACCACTGGACGCAGATCTTCAAACTCCACCTGACGATCGTTGATTGCGGCTTTGGACGGTGATTGCTTCGCGCCGACGTCTGAAACTGCCGCATATCCCGCCGTCTTCTTAGCATTCAGGGATGCGACGGTTAGAGCTTGATTGGCCGGATTGTAGTCCGCATTAACTGACACTAATTCGATGAGCTTGCTGAAGTTGCCAAGCGTCTTCATGTCCCCTGCTTCGTTTGCCATGAGAGTTGGCCTCCTTTGAGAAACAACGAGTGGAAAGAGAAAAGCTTGTGTGAGTCAAGTGAGCAGTGAGCTTAGTTTGAGCACCCAAGCTAAGGAATTTGCGATGACGGGAAACTACGCCTCGACGACTTCGGTGTCAAGAGAATTCTTGCGATAAGAAAGTCAGTACCGGGAGCGATAGCGACCGGGTAGTGGCGATGCAGTTTGATGTTCGAAGGGTCTCATTCACACCGCGGCATCAGCCCGGTGGTTGCAGCAGGCTTTTGAATAAGAAGAACCGTTTCAAACGGCATTGATATATTTGACTCAGCTCTGGACGGAGCTAGTCGCGGTCACTCGAATTAGAGCTGCAGCTGCGTCAGCAGCGTTCATAACTAAGCCCAAGGCGAGGCTCCGCGAGTCTTGAGTAACGATGGTTAATAATTTGTTGGAGCTGCGAAGCAGCGGACATAGTTAAGCCCAGGGCGAGCCTTGGGTAACGATGGTTAATAATTTGTTGGAACTGCGTCAGCAGCATTCATAACTAAGCCCAAGGCGAGGCTCTGTGAGCCTTGGGTGGTGTTCGTTGGTTATTTCAGAGCCGCGAAGCGGCGACAGAAAGGTGATGAACCCGGGCACGCTTACTACCAGTAATCACTGTCGCCCCGACGGGGCTCAATCGCTCTAATTGGTTCGTTAACCGAAGGCTCGCAAAGCCTCACCTTGGGCTTAACTCTGACCGCTGCTACGCAGCTCGTTGAAGGTTGACCTCTAGTGAATGTCTCATCCGTCACTCCGGGACTGTCGGTGTCTGAGCCGGACTGGCGCCCGGCCTCGGGGCACGAGGAAGTGGCCGCGGGTAACTAACCGGACTCCGGTTGCCTTCCTTATCCACCGCACGCACACCAAAGAAGTAGTTGTCTTTCGACATGCCTTTCATGCTGTAAGTGTCCACGTTCCCAACCGCGAGTGAATGCGTCCAGGTCGCTTCCGTCGTATCGCGCCAGACGATTTCATACCCGGCGATGTCCGGCTCTTTGTTGGCGTCCCACTTGATCGGCGTGTCGTTCGACAGGTTTGTCGGAAACGTAACGTTCTTTGGTCGCGCCGGAGCTGAGGCCAACGCTGCCAGCGACGCGGCGTTCACCCGCGCCACGTTGGCGATGTAATTGAAGTCGTCAAACTGCGGCAGGTCGCCGAACTGGATTCCGTTTTCAAGGCGCACGTTTTGATGTTGATGTTGATAGTTCTCGTTTGGTTCGGTGAAGCGCACCGCTGCGTAACCGCGTTCGAGGAACGGCTGGTGATCGCCGCCGCGGCCATAACGATCGCGACGATAGATCATCCAAACTTTCATCGAGGGAACGTACCGCTCAGTAGTCTCTTTTATGAACCGCGCAAGCTGTCGCGATTGCGAATCGTTTTCGCCGCCCACGCTGCGACGCGTCATCGCTTCCTGCGGAGTTTCATTTGACGGCACGCCTTCTGAAAACACTCGGACGGTTTTCGGATCTCGCACGCCGTTAGCCCCGAGCGAGCTGCCGATGATGTCATTCGTGAACATCGCATCGATGTCCATAGTGTTCTTCTTCGCCTGTTCGGCGAAGTAAGTCGCGCCCAGCAGCCCCTGCTCTTCGCCGGGAACAGTCATGAAGACAATCGTCGCATCGAACTTGTATTTCGCCATGACGCGCGCCATCTCGAGAACGGCTGCGGTTCCCGATGCATCATCGTTCGCGCCCGGCGCGTCGCATTTGGCGTCGGTCGGACTTTGGCACATCGAATCATAGTGGCCACTGACGACGTACACACCATTCGTCGACTCCGGTTGCGTGCCTTTCAACGTCGCGACGATGTTCGTCAGCATCGTTGGTTGCGGAACACGCGCCGCTTTAGCTTGTTCGAAAGTTTGCTTCTCAACAGTCATGCGTCCGCCTGATTGCGCGGCAGCTTTTTGAAATTCGGCGTAAAGCCAATCTCGCGCGGCGCCGATGCCGCGATTCGGATCGTGCTGCTCAGACAGAGTGTTGCGCGTGCCAAAGCTTACGAGCTTGCGGATCGTCGCTTCGATGTTCTTTGCGCTGATCTCTGAAACGATTTTCGGGATATCCGGATTGCCGCGCAGCCCTGGCCGTGAAACCTTTGATCGCGAGGACCTTTGCTTCGATGAGCCGGTGGAATTTTGGGGGTATGCGCCGGCCGTTTTGCTGATGAAGGTCGGGCCAACAATACCGATCAGGAATAACGCAAGCGTAACAGCGATCTTCGAACGGAACGATCTCATGCGAAAGCACTCCAAAGAATTTGAGTTTGCGAACGCACGAAACTCTATCAACTCAGACTTTGAAGGGCAATGGAGTAGGAAAGCGCGACGCGCTACCGATCGGGTTTGTCGCGCGGGACAGGTTGGGGTTCGCGATATGTGGACTCGAAAAATCGGGTTGTGTTCTCAGTAACGCTGGGCGCACCTTCAAGTCGCGCTGTCATTGTGGAGGGCATGAAGCGGGGATCGTTCTGCATCGGCTGCTGCAACTGTGGAGTTTGAATCGGCTTCGGCGATAGCGCGGCGCTGATTAACTTCGAGAGCTGTCGAATCAGCAAAATGTCGATCACCAGAATGCATGGCAAGCCGAAAATCGGCAGCGCCGGAGACACACCGCCCGCGCCACGCTCAACCATCTCAACAGTGCCGGAAACAATTCCGCCAAAACCGGCGAGCGTGATGATCGCGACCAGGATGCCAATGATAAGTATGGGCTTGGTCAAACTGATCGGAACAAATTGCACGGTCGGACCGGCAATGGGCGCGGTGAGATTGGCGCCGCAGCGGTTGCAGTAATTAAGGCCGGTGCTTTCGGCTCCGCATGATGGACAGAACATACGAGTGAATAGTAAGTCGAGAATCGGAAATAGAACAGCCGGGTGAACCCAAGAACCTGTACGACCCAGCAACGCTCACGGTTCAAATCTATTTACGACATTAACTAATCAAGCAGAGAACCTTCGGGGTTCGGGGCGTCACTTCTGTGTCAGAACCGAGAGCGGTAGCGACCGGATCCAGAAGTCCCGCTGGGGTTTTAAAAGTTCCTCCTGATCCGGTCGCTACCGCTCTCGGTTCTGACACGAGCTACTTGATGACGTAGGCCTTGCCCTTCCAAACGACGATGACTTCCCCGCCGAGCTGTTGCGCAATCGAGCGCAGACCAGAATCGAGCGAGTCGAATTCATCTGAACTGCGCGCAACTGACTTCAAAGTCATTGATGACTTGAACTTCTGATCAACCCACGCCTTTCCCTGCTTGCGGAATTTTCGTCCGCCGACAGAACGCGTTTGCGCCTCTTCAGTATCATTTGGTTTGGGTGCCGAGATACTCAAGGGCATGTTTTCAACGCGATTTTCGTTCGCATTGCGAGCGGCCTGGTTTTCCAGGTTGCGACTTGGTCCACCCTTCGTCTTTTCGTCCGTGCCCCTACGCTGTTGCGCGACAGGCTGATCCTTTTGCGCGCGATCGTCGCGCGCTTGAGTCACGATGAGTCCTTGCGATCGTTCGCGGTCCGCACTCGCGATCTTATCCATCGCTTCGGCCTTTTGCGGTGCTTGTTTCGCGGCGACACCGCCCACACTCGCGGGTTGGCCCGTTTCTCCGGGAGGCGGTGGCGCGTAGGACGGTTGGCTTTTTGCTAAATCAGACTCGGTCGCAGCCTTCTTCGTTTCCACCGCTGGCGCCGGCGGCGCTTCCTTCATCATCGTCGGCGCCGGAGCGGCTTCAGCTATCTTGTCCGCGTCACGCTTTTCCGATTGATTGGAACCGGCTGAAGTGTTCGTAGGCGAATTCGATTGCTGCGGACGAGTATTGGCTTCTGTAGCAGCTCCGTTGGCCGAATTTGCTTGAGGCTGAATCGCGCTGGCCGGATGCTGCTCGTTTTCAGTTCGGGACGCGACCAAATCATTTGGCGGCTGCGGTCGACGCAAAGCAATAAATGCGATGCCGGCGACTATCAAGAGCACGGCAGCGAACGCCGCATAGCGCAGTCCCCTGGGCGCAAAGAGAGCGCTCACACCTTCCCAAAAGGTCCGACGCCGAGGCCTTTCGGCGACGGCACTCTCCGAGCGAACCACTGCACCTCCGGCCAGCGCGATTTGCGCTACCTGCTGCCGGCACGCAATACACGACGCCAGATGCGACACGTATCGTGCGCGCGCCGCAGGCGGCAGTTTTCCTTCCGCGAACGTGTTCATCTCGTCAGCGTCGAGATGTTCGCCGGTAATTTCCGGCTCAGCCGTTCGCGCGTGTCTGCGCATCAGCAGGTCAATCTGTTTGTCGTTAGGTGTCATTTGCTCGTAAGTGCGTGAACAATTCCCTCTTCATGAACGTCTGAACATTAGAAAACTTGCGCTCATCCCACGATCATCCCGCCGGTGAACTTTGCAACGTCGCATCACCATTTCCCTGCAACATCGGCTCAATTTCTGTCTGCAATTGTGTCGCCACCTCGGACAGTGAACGCGCGGCTTCGGCCTTAGTCCATCCATGTTCCTTCATGAGAATCGACTGGACACTCTCTCGGACTTCGGTGTGAATTCTGGTCAACCGGCGGCTCGCGGTTGCCTCATGAACCCCGAGCACGGCGCCGGCCTCACGCAAACGCAACCCCTCGAAGTAATACAACTTCATCAAAAGCCGATCTTCATCTTCGAGCTCAGCCAGCGCGCGCGACAAAGCCTTCTCGACGGCCGCCGACGCGACGTTTTGCGTGAGCAAGACCTCTGGACTCGGGGCGGTTTGAAAGGCGTGCGCGCCGTCTGCGTCGCCATCGAGCGCCAACCTATCCAGATCCGAATCTTCTTCGGTCTGAACGACCTTGGACTGCTTTCGATGCTGATCAATTGCCAGTTGGCCGACCACCGCGCGCAACCAGCCGCCCAGCGAACCAGCGCCCGAGTAATAACCGAGCTTGCCCGCCGGCGTCCCATCTTCGCGCATCTTCAATCCATGCA
Source organism: Pyrinomonadaceae bacterium (assembly GCA_035577445.1). Taxonomy (GTDB): domain Bacteria; phylum Acidobacteriota; class Blastocatellia; order Pyrinomonadales; family Pyrinomonadaceae; genus UBA11740. Next base: position 29,054 of record DATLVM010000105.1, read on the forward strand.
ACTCAGCCCAGATCGATTGCGCGAGATCGTCAGCCATCGCTTCGTTCGAACTCGCCGAGCGCGCGGCTGAGCGGACCGTCGCGCCATGTCCTTCAAACAGATCAGTCCACGCGCTTTGATCCCCATTCTCACATGCGATGACCAACAACAAGTCATCGGCATGAAGACCGTTCAGGAATGATGAGATCGTCGCGTCATCAGCCTGCGGATCATGTTTGAGGATGTACTTTTCAGCAACGGCGCGCAGACGCGTCGAGATGTCTGCTGCGGTCAACGCTCGCTTGTTAGTCGCGCGCGCAAGTAAGGCTTCAGCGCCCACCACCACAATTTCATCGATCTGTTTCGAAGTCAGGCTCAAGCGAATTCAATCGGAAAATATTGTCCTAATGCTATCACGATCCTCGACCACCCAAATTGCGATTTCAGCTTCCTGGCCGAAAGTTTTGATGACCTGGTGAGGCATTGGTTGCCGACCATGTCTTCTAAGAGCCTCTCCGTGGGAACCTAAATCGACAATCGCGGGTCTAAAACTTAAAATCCCAACGTGCTTCGCATCACCGAGATTTTTCGTTCGATCCAGGGTGAGTCAACGCACGCCGGGCGTGCTTGCACATTCGTGCGGTTGACCGGCTGTCCGATGCGTTGCACCTGGTGCGATAGCGAATACACTTTCAGCGGCGGCGACCATTTTTCGATCGACGATATTATGCAGAAGGTGCGCGACTTCGGGTGCAACCTGGTCGAGATCACCGGCGGCGAACCGCTGGCGCAGCGCGAAGCATTTGACTTGATCAAACGCCTGTGTGATGAAAACTTCGAAGTGCTGATCGAAACCGGCGGTTATGTTTCGACGGAAGAGGTCGATCCCCGCGCCAGGATCATTCTCGATATTAAGTGTCCGGCTTCATCTGAAGGTGAACGCAATCATTGGCCGAACCTTAATCGATTGCGCGCCGATCTTGATGAAGTGAAATTCGTCATCGCCGACCGAAACGACTGGGAGTTCGCAAAGAAGATCATCGCGGAAAACGATCTCGAAAAATCCGCAAGGGCCGTTCTGATCTCGCCGGCTTGGGGGCTGATTGACCTCACAGCTTTGGCGAGTTGGATCGCCGAGAGCGGACTCAACGTGCGCATGCAGTTACAGCTTCATAAATACATTTGGGGACCCGACGTACACGGCGTGTGAAAGTCAATGGGTGGAAGCAGCGAAGTAGAAGTACTCGAAACGGCGCAGGATGTGCTCGCATCGTTTGTGATGCCTGAGTCGTCGTTGGCCATCTGTCTGGTTTCCGGCGGAATGGACTCGTGTGTGACCGCCGCCATTGCCAACGAAGAGAACGACGCACTCGCCTTTTTACACGTCTCGTACGGCCAGCGCACGGAAGCGCGCGAGCGGCAGGCATTCGAAGAACTTGCCCATTATTATCGGGTCGCTAAGCGCCTGGCCGTTTCCATCGAACATCTGAAAGTCATAGGCGGTTCGTCGCTCACTGACGAAGACATTCCCGTTTCGGAAGCCAATCTCGGCGCAACCGAGGTTCCCACGAGCTATGTTCCTTTCCGGAATTCGCATCTGCTTTCGATCGCCACGAGCTGGGGTGAGGTCATCGGGGCCGGGCGTCTCTATATCGGAGCGGTGGCTGAGGACTCATCGGGGTATCCGGACTGCCGGCCCGAATTCTATGAAGCGTTTCAGCAGGTGATCGACCTCGGGACGAAATTCGAAACCAGCATCACAATTGTGACGCCGGTCATACACCTACGAAAATCAGAAATAGTAAAAAGAGGGGTTGAATTGGGCGCGCCTTTGCATTTGACCTGGTCGTGTTATCAGGCCGATGAGCGCGCCTGCGGCCGTTGTGATTCGTGCGCCTTAAGGCTGAGGGCTTTCGCGGAAGCGGGAGTGCGCGACCCAATTCAGTATGCTTGACACTCGTAAGCTCGCTGATTACCTTTAAGCCGGGCTACTACTACAACTAACTAGTTGAAGGCGGCATCATATCGTTGGCCCACACGGTGCCACATTTGGAGGAGTTACCATGCGTCGTTTTCTTAGTCTCTCAATACTGACCCTAACAATTCTCGCCGTCAGTTCCGGCGTCGCGTTAGCGCAAACTGGACAGTTGCGCGGCACCGTAAAACTGGTCGGCAAAGATGGAACAGCGGCTCCCGTAGCTGGTGCTCAGGTTGACGTATATCGCACTGACATCACTGGCGAGTTTCACACCAAGAGTGATAAGAAAGGCGAGTGGGTGTTTGCCGGTTTGCCATTCGTCGGAACCTACGTGGTCGCTATCAGTGCGCCGGGCGGTCAACCAAATGCCAAGAGCGGCGTCAAGGCCGGCCGTGAAATTCCTGTCGATGTCGTCCTCGCCCCTGGCGATGGTCGCAAGTTTTCGCGCGATGAAGCAATTTCAGTTTCGGCGGGCGGCGGCACAACCAACGGTGGCGGCGGTGGCAGCGAAGGTGATAAGGCCAAAGCCGCAGAGATGGCAAGGAAGAACGCTGAGATCGCGGCCGAGAATGAAAAGATTGGTAATGTCAATCAGGTCGTCTCGGACGCTTTCAAGAACGGAAATACAGCCTTGATGGCGAAGAAATATGACGAAGCGATCGCCCTATACGATACGGGCCTGAACGCCGATCCGGAACATCCCGGCGCGCCCTCGCTCTTGACTAACAAGTCGGCTGCGCTGCGCTCCCGCGCGGTGGATAGATACAATACGGCAATTCAATCAAAGGACGATGCCGCAAAGACCTCAGGGCTCGAGTCGGCGAAGGCAGATTTCAAAGCTGCGGCCGAAGCCGCGAATCGGGCAGTTGAGTTGCTCAACAAACAGCCGGCTGCTACTGATCCTGAACAACAAAAGCAGGCTGCCGCGAATAAATATTTTGCCTTGAACTCTCGCGCCGAAGCGATGCGTTTGTTCGTGACGAAAGTCGATGCAACCCAAGCCGACGCCGCCGTAACCGCGTTCCAGGAATACATGGCGGCGGAACCCGATCCGGTGAAGAAATCGAAGGCGCAATTCGATTTGGCGCAGATGTTGCTCGACTCAGGATCGGCGGACAAAGCGATCGTTGAGTTTCAGAAAATCCTCACTGAGAAGCCGGACGATCCTGACGCCAATCTGGGCATCGGTCTCGCGCTGTTCAGTACCGGCGATAAAGCGAAGTTTCAGGAGGCGGCAAATTATCTGCAGAAGTTCGTGGACAAGGCACCCGACACTCACAAGTTCAAGAATGATGCGAAGGCAGTGCTGGCTGAATTGAAGAGCACTGAGAACGTCACTCCTGAAAAGACCACTACCAAGCCCGGCACGCGCAAGCGGCCGTAGGTTTTCGATCAGCCGATTTGAGAAGGCGGGCTGCGGCCCGCCTTTTTGTTTGTGTCAGAAGCCGACCGTAAGGGAGGGCCAGTGACGCTACGCGCAACTAGGCGTCAAAGAGTCCGCTCGCGCAACCTGCCCTCGCTTATGGTCGGGCTTCCGATCAATGAAAGTCATGCGAGCCAACGCTCTCGACTTTCATTTCCAGCGGCTCGATGCGTCGCGCCTTTACCGATATCACATTGTCCTGATGCTGCAACACTCCCTCGATCAGCAGGAAGGGAAAGTTGACCAGCGGCAATCGATACTTTTCAAAAAGCTGGGGCGTCACAATGATGTTTGAGATTCCCGTTTCATCTTCCATGCTCAAAAACACAAATCCTTTTGCGGTGCCGGGGCGCTGACGCACGATTACCCAAC